>JAHDFA010000005.1 GCA_020628495.1 Hellea sp.
TTTGAAATCTCCTCTGAGAGCGCGCTGGCTGCGGGCTCAGTGATGGGCATTATGCTTGTTCCCTTTATCTCATCCCTATCTGACGACGTTATCAATGCCGTTCCACAAGCCTTGCGGGATGCGTCTTATGGGATGGGGGCAACTCATACGGAGACGGTGACGAAGGTTGTTCTGCCAGCCGCAACGCCCGGCATTATCGGCAGTCTTTTGCTCGCAATTTCCCGCGCCATTGGCGAAACGATGATTGTTGTGATGGCGGCGGGTTTGGCTGCGAATCTGACGGCTAACCCATTTGAAGCCGTTACCACAATGACGGTTCAAATCGTGACATTGCTGACGGGGGATCAGGAATTTGACAGCGCTAAAACATTAGCCGCTTTTGCGATTGCGCTTTTCCTTTTGGTCCTGACCCTTGGCCTGAACGTCGTCGCGCTGCGTATTGTTGATAAATATAAGCAGAAATATGCCTGATTATTTGCTGACAACTTCGCCGCAAATGGCCAAACGCCATGCCCGTCATAAGCGGTTCCAGTGGTATGGCCGGATTGCGATCGCGATCTCCATATCCTTCATGCTGTTCATGTTTACGGCGATTTTCTTCCGCGGCATTGGTGCCTTTCAAAAAACAATGGTTGCTGTGGATGTGCAGTTTACGGAAGCAAATCTGGATCCGTCCGGCAACCGAAATTCGTCCGACCTTCTGCGGGCAAATTATAAGCCGATATTGTTGCAAGGTTTGCAACAAGTTGTTCCTGAGGCCACAAGCCGTCAGGACCGAAATCGCCTCTATGGACTTTTAAGTAATGGCGCCGCCTTTGATCTGGGAGAGCGGGTTTCGAATAAGCCGGCAATGGTGGGAACGTCTGAGCGTGTCTGGGTCGCGGCTTCATCAGAGGTTGATCTGTATGTCAAAGGTAAGATCGACCCGGTTGAAATTCCTGAAGAGCTACGTCGCCTCAAAGATCAGGATATTGCCTGGGTCGAGGCCTTGCGTGAAAAAGGTCAGATAAAGAAGAAGTTCAATACGGCGTTTTTCACAAATGGCGACTCGCGAGAGCCGGAAATGGCGGGCATTTTAAGCGCCGCGATTGGATCCTTCTTCAGCCTACTCATTTGCTTTTTGATTGCTTTCCCACTTGGTATTTTGACGGCAGTCTATCTTGAGGAATATGCGAAGAAGAGTCGTTTTACAGACATCATTGAAGTCAATATCAATAATCTGGCGGCTGTCCCGTCTATTGTATTTGGACTGTTAGGACTCGCGATCTTCCTGAATTTCTTTGGATTGCCGCGGTCCACGCCTTTGGTTGGTGGTATGGTTTTGGCCCTTATGACATTGCCCACGATCATTATCGCATCCCGCTCCATTTTGCGGTCTATCCCTCAAGCGACACGCGATGCCGCCTTAGGTTTGGGCGCAAGTAAAACGCAGACGACATTTCACCACGTGGTCCCGCTCGCTATGCCAGGCATGTTGACGGGTACTATTTTGGGTATGGCCCGCGCCCTCGGCGAAACTGCGCCTTTGCTGATGATTGGCATGGTTGCCTTTATCGTGGACGTTCCGAAGGGGGTGACAGATGTTGCGACGGCCTTGCCGGTACAAATTTTCCTCTGGGCAGATAGTCCGGAAAAAGGTTTTGTCGAATTGACCTCTGCGGCCATTATGGTCCTGCTGGTCTTTTTGGTTTTGATGAATGTATTCGCTGTCTATCTGAGACGAAAATTGGAACGGCGTTGGTAATGGACACAAAAATGAACACAGACGCCCCGGTTTCCGATTCTGGTGCAAAGCCAATCATGACGGCCCGCAATGTCGATGTTTTCTATGGTAAGAAACAAGCCATTGATAATGTCAGCCTTGATATTCCGGAAAACCAGATCACCGCTTTGATTGGACCGTCAGGGTGCGGGAAATCCACGTTCCTGCGCTGCTTTAATCGTATGAATGACACGATCCAGATTTGCCGCGTCAAAGGCGATATCAAATTTGCGGGACAGGACATCTATGATCCTAAAGTCGACGTTGTGGCCCTGCGGTCTCGTATCGGGATGGTGTTTCAAAAGGCGAACCCTTTCCCGAAGTCGATCTTTGATAATGTCGCTTACGGACCGCGTATTCACAGCCTGTCAGAGTCCAAAGATCATTTGGAAGACATCGTGATCACCTCGCTCAAGCGGGCAGGGCTTTATGATGAGGTTTCAGACCGCTTGGACGAACCCGGCACAAGCTTATCTGGTGGCCAGCAACAACGTCTTTGTATTGCCCGCGCGATCGCTGTCGATCCACAGATCATTCTGATGGATGAGCCATGCTCGGCTCTTGACCCAATTGCGACCGCCATCATCGAAGAGCTCATGGACTCCATGAAAGAGAAATATACAATCGTGATTGTCACCCATTCGATGCAGCAGGCCGCCCGTGTGTCACAGCAAACAGCCTTCTTCCATCTCGGTGAATTGGTGGAGAGCGGCGACACAAAACAGATTTTTACCAATCCGGAAAAAGAGCGCACACAAAATTATATTTCAGGCCGAATTGGATAATCCATGAGTGACGAGCACATTGTTTCTTCATTTGACGAGGATATGAGCCGCCTGCGGGACTTGTTTCTCGAAATGGGGCGCATTGTGTCCTCTCAAATTCAAGCCGCCACGCGTGCGTTACGTAAAGAAGACCGCATGCTTGCAAAGCAAGTGATCGCGAATGACAAACAACTCAATCGCCTAGAATCCGAGCTCAATGACCTTGCGATAAAGATCCTGGCTCTGCGTCAACCTTTTGCGGGGGATTTACGTCAAGTCGTGGCGACATTGAAAAGTGCCGGCCATTTTGAGCGTATGGGCGATCTTGTGCGCAATAGTGCGCAGCGGACAAATACGATTACAAAGGCAGAGGCGGAAACCGGGTCGATCGAGACCTTGGTTCAGATGAGTGAAACCGTTCAGGTGATGACCAACTCAATTCTGACGGCTTATGAGCGCTCGGATTCGGAGATGGCCGAAGAAGTACGGATGCAGGACGAAACGGTTGACCGTCTTCACAACTCGCTTTTCCGCGAAATGCTGACCTATATGATGGAAGATCCGCGCAATATTTCCGGCTGCATGCATGTCATGTTTATGGCCAAAAATATTGAACGTATGGGCGACACGGTCGCTGATATTGCGAAAGAGCTCATTTATATGGCGACAGGCGAGTGGCCTGAAGGTAGTCGAACCAAAAAAGATAAAACCAGCCGTATTGTTATTGAACCCGAAGCTGACGCTTGATTCTAAGGGTTTTCACGTTTCCACTCACGGTACCAGTCGACAAATTGAGCAATACCGTCTTCTAGTTTGGTTTTCGGAGCAAATCCGAAATCCCGTTTCGCTGCTGATATATCCGCAAATGTGCTTCGTACATCTCCGGCTTGCTGAGGTTTGATGATCGTTTCGGCCTTTTGTCCGCAGGCTGTTTCAACAGAATTGACCAAGTCATAAAGCGTATTCGGAGCTGAATTTCCAAGATTATAAATTGCGTGACCCATCGGGGCTTTCGTAAGTATTTTTGGCAAGACGTCGACGATATCATCTACATAAGTGAAGTCACGTCTCATCAGATCCGGTGCATAAAGCGTAATTGGCTCCCCTTCTAAAATCTTCTGGGTGAATATCCAATAAGCCATATCGGGCCTTCCCCACGGTCCGTAAACAGTGAAAAAACGCAGTCCGGTTTGAGGGATGCCATAAAGACGGGCATAGCTCTCTGACAGCATTTCGCCGCTCAATTTGGTTGCGGCATAGAGTGAGGCAGGCTCGCGCACGGGGTCCGACTCCTTAAAGCCGGTCCTCGCTTCCCGCTCTCCATAGACGGACGAGCTGCTGGCATAGGCGAGGTGTTGCACGTTGCCGCTATGGCGCGCAAATTCCAATATATTCAGATGTCCCATGACATTTGACTGAATATAGCTATGCGGATTTTCTAGGCTGTAACGGACACCGGCTTGCGCTGCGAGATGAAGAATATGAGTGACCTTGCTTTCGCCAAGCGCGGACTTAAGAGCCCTTTTTTCGGATATATCAAGATGATGGAATTTAAAGTCAGGCTCAGACTTTAGGTGTGCTAAGCGTGCCTGCTTCAATTCTAACGAATAATAATCATTCAGGCTATCAACACCGATGACAGTATGGCCGTTTGCCAAGAGCCGTTTGGCCGCATGAAAGCCGATAAATCCGGCGACACCTGTCACTAAAATATCCATTGCTTCGCGATAGCTCTTTCGCCTGAGTATATCCATTTTAATCGGCGATAAGCACTGCGTTTCGAGAGATTTACCCTACACACTCCTCCTGACGGACGCTAAGGGGGAAAGAAATAATCAGGCGCAGAAAAGAGTATCTTATGGCTGAATTTTTTGGAACGGACGGTGTGCGCGGCTTGGCAAATGCCGGCAAGATGACGCCTACTAGCATGTTGCGATTGGGCCAAATCGTCGGTCAATATTTTGCTTCAAATGCAAAGGGACGACCGTCGGCTGTTATTGGAAAAGATACGCGTATGTCCGGCGACATGATTGAAAGTGCGTTGATTGCGGGTCTGACATCCGTGGGTGTAGATGTGATATCTGCAGGCGTTATTCCGACATCCGGTGTATCTCTCATGACAAAGGGTTTGCGCGCGAATTTGGGCGTAATGATCACGGCCTCTCACAATAAATATCCTGATAACGGCGTGAAATTTTTCGGACCGGATGGGTGCAAATTGTCGGACTTAGCAGAAGCAGAAATCGAATCTCTCTTAGATGCCGGTGACACTGCCCTTGTGCCTTCTGCAGAATTAGGTCGTGTCAATACACCTGACGGGCTTCAAGCACGTTACATTGAATTGTGCAAAGCCACACTTCCAGAAAACCAGCGCTTGGACGGACTGAAAATTGTTATCGATGCCGCGCACGGCGCAGCCTATGCGACGGCGTCAGAAACGCTGCGGGAATTGGGGGCGGATGAAGTGATTTCAATCGGAAATTCTCCGAGTGGAGATAACATCAATGCAGGATGCGGTTCTACGGCAACCGAGCTTCTCTCAAAAACCGTGGTCGAAACAGGGGCTGATGTCGGCGTTGCATTGGATGGTGATGCGGACAGAATTATCATGTGCGATGAGAGCGGAAAAGTTATTGATGGCGATCAGCTCCTCGGTCTGATTGCAAAAAGTTGGAAAGCGCAGGGCCGTTTGCGAGGAAATGGCTTGGTAGCAACGGTTATGTCTAATCTCGGTCTGGAGCGTTTTCTGGAAGCCAATGACATGCATTTAGTACGGACACAGGTGGGTGACCGCCATGTCGCGGCGCGCATGCGCAAAGATGGTTTTAATATTGGCGGCGAGCAATCGGGTCACTTGCTCATGACGCAATATAGTCCAACAGGTGACGGCACGATGGCAGCCATTCAAGTTCTCGCGGAAATAAAGCGGCAAGGCCGTCCGGCGAGTGAAGTTTTGAATGTGTTTAAACCCGTTCCGCAAATTTTGAAAAATGTGCGCTATACAGGTGAAAATCCGGTGACACATCCGACGCTCTTAGATGCAATTGAAGCGGCACAAGCCGAATTTTCCGGGCAAGGGCGTATCCTCATACGTGCCTCCGGCACGGAGCCTCTCATTCGTGTGATGGCCGAAGGGGATGATCCTGTGAAAGTCGAGGCTCTTGTAGATGATTTCGTGAGCCTGATTTCCGAACTGGCTTAGCTCTAAATGCTCCGCAAATAAGGTTTCATCGGTCTATTCTAAGGTGTTGGCTCGAAACGGGTTCAACTGGCACCTTTTTGCTAAAAAAATAGATAGTTTTATCCTTGTCATTTTACGTGCATAAAATCTCGTAACTTAGCCTATTTCTTGAATATACTGGTTTTTTTAGGATATAGACCATCAAATGCGTTTTTGGACTGGGCTTACTCTTGTCTGGTAGCCTACTCTTAAATCAATACGGGGTGTATAATGATAAAAATTTTTCTGGTTGTGGGCACGAGACCCGAGGCGATCAAAATGGCGCCGGTCTATATGGCCTGTTTGGCTGATCCCGATGTCCAACCTTTATTGATTTCGACAGGGCAACATAAAGAAATGTTGGCGCAAGTTTTTGATTGGTTCGAGTTATCACCGGATGAAGACCTCGCTGTTATGAAGCATAATCAAACGCCGTCCATGGTTTTATCCTCCAGCTTGACCGGTCTGGAGCGCTTGATACATAAACATGAGCCTGATGCGGTTTTAGCGCAGGGAGATACAACGACAGTTCTCGCGGCGGCGCTTGCAGCCTTCCACGCGCGCGTCCCGTTCGGACATGTTGAGGCGGGTCTTCGCACCTATGATATTGATCGCCCGTTTCCGGAAGAGGGGTATCGCCAGATGGCGCAGCGAGTGGCTCGTTGGAATTTTGCTCCGACCCAGCGCGCAATGGATGTACTCGCTCAGGAAAATTTATGCGGAACCTCCTACATGGTAGGAAATACGGTTATTGATGCCCTCTTGCATACAGCAGCCGGCGGGGGAGATTTACCTCTCGAACTTACCCGGGATCGCCTTGTTATGATTACGGGACACCGGAGAGAAAATCACGGTGACCGTTTTCGGAGCGCTTTCGGTGCCATGGCAGATCTGGCGAAAGATTTCCCTGATGTCGATTTTGTCTATCCTGTGCATTTGAACCCGAATGTTCAAGGTATGGCTCGGGAACTGCTGACAGGTATAGAAAATTTCCATCTCATTGAACCGCTTCCATATCCTGAGTTGGTAGCTCTTATGCAGCGTGCCTATATTATCCTCACGGATTCAGGCGGTATCCAGGAGGAGGCGCCAAGTTTCAAGGTGCCGGTCCTCGTTATGCGAGACAGTACAGAACGTCAGGAGGGAGTTGAAGCCGGTGTCTCAAAACTGGTTGGTGTTGACCCGCAGATTATTGCTCGCGAGGCAAAATTATTGCTTACAGACCAAGATGCATATGACTCTATGCGGCAGGCTTCCAATCCGTTTGGTGACGGCCAATCCTCCCAGCGGATAGTTGACATTCTTAAGCAAGAAGTTAAGCCGCGGGCCTAAAATATTATTTAATGTACTGGGTCAAATTCTTCTTATTGATCCAATAAGTTTCCAAAAGAGGTGCGTTTTGAAAACCGTTACAGTTGTAGGCTTGGGCTATGTTGGATTGCCGTCAGCGGCTTTGATTGCCAATGCCGGATATCAGGTTCATGGTGTGGATTTGAATAAGGATCTCGTATCCGAACTTCAAAACGGCGTTTGCCGTTTGGACGAAACTGAGGTTCAAGAGGTCGTCCATAAGGCGCTCAGCTCAGGGAATTTGAAAGCCGCATTAACGGGAGCGCCGGCTGATATTTTCATCATCTGTGTCCCGACGCCCGTATCTGCCGATAAGACGGCCGATTTAACTATGGTGAAGTCGGCCATCAAGGCAACCGTTCCCATGGTTAAAAAAGGCGATCTCGTTATCCTTGAGAGTACCAGCCCGATTGGCACAACTGAAAATGTTATTGGCGGAGCATTACGTGAAGCCGGCCTTGACCCATTTGAAGATGTCGATGTTTGCTATTGCCCTGAGCGTGTTTTCCCGGGAGACACGGTGCGCGAAATTCTCGAAAATGATCGGGTCGTCGGAGGTTTGACGTCCCGCGCTGCAGAGCGCGCCCGCGATTTTTATCTGAGCTTTTGTAAGGGTGAGCCAAATATGACGACGGCGGCCACGGCGGAGTTTTCAAAACTCATGGAAAACACTTATCGCGACGTAAATATCGCATTGGCGAATGTTTTCTCTCATGTAGCGGAAGAGGGAAATGTGGATGTCATGGATGTTATTGCATTGGCGAATAAGCACCCTCGTGTGAATGTCCATATCCCCGGACCGGGTGTGGGCGGGCACTGTATTCCTGTCGATCCGTGGTTTTTAATTGACGGTTATCCGGACCAGACAGACTTGTTGCGTCAGTGCCGGAATATCAATGACGGGCAAGCCAAGCACTTTCTGAAAAAGGCTGAAGATCTTGGTCTGAAGCCCGGATCTAAAGTTGTCATATTAGGCGCCGCCTATCGCGGCGACATTGACGATGCGCGAGATACACCGACGGAGCTCTTGATCGAGGCACTAGGCAAAGCAGGTTATGAATATGCAACCCATGATCCACATGTCGTGCATATGAAAACGCATTGTGGTTATCCCCCTAATTTGACCTCTGATCTTCAAGAGGCAGTCCAAGATGCGGAGGCTGCATTTATCATTACAGATCACTCGGCTTATAAAACGCTGACGCCGAGTCAGTTTGCGGGTCTTAAAACACCTTTGATCATTGACACGCGCCGGGTTCTCGATCGTCTCGCTTTTGTAGAGGCAGGGATAAAGCTTGTTAGCGTCGGGGCGCCAACGATTGGCTGATGGCTTTTTAGTATGGTGACCGCGCCGCTGAGCATTTTGTTCGTTACGCGCCATTATCCTCCCTTAGTGTCAGGTGGATGCCGCCGATCAATGTTAATGGTGCGTGGCTTGCGGGAAGCAGGCGCGCGCGTCAGCGTTCTTGCACCGGTGCTGAACGGGGATGAACTTGCTTCGGGTTTGGCTGTACCCCATCCACAACCCGAACCCGATCTTGAGGCAGTTGATGCCGCGCTGCCAATTTCGGTAAAGCTGAAGAATTTTTTTCGGAGGTGGCTGCTTTATCCTGATGCAGATATCCGCTGGTGCCGCCGTGCTGCAAAAGCGGCCATTCAGCACTGGCCGGATGGCTTTGATTGGGTGATAACATCCAGCCCGCCGGAGTCCCTTCATGTCGCTGGCCGTATGCTACAAAGACATTGGTCTTGCGCTTGGCATGCAGATATTCGTGATTTTTGGTTCCAATACCCGCTTGTCCCAGTCCGCCGTTACGCCTTTAGACGATGGCTTGAGCGACCCTTCGCGAAATCATTGCTGGCCAAAGCAGACATTGTCACGGCTGTGTCGCAGCCTATGGCAGAGGAGGCGGCGAAAATTAGCGGGCGCGCGGCGTCCGTGATCAAAAATTTCGTCGATCCGCCGCCGGCACGCGATGCCAATTTCTTTGATGGCTATCCCGATAAATCCTTTACGAAAGATATGATTCATGTCGTTTACACTGGGGCTTTCAGCCTTTCCGACCCCAATCGGCATCTGGCGCCTGTGCTGGATGTCTTTAAAAAGGCGGCGGTAGAGAACCCAGACCTAATCCTGCATCTTGCCGGGCCGCTCACGACGACCGAACAGCGATTAATTGATACGAAGTCTCTGGAAGACCGGGTTTTTTATCATGGGAGAGTAGATGCTGCGACGGCGCGACAGTTCCAGGTGAATGCCCATGCGCTCATATTGACAGCTGCAGAGGGAACATGTGTCGTCCCCGGAAAGTTTGCGGAATATAAGGCGGCAGGCGTACCTATTATTGCCATTGGTTCTGGTCCGTGGCGCCAAGGCCTTGGCCGCGAACGAGATGCGAAGGAACAGTTGATCGCATTAACGCGAGAGAGAGAAGGCTTGGCGCAATCTGACATTTACGCTCCGCAAGCTGCGGCGAGGGCTGTTTTGGCATTGATGGCGGACGCCCCGGCTAACGGGAAGATTTAAATCGTTCGGTCCACGGTGCGAAAACAACATCTATTGATCGGTGTAACCTGACCCATTTCGCGGCCTCGCTTGTGATAGAGTTGCACCTTTCCGGCTCAGAAAGTAAAAGTTCGATTGCGTCTTGCCAGGCTTCGGGAGTTGCCGACGACACGATAAATCCTCGACTTTGTTTCGGCCCAGCCAATTCTCGATGAGGTCTAATATCGGAAAACAGACAGGGCGTCCCTTTCAGCATAGGTTCCAGCGGCTTGAGGGGGGGTACATACTGAAATGTTTTATGTCCACTTCGTGGATACGCCATAAGGCTGGCCGCTGAGATTAGGGTGTTAACGTGTTCACGCGACACGTGGCCCATAAACGATACATGTTCCAGCATCTGTTTTTGTGCTGCTTGTGTTTTTAAGGCTGCGAGAGCCGAGCCCTGACCTGCAATGATGAGATGCCAGGATTTTCCTGTATTGCTATTGTAGGAGAGCGCGAGCGCATCAATTAAGATGTCGAGTTGCTCATATTGCGTGACTGATCCGGCATACCCAATAACGTCAGTTTCAGGGTCTAAACCCAAAAAATCGCGAAGCGAATTGTGTGATTCCGGCATTGAATTACCAGTAATATCTATTCCGTTCGGTACGACGCGAATTCGCTTTGGTGAAACACCGTTTTCAATGGCTAGCGACTTTAGCCCCTCCGATATAACGAACACTTGGTCAGCGGCGCGCATCAATGCAAACTCCGCACGGTGTTGGATTTCATATGCGGACGTTGCTGCGAAGGCCGGATCAACTGCGCTTCTTGTGAGATACCAGAGTCCGCGGACGTCATATAGGAATGGGAGGCCAAGCTGCCGTGCCGCTTGAAAAGCGCAATAGCCGGATAACCAGTTTGATCCGCTCGCAATAGAGCGCGCGCCCGCCGCCCGAGCCCGAGACGCCAATGCTTCAATTGCGGTCTTCACCAAATGAATGATATCAGCATTTTTGCCTAAAGCTGCGTAGATTGTCTCTGCATCTTTCAAAAGGCGTTCATTATTCTGAAAATCCAGATTTAGCCCAAGATAAGCGACCTGGACCTCAACTCCATTCCGTCTGAGCGAGTCCAATATGTGATGTGTTCTGATGCCGTAGCCGCTGGGCGTGCGAGATTTCGCCATACCGCTCACATACAGAAGGGGTTGTGCGAAAGGGGGACTGAGCCCTGGAGGAGCGAATTTTTCCATCCTGTCAGTTATGGCGATTAAATCTTTGCGCCTTTGGGTGAGCAATGCGTCGCTATCTGGGGGCAAAGGCCATTGCACTAACGGGTCATTTTGAAGGCCAATATCCCAATCCATATATGGCGCCAGCCGAGTCTGTTGACGACGATAATGAAGCGCTAGAGCAGAGAAGTGAAACGGTAATGTAAGGCGGTTAATGAGTGAAGATTGCGCTTTTAAAATTCGCGCTCCAATTTGATATCTATAAGATGTTCTTTGTTCGTCCGTCAGCTCATTCAATGTGGACGAAGATTCGAATACGGACAAACCGTGCGGATACAGCACGGTTTGTCCAAGCAGTTTAATTTTTTGAATTTTGTCGGCGCTTTGCCATCTTTGAAAAAATGTCTCGCCAATTTGCATGGCCATCAATTGATTCTGACGAGCCCAAGGGCGTGATGCATTGAGTGCCATACATATGTGCTAACCCGAAATCAATTTGCGGTAAAGCATCGGCTGCACGGGTGGGGATTTTTCAGAAACTGCGTCGTTACTACCTTATTCAGCACAGAAAAGTGTAGCTGTAATTATGATCCGCCGAAGCCCGATTCTCTATTGTCAACGCGCCTTGGCTCACAGATATATTTGATCGGAAGCCCGGACCCGTTGTTCCGGTGAGAGGTGTGGTTCCTTGGTTTGTTACATTTGCTGTGGCGGCGAGGGTTAGAAGTTGGGGGGAGTTGCCGCTATCATATGCCATGATAGCGCTGTGACTGACCCGAGCGTAATTTGGATCTGTAATTGTGAAAAGTACTATCCCGCCGCCTGAAGGTGTTGGGATCTGTGCGGTTTGGTCATCCGGAATAAAGATTGTTCCGGACTGCAGGCTCTGGCATCTTATTTGTCCCGACGCAGAATTTACGCTTACAGCGTCAAGCCAAGCTGCTCCATCGAGGCTCGTCTTTATAGTCAGATCATTATTTCCGGCGAGACCAATCTCGGCATGACCCGTAAAGTTTTCCTGAAAGATAAGGCTGGCCGTTTCATTGGGCCCGGCCTTATTGACTTTAACGGAATGGCCTGTGCCATCATGCGTAAAAAGACTGGCATCACTTGCAACGGCGAGCCGATTTCCCGTGTCGGCCTGAGTATTTATGCCGAGAGGAGACGTCCCATCCCAACTTTCAGTCGGGGTCCAACCCGCTTCAGTAAAAGCAAGCAAGCGACTCTGATTTTTATCCCAGCATAACCACCCAATTTCAGGGGTGTGATAAGTCCATTGACCGTTTAGGAAAATTGCGATGTCCCTCTCATGACTCCCTTGGGTTAGCAAAATGCGCTCGCCGTCGTCCGCTGTCGTCGGAAGGCTATTTACCTGCCTTTCTATGGATAAATGAAGGATTTGATCCAATGTATTTAAGGCTTCATTATGCGTAATATGCCGGAGGGCTTGTCCGGGCGCGATAAAAGGCAGTTTTAAGAAAAATGATTTTAGCATGTGTATCTCCGATAATAATTGGAGACACAGATTGTGTGGTTTATTTGAAACGTGGATGGAATAGAGAGATAAAATCTCGGATGCGACTAATCCCTTTAGATTATGGGATACTCTCGTCGTTTTAATAACTGGCGCATTCATAGCAAACAGGGATGCATTTTGTCGCATAATGTAGTTAAGGACAGACATGTCCAATTCCGACAAGCCAACGACTTACCTTTACAGTTTGGATCTCTTGCGTGGCCTCTTTGCATTTGCAGTCATGTGCTATCACGTCCTTCGATATGAAAAGGTGGTGAGTCTATCGGTGCTTGGTTATTATTGCGTCTATGGTTTCTTTGTCATCAGCGGTATTGCGCTATATCTGACATATGTAGATCGACTCGCATCTATTCGAGACGTGCGGACTTTTCTACTGCGCCGCATTTTCAGGATAGCGCCCCTCTACTGGTTAACGTGCATTGGTGTTATCATTATTCTAGGAGTGCCCAAGGACTTTGCGGTGAGAGGACCGCTGAACTTTTCGCTCATGTTTGGATTCTTTGATCCCGGCAAAGCGTCGATCGTCACCGGAGGGTGGTCTATCGGAATTGAGTTCGTATTTTACATTCTGTTTCCCTTTATATTATGGGCAGGATCAAAGCGCCCAGCCGTCATGGGAGCTATGGCTTTCTTTTCAATTATTCTCTCAATCTGGTTCACCAATAAAGTGATTCCGGATGATGTGCTCAATATGACGCGCGATATCTGGGCGGCTTATACGCAACCCATAGCTTTCATTGGCTATTTCTTGATGGGATGTTTTTTTGCGCAGATCTTTCAGCGTTATGGTAAAAAATGGCAGAGTTGGAAGCTGGGCGTCCTCATTATTACCTTCTCAATACTCCCTTTCCTCTTTCTGCGAACAGAGGGTCCTGTTCAACTCTTGCATGGGATGGTTGGTCTCACCTTGATGATTAGCACGCTAACCGTAGTCATTGGGTTCGCGTTATTACCACGCTTTGATGACAAGTTGAGAGCCGTATCAATTGAAGCCGGGAAATTGAGTTACAGCGTATATTTGCTGCATCCATTAGTTTATCGCAGCTTACAGAAAATAGACGGGCTGGGGAGCGTCCCGCGGATAGGCTTGACCTTTTTTCTGACACTTATTTTTTCGGCAATCATTTATCGTATCGTGGAAAATCCAGTGAGAAGATTGGGCAAGCGACTGACAGCCACTCACCCGTGATACTAAAACTGGAAGTAAATAAACGAGCTGATTGTCAGTGGCAAAATTTGTAGTACGAGTGCAAAAATGGCGCCGAGACCCAGCCAATATATCCAAGGCCGTGTTACAAAATTAACCGACTTTTTATGCAGGGGCGCAACGATCAGACAATCGACAAGTAGGGGCAAGAAAATCAGAGCGTAGGGCACCAAAATCATCTTGCCATCGCCTGTTGAAAGCGGTGAGAGGAACCCGGAAAAGACAGAGAAGACATCCTCTTTACTTGCAGCCCGGAAAGGCACCCAAGCGAGAAGTGCCACGAGTTGCGTTAAGAACCATCCGCCTGCCAGCATAACAATCGGTGCGACCGTTCTGTTCTTGAGCAAAAACCGCAATCCATGGTTCAAAATTAAGGCGCCGCCATGAATGAAACCCCAGAGGATAAAAGCAAAGCTCGCCCCGTGCCACAATCCACCTAAAACCATAGTCGCCATTAAATTTCGATAGCGTTTGATCTGCCCAAAACGGTTGCCGCCCAGCAATGCGATGTAAAGATAATCGCGGAGCCAACCGGATAATGAAATGTGCCAAGTTCTCCAAAAATTGATGATAGAGGTTGCTGTGTAAGGAAAGCGGAAATTTTCAGGCAGTTTGAAACCCAATAAGCGTGAAACGCCGATGGCCATGAGTGAATATCCCGCAAAATCAAAATAGATTTGTCCGTAAAAACCCAAGGTTCCCATGACTTTCACATGCGAGGCAAAGCTGTCTGGCGCAGCGTAAACTTGGTCAACGAAAGGGGCGAGGCTGTCTGCAAAAATGGCCTTATAGATGAAGCCCATAACAAATGCGCGTGTGCCTTCAATCAGATCAGAGCGTTTCAGAATTTTATCTTCCAAAAGTTGCGGCATAAAATCTGTCGCCCGGACAATCGGACCCGCGACAAGTTGCGGAAAGAAAGCGATATATAAACCGACCCGCAAGATACTTTTTTCCAATGGTATCGTCTTTTTCGCGGCATCGACCATATAGGAAATTGCTTGGAAGGTGAAAAAAGAGACGCCGACGGGTAGGATAATTTTCAAGGTTGGGGCCGATAAAGTTAGGCCGAAGATGCCCATTGCATCTTGAAAGGTTTCGACAAAAAATCCGAAATATTTAAAGACAGCTAAAACGCCTAATGCCGACAAAATACCTGCTGGCATAATGAATTTATTCGTTGGATATCGATGTTTCAAAAGCGGGATGGCCCAAGACAGCAAGATGACGAAACTTATTAGAATGAGAAAACGCCAGTCCCACCATCCGTAAAAAACAAAGGACATTCCTAATAAGAATACATGCCGCAATGTACGGCCGCGCATTGTCCAATAGATGGCGAAGCAGATAGCTAAAAAAGCAAAAAATACGGGTTCCGTAAAAATCATTTTACAAGACCTGCTTGGGATATAATTTTACCTGAAAGCCAAGTGGTGTAACTGTCGGCTCCTTTTTTGGACAGGTGATTGGGATCTGTCCAGTAACTATCGTCATCAAAGCTCTTGAGTAAATCGGCATAGTCTTGGTCGATGAACAGGCATGCGGCTTTCGGGTCGCGGCAATAAGAGTTAAAATATCGCAAGTCACGCGTGTTTGTCGTGATAGGAAGATATGCCAATTCAATGTCGACGAGTTGTTCTTTCAAAGTGTCGACTTTGGGAGAGACACCGGATTGGCTCCAACTCCAGCGTTTTTTCGCACGGCTCGATGGCGCTCCGGTTGCAGCGTTCGGTCCCAGAATATGGTTCTCAACAAATTTATTGGCTTTATCAAGTGTGGCCGGGGTCACGGGTTTTCTGTTTTTCGAAATCGGATTATATCCAGGATAAGGTTTTAGATCCTTCGTCAGGACGGGCTCACGCAGACGCCCCAGCCCGAGCATATTAATCGCTGTTGCTTTTTTCAGTACCTTTGCGGCTTCTTTTTGCGGTTCAGTCAGGGACTCTTCGCTAACAAGGTCCATGGCTTTTAGTTGTCGCCACGAGCTCAGAGGTTCCGCATAGCCCACCACGCGATCATTAATATCACGAACTTGATTAAGTGGGTAAGTATCATAACCGCTATGTGCCTCACGCAAAAAAACAATGCGGCGTTTTCCAACCTCTTTTTCGGACGCTAGACGTCCTAATAGGCTCTCTAACAAACGTGCACGTTCAAAATGATTAGCTCCCGGCAGGCTGCTTTGAAAAACAGTGACGTTGAAGCCGCGTCTTTTTAGCAAGGTCTCAAGTGCTTGCCCGTCAATTGCACGATGCGCGTAACTACCTCCGTCAATGATAATTATATTATTCTCAAGCGTATTGGTCTGCGTGATAAGGCTTTGAGACAAACGTTCTGTCACGGTGTTTCGGGATAAAAATTCAGATGCAAACAAGGCTGAAATCAGCCCAATAATGATGAAAAAACCGCTCAAAAATAAAGCAAGATTTTTCAGAACGTCGAGAAAACTTGAAGATGTCTCAAGCGAAGATGCTTTCTCATCAATAGTATTCGGAGCTTGTTCGCTGAGGTCATTGTTCAATGGACGGTAGAAGACACCCATAATGGCCAATGCTATGCACCCGATTATAGCAACCCAGACCATTTACGCCCTCCGAGCAACTCACGCTGCCATTTCCGATTCAGCGAATGACGATGTTTTGTCCTTCGCGGTCAAAAGCCGAATCTAAGTTCAGCTCTAAACGCTAAATTTACTTTAGATCCAGCGGTACATAGACATATTCGCCGTCAATCCGCGCTGTCAAAACAACATTCTTTAAAACCCGTTCACCATTTTGAACGGCGTGAAAAGTTACACGTGTCAAATTTGTATCGTCAATATTATTTGTGACATAATCGTCGCCAACAGACAGGCTTTTACCAAAACTCGCTTTCGAGCCATTATCGCCTACAAACGCTAAGTTAATTGCGTCTGTCGTCAACGCTACAGATCGAGCAGAGATGCGGTCTACGGTCTTACCTTTTAAAATGAATGAGGCTTTCCCTTCTTCAGTTGTTACAGTCAGAAGATTCCCGTCTATATACTTCATAACTCCTGATTTACCGTTATGGCTGGAGCGAGTCTCTTTCAAGCCTTGTGAGAGAACAGGAAGGTAGTCTTCTCCATCCACGGAATAGACGCCAGCAGATTTGGACGAGAAAACATCCCATTTACTGGGAGGCGGAACGTCAATTGTGCTTACCGGATTTTGGACAGCTGGTGATTTAATCGTAGCAGGTTTCTCGTTACAGGCTGACAGAGAAACTGCCACGGCGGCTGCCAAGCAAACAGAGGAAATTTTTAAAAACATTTTAATGTCCTGAGAGCGGAAATGGGAAGATTTCATATCGACGTTCCTATATTGTATAAGCGAAGGGCAAGCAAGCGTGATAAACTGTTGCAAAAAAGGTGTTTTTTAATTGATGTCCGAAGAAACTCTGAGGCGAATATGGGAAAATAATGCCAAGCCTCTTTTGGTAGCTTCGGGACAGAGTGTTTTGTCGACACCTGTTTACGACGGTATTTTTTTGTGGCCTGTATTGAAATCAGCCCTCATCATGACTCTGTTAAATCAATATCAAACGGCGCCATTGGGGCATCCTCTGACCAAATCTCCACGCTTCTTGGACAAAGTAAAATCAAAAATTGAAACGAAAATCTTGCGAACCAGTCGGCCTACAGCTTCGAAGCAAGCCGAATTCACGTTCAAAATGGACGGGCCTGATGTCTTGTGTCTTGGGAATATTGGACCGACGTTGAAGCGGGCGGGCGGGCTCTATAACCCCCATTTCGACCCGCTCAGATTTGAGTTGGCCAACTGTGGCATGTCAAGTTTTGCCTTATATTATGATACTGATTTGGAGGGGCTTGCTTTTGAGCAAAACTCTGCAAGCATTAAATCCTATACAGATATGGCCATCAATCATGCGTCCCTGAAAGCTCAGGCGATGGAGGATTTGTGGGACATATTTGAAACGGCTTTGCAATCAGCAAATATTCGCGAGCTTAACCTTAATCTTTCTCCGGAATTTTTCGTCCATCGCGTCGCTGTCATCCTTGAGTGCCGGAAATTTTTCAGAACTTTATTTACGGCTTATCCGGAAATTCGAACCCTGCTGATGACCAATTATTACAACCCCGTTGGGTGGGGCGCACTTTATGCGGCACATGATCATGACATTCGCAGGATTGATATCCAGCACGGCGCGCAGGGTCGTTTTCATCATGCGTATTCGGGATTCGAGTTGAGCCAAGTGGCGTCGAGACCGGACGGTTTTCTATGTTGGGATAAGCGCTCTGCGGAAAATTTAGACGAACAATTGGGAGTGGGGCATACAAGAATTATTGGACTAAGCTCTGTCCGATCTGTTTCTGGGTCTGTTAAGACGGCCCGAAGGCTTCACGGTTCAAAGAGGATTTGTATTTTCCTACAATATACCGAATCCAGATCATGGTTGCAGGCTTTGCGAGCTGAGCTACCGAATGACGTGCATATCGGTGTTCGGAGGCACCCCGGGGCATTAAAAAAGGGTTTTATTTTCGACTTACCGGAAGGCTGTGAGAGCTGCGACGAAACTGATATGGCAAGGCTTTTGCTGAATTTGGATCTAGCTGTGACAGGCTATTCAACTTCAGCTCTTGAGGCAGAGGAATTTGGCGTGCCCGTTATCGCCTATTCCGTTTTAGCTCCGGCTTTCTTAGACGCCGGTCGAACCGTGACCCCTATAACCCATTCTTCTCCCGAACCTGAAATACTCGCAGCGCAGATTCTAACTGAGCTTGAGAAAAATTCACGAAATATTCCCAAACTGCCGGAAGTTCCGAATTTACAGCCAATTGCAAAATGGGTCCTGACAGGCCGTTAAGCCTCGTCAAAAAATGATAATGTCGCATCGATCACTGTTTGCTGCTCGTGATCTGTGAGTTGCGTTGAGCAGGGAAGGGGTAAAATTTGTTCCCAAACTTGGTCAGCGATTCCGGTAAGTGTTTTGGGAGCGTCAAGATAGGGGGTCTGCCAATGCATGGGTTTCCAAAATGGCCGGGCATCCACGCCGCTCTCCCGCAGATGCTCGCGTAAGGCACTGACAGTTTCTGCCGAATGGGCCGGAAGGAAAATTCCGGAGAACCAATGATTACTTTCGCCCCAAGATTCGCTTCTGAACCCTTCCGCGCCGTCAATTTTTTTCCAAGCCTGAGTGTATCTATCCGCAATTCTTTTTTTAGCTGTCAAAAATTGCTCTAAAATTTCCATTTGCCCGACGCCAATGGCAGCTTGGACATTTGTCATACGATAGTTGAAGCCAATAATGTCATGGTCATAACCGCTGCCGACCCGCGCGGTCGTGGTTAAATGACGAACATATTTCATAAGGGCATCATCTTGGCCTAAAATAACGCCGCCGCCGCCAGTTGTGATGATTTTATTCCCGTTAAAGGACATAACATTCAGAGTCGCACCCATCTGCCCGACTTCTTTGTTCTTGTATCGCGTTCCAAGGGCCGCAGCCGCATCTGCGACGACGGGCAAATTCCACATTTTAGCGACCGACGTAATACGGTCCATATCAGGTGGATGACCCATGGTATGTACAGGCATAATGGCTGCAACGCGCCGTCCGGATTCCGTGTGGATACACTGGCCATCCGCATCTTTATGGCACTGCGTATTCAGAGCGTTTTCCAATAGATCTGGATCTAAAGTCCAGCTGTTTTCAGTTATATCCATCAACCATGGAACGGCCTTGCAATGCGAAACGGCATTCGCGGAGGCAATAAAAGTGAGCGTGGGTATGATTACAAGATCACCTGTATTGACACCTACAGACGTCAGAGCAGCGTGAAGGCCGGTTGTTCCTTGGGAAACACAGACAGCGTGGTCACTGCCAGTACGTTTCGCTAGTCTGTCCTCCAACTCGGTCACGAATCGTCCTACGGTTGACACGAAATTTTCTTCAACACAGGCCTGTAGATACAGCCCTTCATTTCCGTCAAGATTGGGGATAGCGAGAGGGATCATATCATTTACTTCCGCGGACCATTTTCGTTCTGAGAGTTAGGCTCTTTGGTCCAAATTCAATTGGCTCACAACGTGAGTTTCGAGGAATTTGGGTTCAAGCTTTGCGATAATCGCCTTTAGAAATTCAGTCTCCAGCGCGCCGGAATGTTCACCCGATAAAAGCTGCCGTATCTGGTCGACAACGCTGCCTACATCGCCGTGACTTTTGCGGTAGCTGACGCTGCGTAAGCCGTTCAAGCCGATTTCATTAACGGATTCACCTTCCGCGACGAATTCCTCGTAAGGCTTTTCTCCGGCGGTATTGGCGGGGGTCAGGATCAATGGATAACGTCCTTCGGCTTTATCTGTTTCCAAATTTTTGATGGCCGCCTCTTCATCTTCGTATATGCGGGGCTCAAAACCCTGGTTATTAATAAATGCGCGCGCGATTTTTTCTAAGGGTATGAGGTGGTCTTCGGGATTGAGACGGGGAATCGCAATGTGGCCATCCGGTGCTAAAATACTGGCCAAAGCGCAAATTTCACCTGATTCTTCAAGGCTAACGAAATAGCGTGTCACGCCGATAGGACAAGCGAGGGGTTCGTCGCGTTTCATCCGATTTACAAAACTCTCAAGCAGGCTGCCATTTGAAAAGGCGACATTGGCAAATCGCGCCGATGTCACAATCGCATTGCCTAGTGTCTTGCGCCCATCGCTCGCGAACATGACATGCTCCATGACCCGCTTTGTCGCACCCATGAGTGAACTTGGATTAGCGGCTTTATCTGTCGAGACAGAGAAATAGCGACCGGAAAAGCCTGTCTGTCCAAGCCAGTTGAGAAAACGGTCTTGTTTCAAGATGTTGGTGTCAAACATTTGCAATGTTGAGAAAGGATCTTTTTCACTCCTGACATGTTTTATTGCCGCGAAATTCAATACGATATCGTAAGCTGCCTGAGCTTTTAAGAATTGTAATGTCGCATGTGAACCATAATCCAATGGCAGGGTTCTGAAATCCGCAATGGCAAGTCCGCCGGGCTGTGATCTGAGTTGGCGGACCAATTCGGCCAGCGCATTTTCATTTTGGTCAATAACGTGCAAAGATTTTGGGCCAAAATGTTGAAGAGTCTTTATCGTATTTGATCCGATTGAACCTGCGGCTCCGACGGCTAAAATGCGCTTTCCTGAAACTCGTTTTGACATCAGCGTATTCTGAGCCGTGAGATCGCCGCTAAACATCGATATTGTCCGCCCTGTCGCGATGTTTGCGCCGCCGGGTGTTCGCATGGGGTTAAGTGACATATAGCATATCCAAGAAACTGAATCACAAAGACTAATTGGCTTCGTGAGTATAGTGAAATATGCTAAAATTGAAGAGTTTTTCTTGCAATAACAACATGACGCAGATAGGTGCGCAGCTAGTCACAAGCGGGGCAAATGTAAAGTGTCTACAAAAATAATTGCTGAAATCGGTGTCAACCATAACGGTGATATTTCGATAGCGAAGAAGCTAATCGATGTTGTCGCCGAATCCGGTGCAGATTATGCGAAATTCCAGACCTTTTCTCCAAAATTATTATCATCCAGCAAAGCGCCAAAGGCTGCTTATCAGAAAGAAACGACGGATGAGACCCAAAGCCAAGTCGACATGCTGACAGCCCTCATGCTGCCGCATGAGGCTCATTTTGTTCTTCGGGATTATTGCGACGCCAAGGGCGTTAAATTTCTTTCAAGCGCATTTGACCACGAGAGTTTGGCGTTTTTGGTTAATGAGATGAAATTGGATTTAATCAAGTTCGGATCAGGGGAGCTGCAAAACGCGCCCTTGATTTATGAAGCGGCCAGGCTCGGTGTTGATATTATCTTATCGACTGGCATGTCGATTTTATACGATGTTGAGCAGGCCTTGATGGTAATCGCGCTCGGATATTCGGAAAATCCTCCCGATAAGCCCACCCGAGAAGATTTTTTGACAGCATGGTGTGATCCGGCGCTGCGAGAATTGTTGAAAGAAAAAGTTGCGGTTCTTCACTGCACGACATCTTATCCAACGCCGCCGGAAGATGTGAATCTCTTTGCTATGGATACGCTCTCCCAGGCATTCGGGTTGAGAACAGGCTTCTCTGATCATACTGAAGGCAATGCAGCTTGCGTCGCGGCGGTTGCGCGCGGAGCTTTAATCATTGAGAAACATGTGACTTTAGATAAAGGCATGGACGGCCCGGATCATGCGGCCTCCAGCTCTCCTGATGATTTTAAGGCCATGGTCGATGATATACGTTTTGTGGAACGTGCAATGGGGCACAGCTACCGCGTTCCCAGTCCGACCGAGCGTGAAAACGCCATTGCGGCCCGAAAAAGTCTGGTGGCATTAAAGCCAATTGCTAAAAATGATGTATTCACACGCGAAAATGTTACGGTGAAACGCCCGGGTGGCGGTCTGTCCCCTATATCCTTTTGGGACATATTAGGCACAAAAAGTCAGCGTTCATATGACCTGGATGATACAATCTAGTCATGAGTGGTTTAGGACAAGATTTTCTACCCAATCTCCGGTATTTGAAGCCGGATGTTGTCATGTTGTGCGCGAATGATGGTTGGGATGTGCGGGCGCTGAAAGAGGCGCGGAGTTTGGCTGCATCAGGTTTGTCTGTCGTCATTGTAGGACGGCGTCGTTACCACACAGATTTAGCCCGGTTTTCTGACGAATTTGAAATCGACATTGTCGATGTGGCGATGCTGAATGATCCTGTCACAATGCGACTGCATATGGAGTCGGGTGTTTGGAAACGGATGAGTTTGTTCGAGAAAATTCTGACGAGTTTTTTACATTGGTGGTTTTCGATGACTGGCTTGAAAATAAAGCCGAAATTCGTACCGCCGCCCGTCAGTGGTAATGTACTGAAGAAAATTGAACGGAGAAGGAATCTTTTGGCGGCGAGGGCCAAAAAACGCGGCAAGCGAAAAAAGCTGGCGCCACGCGGGCATAGTCTGTGGCGTGAGAGTCTCGCGCGGACTTATGCCCGCGCCACGGCCCCCCTTGCATTAAGATTGCAGAAAAACCGCATAACTTTTCTTTTTATGCGGGCGCTGGCTCTTTTTGCGAAGGGCATTATTTTGCTTCTAATTCTGCCCTTTGCGTTCATCGCATTGCCGTTCATCCTCATTTATAAAGGCGTTCGTTGGCTTCATGCGAAAGTGCGACGTTTCATTCCTGAGCCGCCAAATTTACTCGGGCGCATTCATCGTCGGATACTCGCCGAAATTACAAAGAGTGGCCGGACTATGTTCCGATATTCTCGGTTTTTTCTATATACTTTGGAGTATGGAGAAACTGTTGCTCGTTTAAATCCGAAAATCATTCACGCGCATGATCTTTACACACTGCAGGCGGCCACCCGCATTGCCAAATGGACGGGTGCAAAAGTAATTTATGACGCCCATGAACTTGAATCCGACCGCCGCGCTGGAACCGGAAAGCGGATGAAGAAGTGGATCATCAATCAAGAAAAAAAATATGCGCCAAAGGCAGATGGATGGGTAACGGTATCCCATGCCATTGGCGATGAAATGGTCAAAGAATGTAAATTGAAAGACCAGCCAACCGTGGTGTTTAATTCTCCCGTGATTAAAGGCATGCCCAAAGCTATGACGGGGCGAACCGTTCGAACGGATTTAGGTTTGGATTCCTCCGTGCCGCTATTTGTCTTCGTCGGCAAAGTCTATGAAATCCACAAAGGAAACCAAAAAATCGCCTATATCATAGACGCCATTGCGGATATTGAAGATTTTCACTTGGCAATCGTTGGCCCCATGAGCGACCATGCACGTGAACAAATTCGTTCATTGCTCGAAGAAAACAATGCGAAGGGCAGGGTTCATTTGGTTCCACCAATCCCCGCCGAAGCCATCGTCCACTACATCAAAGATGCCGATGCAAGTGTCTATTTTATGTGGCCGGATACTCGAAATATTGATCTCACGATTCCCAATAAGCTTTTTGAGTTTTCGCTGTCAGGATTGCCGCTTGTCGTATCTTCGCTTTACTCGACGCGTTGGTTTTGTGAGCAGTTCGACAATGCAATCCCCGTTGCCGAAAATACGAAAGAAGCCATCACCGCAGCTTGTAGGCAAGCCTATGCTGAGCGGGACCGCTTACGTCCAACGTCTGAACAACTCGAAATCATGAAGCGCGATTTCTCTTGGAGCGCCCAGGCGGACAAACTTTGGGCATTATATAGATCAATTCTGCTATTACCGGATGGGAGGCTAAAGAAATGACGCCCAATATCTCTGCAATCTCTCCCGTCTCTACGCTCATTGAGGCGATGTCGGCGATTGATAAAAGCGGAAAAGGTTTCGTCCTTATCGTATCTTCTGACGGGCGGCTGGATGGCGTTTTGACCGACGGTGATATCCGGCGTCAATTGCTGGCGGGTTTGAAACGGAATGATAAAATAACCGATATCTACAATAGAAATCCGATTACACTTAAACAGCCTTATAGTTTTAACGACGTAAGGGATATTTTCAAAACTAAGAAAATCCGCCATCTTCCGGTAACTGACGATAATGGTGTGTTGCTAGATGTATTGTTTGACGTCGACTATTTGAGTGGTCAGACAGTTCTTCATAATCCTGTCGTAATTATGGCTGGTGGTATTGGGTCCAGGCTTATGCCGCTGACAAAAAATTGTCCCAAGCCAATGGTGCCGGTTGCAGGCATACCGATGATCGAACGGATTATCGGAAATCTAAAATCCAGCGGTTTTTACCGCATGTTTCTGACGGTGAACTATAAAAAAGATGTCCTGAAGGACTACTTCAAAGATGGATCTGACTTTGGTGTCGAAATCACTTATATTGAAGAAACAAAACGTATGGGCACCGCCGGCAGTTTGAAGTTGGCGGAATTTGCGTTGGACCAAGATATTCTTGTAACAAACGGCGACATTCTCTGCGGTGCAAATTTCGCCCAAATCCTTTCCCAGCATAAAGCCTCAAGGGCTCTCGCGACTATGGCGGTACGTGATTACAGCGCGAAAGTTCCCTTCGGTGTCGTCAGCGTTCGGGATAAGGAAATTTTGAGTATTACTGAAAAACCATCTTTTACACATCTTGTGTCGGCAGGCATCAATGTTTTGAACCCGCAAGCGATTAGGTTCATTCCTGACGATGTTTTTTATGACATGCCCAGCTTGTTTCAAGCTCTTTTAGAGGCCGGTAAGAAAACCAATGTCTATCATATCAATGAATATTGGTTCGATCTTGGAACGAAAAAAGATTTAGATGTTGCGGCTGCGTTTTTGGAAAGTCAGGACACTTAGCCACATTTCATTAAACGGATCTGCGGCAGGCAGGAGATTGATTACGGGGCGAGAAATCAGTGAGCTAAATGTTCAAAAAATTTGAAATACTAAATCTCATTGGATTTGTCCTGAAATGGATAGGTCGAGATAATCTGCGTCCACGCATTATTGATACGCTTCCATCTTTATTTTTACTGATAATTTCTCCGTTTTTTTCGACCTTGGCTTTTGTATTGCTTCCATTGGCGATATTTTCCTCAAGCGATGTACCCCTGAAAATTCCCGGTTTGCCGGAACTACCGACCTTGACGAATTCAATGGATAAATGGGCGTTTTGGGTGATTCCGGTATTGTTTCTTGCCTTTGCCCTAACAAGTTATTTTGGTCATCGGTTGGTGCTTCGCCATTCCATGATTTATCAACGCAGCCTGTCGCGCCGGGTTTCAGATTTTTACTATTCAATGATCCGAAGTGGATCGGTTGACCCTCTATTGGATGTCGCGGTTATTCGAAAGCTCATCTTGGGAGATTCTCGCTATCTGGCTCGTATATATATGAGCCTCTATCTTCTCATACCGCAGCTTGTAATGGCGATGGCAAGCTTTTTAGCGCTTATCTATCTCGTTCCCAAGATTATGATGACGTTGATTGCCGTGTTTATTTTCTTCATCCCTGCCTATGTATTTGTCGCTAATTCAAGCCGTCAAGCGTCTGCCGGATTTTTAGAAGGGGCGGCAAAATTAAGTCGATACCTGCCGGGTGCTCTGAAAGATGTCGCGACGCTCCCAAAACCTCAAACCCTGTCCCCCTCAACTGTATCCGATGTCATTTTAGGAGATCCCTCGAAAGAGTTTTTTGAATGTTTCGAAACTCGGACAAGGATGACTTATGTCGGCGCGCTTGTTTCGAATGTGGCGTTGGCGTTTATGTTGGTCGCCCTCATTGTATTGCTGCCAAGTGTGACACAAAATGATTTGGCACTGCAGGTCTCACTGGGTGTCGTATTACTGATTGCGGCCCGTTATTTCTTTGGCGGCGTTACTGCGGTCGTTCGAATTCTTGTCGCGATCAGTAATACATATCCATATTATGGGAATTACTTGCGGGCATTTCCGAATAGTCGATGGGCCATTGGCGACGAGGTTGTCCCGGATGACAGGCCGTCTAACCCGCCGGAATTAAGTGGCTCATCCCTCGGTTTGGTTCTTGTGGGAACACCTCAATCTGGTGATGAGAATATGCTATTAATACCCGGCTTAGGGACATTCCCACGTGTGCGTCCTTACAATATATTGGACTGGAGAAAAGCTAGAAATCAAACAGTCCAGCCTGAAAACCCTGCTGTCTCGAAAATCAGGTCATTGGATAATCAAGCGGTGTATTCCGATGCCGGAGGCTTAATTTTTGCCATTGCAGATGCCGTGGATCAATTAGGTCCAATTGTATTAGACGAGGCGGAATGGCGCCGTATCAACCAAAAACGACGCATAACATTGGCTACGATTTTGAAAGAGCAGGCCATACCTCTCTGGATAACCTCACTAGATTACGACCGCTTCTGTAAGCCCGAACCGGAAAGCGTTTATGTTGTGAATGCGTTTGAAAATATAGTGACAGAAATCGCCCCGGAAGACAGCGTCCTATATTTGGGTGGAGCCCCGCTTCAGCCTCTCGAAATTTTGGATCTACAGTCGGACAAAAGCTCCGGATGTCCGGATTTGATGATTTATATTACGCGAAACAGAAATTCATTATCCGTTGTTAACAAACTTCTACAAAATATTCCGTCTCGTTGGGTGGAACCAAAGCCTTTAAACGTTTCCGACTTTGGAGATGACAAGCTTGACTTAAAGCGCCTTTATTCTGAATTTCCATCCCTATCACAATTTTGGGACAAACTTTACGAAAACATGTCCGAAAGCGCGATTATGTCAACGCAGAGCGGTCATTTGGTCGAAAATTTGAGTGTGGAATTGATTCATGGTTTAGCCGTGGCCCTGAACAGCCATCCCGAACTTTTAGTCTTCGACCACGAAGTCCCAGCAAAGCTAAGACAGAATCAACGCCCAGCTTTTTATAAAGCGCTTGAAAAAGCGGGGCTCCGGATTGCTATCATCGGGGAGCCGGGACAACCGGAACTGCGCCCCGAAGCGACACACAGATTAGCCATAAGTGCAGAGCTGAATTTGGTAAGAAAATTAGACAAAGGCGTAAACTTGCCTGCGCCGAGAACATTCTCAGCCGAGCATAAAGTCCAAATCGGAGAAGTTAGTTTGGATATTGCTATCGGCGAAACATTTGGAATTGTAGCCAATCAAGGTGCGTTTGATTGGACAACTTATCGACACATGAAAAATTTGATTGGTGATGCCGCTCCGCGCTTGTTCCAGAACCCGTCCATTGTCTCTCCCAATTTGCTCTTGGGGAAAACTGTCAGCGATATAGCGATTAAGGGATTAGCGAAAATTGACTTTGGCCGGCTTAAATTTCTTTATCCGGCTCTCGCCGCAAATTGGGATGAAGCCCGGAAAATTCATCATTTATTGCTCTCTTTCCTCGAATCAGCCGGCGATCAGTATAATTTCTCTAATAAAGTTACACCGCGAAACGCATTTTACCTGACCTTAGCTTCTGCCCTAACGCATAATCCTGAGACCCTCTACGTTCGTGAGGACGACTTTCGTTTGCTGCCGCAATCGGAACGTATGAAAATCGCAAGTGCCCTAAAGGGCATTCTCATTGTGGTGTGGAAAAACCATATGCGAGGTGCATTTATCAAACCTCGATCACCTCATGCCTTAATGCTGGAAAATTCGGGTGTTATCGCCATAACGAAGTCAGAGTTTAATGCGCGCGACATCCTGCCGTCTCAATATAAAAGGCTAATTGCTGAGCCTTTCAAAAGCCCGAGTGCAGACCTCTCTGATATCATGATCGAGGATTAGGACGCTTAAACCATAGACTTCGTGATGGCGTTTCCAAGTTCTTCAAAATCACAAGATCCCTGAGATCTAATCTGGTCTGTTGCATACGCAGATAAGCGCTGTTTTATTCCTGCGACCATAATATCAGGAGAGGGAAGTACGACTTTTACTTGGGATATTTCCACAGGACCAAAGAAGTGAGTTGCGGCCTCAGAATAGGCGACTGTGGGAATACCGTAAGCCATAGCATCCTGAGCAACTGAGGAATATTTTGTCAAAATAATATCTGTTTCATTTAAAACGACATTAAGAGGAATATGTGTCGGTAAATCGACGAGAATATTCTCGGTTTCTAAAGCGGCACATCTTGCTTCGAGCTTTCCGGCCTTATTATACTCGCCCGGATGGAGACGAATGAATATATTCCATTCATCCGGCATTATTTTCTTAAATCGAGGAAACCATTCCAGAGTTTCATCAGGGTGTAATGCAAGCAGAATATTCTTCTTTTCCGGATCATCCAGTAAACCCGTCGCCCTAAACTGGCGTTTAAACGCATCAATTGAGCCGACAGCAGACATACGATGTTCTTGTACGAGGACATCCGGAGCTGTTTGATAAGCTAAGATATCGTCCAGCAATCTCCATATATTACCGATAACCACCAAACCGGGTTTCCAATCTCCACTACCTGTGATCATATTTCTTTTCTCTATGTCTGACCATAGAAAGAAGTGGGTTGGAAGCGTTGTGTAGCTTTCCTTAGGTGCGTTTGGCCAAGAGTAAGCGTGGTGCCCGGGGCCTGCCACACCGTGCTGGATATCTGCGATATTAACATTCAGCTTCCGAAACGCCCAGCTGGCGCCATGACCCATCAAACCATAATAGGCCGCAACCAAAACGGCTTTGGGCGGCTCATCTTTGAACGTTCTGTAAATCCACTCGGCTGTGATCCGCGTCTGTTTGATAACATTTTCGATATGTTCGATTGTGACGAATTTTTGTCGCCCCAATAATGCGTCTAAATCATCCCACCACTGAGCAAAGCCTTTACAACCCATCAAGTTTACATCCGGCAATTGACTGCTGAGACGACGGGCGGCGCGAAACTCTGCATCAATCCCAAATGTGTCATCTAGCGCAGCATTCTCAACGCCGTCTGCATCCGCACTCAAGCCAGCAATGCAGCATGCGGTCGTGTAACCGACCGTTTCGAGCGCTAGACGACAGGGGTCCATGCAAAGCTGGAAATAGGTCTCACCAAATTTTTTGTGATTGGTTGCATAGCCTAGGGCCAAGACATCAGGGACTCCGCCCTCCGGAAGTGGGAATTCCGGCCAAACCATCTCATCGAAAATACCATTATCAACTTCCGGTGGCGCAGGGTATTCTTCCTTGGCTTTTACGAAAAACCGATTGAAAAATCCACTCGAAGCTTTGGGGGCCTCAGCCTCGACAGGATCTTTAATCAAGGTCATGTTCCGGCCGGCAAAAAATATGTTGGAGCCCCGCATGACAATTTGTGATTTTACGACAGGCCAAATATCCATCCCTAGATAGGACCAGGATTTTTCATATCCTTTCGGATGGCCAACATTGACGTATTTGTATAGCGTGTCGAAGAGAGAATTGTCTGTACTCACCGGATTTCCTGCTCCTGACCGCCGCGCGGTTTCACCTATGTTTCTGACTGGCCTGTGGCAAGTAAATTCCCGGCATAGCTGCCTGAAATTATGGCTAGAGGAAATAGTCTTTTCGCAACTTTAGTGGACTTTTTGAGAGAGTCTACATAGATAGTGAAAAACACTTACGCGAAGCGAGATGGATATGACATCGGGAATAATGTTTCATCATTTTTATGATGATATTCACCCAAAAGGGCAGGGCGCCATATCTGCGACAGAATTCCGGAACATGTTGATACATGTTGGAATCGACAAGATTTTACCGGCAGAAGAGTACTACACAAAGTCACAGGAGGGGACTTTAAAACCTGACGATTTATGTTTGACTTTTGATGATGCGCTTTTGTGCCAATATGACATCGCTGTACCGGTTATGCGTGAATTCGGACTCACAGCATTCTGGTTTGTATATTCTTCCGTTTTGGAAGGAAATATCGAAGTCTTGGAAATCTATCGATATTTCCGGACGATGGCATTTGACGATATTGACGATTTCTATGGCGCATTTTTTCAGCATTTGGAAACCCAGTATTCTGAAGAATCGAGCGCTGCGTTGAAAGATTTTGATGTCAAAGCCTATCTAAAGCCTTTTCCATTTTATTCTGATAATGATCGTAAGTTCAGATATTTACGAGATAAAATGCTGGGGCCGCAGAGATATAATGCAATTATGGATGAGATGATTGAGGCGAGCGATTATAAAGTTGAAGATATGGCAAAAGCGCTTTGGATGAGTGAAGAACAAATCAAAAATCTCAAAGACGAAAAGCACATGATTGGCCTGCATTCCTATAGCCATCCGACTGCATTGGCGAATTTGCCCTATGAGTCTCAAAAGCTGGAATATCAGAAAAACTTTGATCATTTATCCCAGTTGGTTGGGCCACCAGTCGTATCCTCACATCCTTGCAACTCATATAATGCCGACACGCTTGACGTCCTCAAAGGCTTGGGTGTGAAATTGAGTTTCTGTTCAAATATGAGTCCGGTTGAAAACAGGTCCATTTGGGAAATTCCGCGTGAAGACCATATCAATATTGCCAAAGGCATGGCGCAATGAAAATTACTGTTTTTACATCTAATCAACCGCGTCATATCTCTCTCATCAAGGATTTGGCAGCGATTGCCGATGAGGTTTACGCGATACAGGAATGCAATACGGTATTTCCCGGAAAAGTTGATGATTTCTTTAAAAAATCCGAGGTCATGCAAGACTATTTCGCGAATGTGATTAGAGCTGAAAGAGATGTATTTGGCGGACTTACATTTTTGCCGTCGAATGTGAAATCCATGGCGCTAAAAATGCACGATTTGACTAAATTGGATATTGAAAGTCTGAAACCTGCTTTGGAATCCGACGTATATGTCGTATTTGGCGCTACCTATATTCGCAAGCCACTGATAAATATTTTGGTCGAGAACAAGGCCATCAACATCCATATGGGAGTGTCACCATATTATCGTGGCAGTTCGTGCAACTTCTGGGCCCTCCAGCAGGGTAATTATGATCTCGTTGGATCAACAATTCATATGTTGTCCAAAGGCCTGGACTCAGGGGCAATGCTCTTTCACGCATTGCCGAAGCCTGTAGGAGATGAGCCTTTCGTTTTCGGCATGAAAGCCGTGCGGGCTGCTCACAAATCTCTCGTGAAGACAATTGCTTCCGGTGAACTTTTTGACATGCAGCCTGTTGTGCAAGACAGAGAAATGGAAATTAGTTATACGCGAAATTCTGATTTTGACGATGATGTGGCCAAAGCCTATCTAGAAAATAGCCCTACAGCAGATGATTTGACAGAATATTTTAAAACTGCGCCACAGCGTGATTTCTTAAATCCTCAATTTTACTGAGGATGAACAGAGTTTTTCAATACAAAAAAGGCTCCCTTTGGGAGCCTTTAATATTAATTTTAAAAGAAGATTTTAGCGGCGTCTTTTTGGTGCAGCCGCAAACTTTGATAAGCTCTCTCGTGCTTGTTCTGTACGAAGACGTGCTTCAACAGTCCTCGCTCTAGCTTCTGCTAAAGCAGCCTGCGCCTCTTCTTTTTTCAATTGTTCCAACAGTTTTGTTAAATCTGCCATTTCGCCCTCTAAATTTAAATGAGCCGCCCATATATTTGAGCGTTTCCAAAAAGTAAAATGTTTATTTTTTGGCTCTGGCTGGCACCCCATATGCGGTCTGATGGTCGTCAATATCCTTAGTCACAACGGCTCCTGCACCTATCGTAACGTGTTTGCCAATTTTGATGTTCTGTAACAGGCTCGCACCCAAACCTATGTGTGACTTTTCACCAACTTTCACGCCACCGGACAAGGTCGCGCCGGGCGCGACATGTACGCCGTCACCAATTTTACAGTCATGATCAAGGCCCGCGCGTGTGTTGATAATGCAATTCCGACCAATCACTGTACCAATATTCACGCAGGCCATAGGGAACACGACACTTCCTTCACCAATCTCAGCCAAATTTGAAATCACGGCGCTGGGCGCAATAATCTTTGCCGGGGACAAGCCGGCGTTCAAGCCTGTTGCAAATAACGTATCCCGTATATGATCTTCGCCCGTCAGACGTCCCATACCAATAACGAAATGACTGGCGACATCTCGTTCATACAATGATTTGGCAGAGGTTTCCTTTTCGTTATAGACGGGAACGTCATCAAAGCCCGAAACGGCCTTGTCTCCCATCGTGAAAAACCCTGCCAAAACATAATCATTGCCGGACCGAACACAGTCGGCCACCATTCTCGCATGACCACCTCCGCCAAAAATTATCAATCGAGGGCGCGAAGATAACATGAATCAGAATCTCTCCTATAGTCCCGACACAGATATTGTTGACGGGTTGCTAAGATTAACGACTTCGGCGATACGCACTCTTTCATCATTGAGCAAGTGAGGTTAGGTCAGGAAATTATGAAGTGTCTTGTTGTCACCTCCACCCGCGCTGATTTTGGCTTGCTCCGGCATCCCATGATAGCGATTGAAAATCACCCTAAATTGGAGCTTCTGGTCGCAGCTTCCGGCACGCATTTGTCTAAAGATCATGGTTATACGGTTGATGAAATTACACGCGCCGGTTTCTCCGTTGATTATGAAATCCCGATCCTAACCCAATCGGATGATGGGCTGGCAACCTCAGAGACCTTGAGCCGTGCCATTTCAGGCCTGTCTAAAGCTTACGCTGCGGCACAGCCCGATATGATTGTGGTTCTCGGTGATCGGTATGAAATATTCGGCGCGGCCAGCGCCGCGACACTTATGCGCATTCCCATAGCACATCTTTGCGGTGGCGACGTGACTGAAGGCGCATATGATGAAGCTTTCCGGCACGGAATATCGAAGATGGCTGCATTGCATTTTCCAACACATGAACAAGCTGCGCTGCGGCTAATCACAATGGGTGAGCCCAAAGACCGCATTTTTAATATCGGTAATACCGGCTTGGATGCTTTGACGGACATTGACTGGATGCCGAGAGAATTTGTTTTCGATAGGCTCGGGCTGCGCCCACGTAAATTTAATGTTGTCACGACATATCATCCGGTCACACGTGATCCCGCTGTCGCTATGCAGGAACTGTCATCCCTTCTGAATGCTTTTCACGTTATGGCGTCAGATTTAGGTATCATCTTCACTGGGGTAAATGCCGATACGGGTGCATCCGATATCACGCGGGAAATTCATAACTTTGCGGCGGGACGAGATAATGTCGTGATACACGACTCACTCGGTCACAATCTCTACATGAACACCGTGCGGCAAATGGATGCTGTCGTTGGGAATTCTTCCAGCGGGATTTATGAGGCTCCAGCGCTGAAAACTGCAACATTAGATATCGGGCCGAGACAGAAGGGACGTCCACAGGCTCGCTCCGTTATCCACGTTGACGGAGATGAAAACGAAATCCTCAAAGGTCTAAAGGCTGCCATTGCGCTCGATTGCTCTAGCGTCGAGAGTCTTTATGGCAATGGCGGTGCCAGTGAGGCCTTCGTCGATGTGCTTGCAAGAGGTTACGACAGACAAGCGCTTCTCAACAAACCTTTCGTCGATTTCAAAACATTTTAGGTCTTCGGTTTCTGACTGAGCGGAGGCGTATGTGGCCAGCCTAACTGAGTTTCCGCAACAAAAGCGGCCAAGTCAAAATCGAGCGCAAGATCAACGTCGAAGCTATAGAGATCAGGCATCTCCCAATATCCGCTTTCAGGCGTTAATGCGTGATCCCATGCATAGAGACCGGCGCGGCTCCAGGCATAAATAGACCCATTTAGCTGGTAAGATTTTGGCACATCCTGACGACGCGTTTTAGCGTGTCCGGACAGAGTTTTGGCAATTGCTAATCGGCCGTTGTCGCCCACTTCCACCTGGTTGAAATAGGGGGAAACCTTACAAGCCGCAATCGAAATGGCATTGGCGAGGGACGAATCTTTTTCCAAAGTAGCAATCGTGCCGGGAATATCTTCGGGACGTCGCAAAGGGGAAGTCGGTTGAAGGTCAACGATTGTGTCGAACTTTATACCGGACGATACCTCAACCGTCTCTAGAGCGTGGCGTAAAACAGGTTGTTTAGCCACATTATCACCGGAGAGGGCGTCGGGCCTAAGCACCGGATGGGTTGCACCATGCGCGACGGCAATGTCAATATAAGCCTGACTATCACTGGAAATTGTAACGCAATCAAACTGTCCTGAGGCCAATGCCTGCTCAATCGAATGCGCGAGGAGGGGCTTTCCGGCAAAAATTAGAGCATTTTTGTTTGGAAGCCCTTTGGAACCGCTGCGCGCTGCGATAATACATAGACGTTTCATCGAAGACACTTTCTACTGAACTCATAGGAATTGAAGCGCCATATAAAGAAATTTTGAGAGTATGGCGAGATAATTTCGAGATATGCAAAGCATTTGGCTGACGCTACAAGCATTGAGCCGCCCAGCTTCATATTGTTATAAACAACTGTCGGAAAAACGATGAATATTGAGGATCAAATCAGGGAAAAATTACTTGAGCATGGCCCTCAAACGGGCGGCGAACTTTCAGATAAGCTGGAGGATATTAGTAATATCGCGATTTGGCGCGCCTGTTATGGGTCAGGAGAAATTCGGGTCAGTAACTGTGCCCGTTACTATTTACGTTATGATATTCTGCGCGGCAATCAGCTGCGCCTATCGCCATCTATACTGCGCGATTTTCTAACCTTTAGCTTGGTGTATTTGAAGGATCAGATGGTGGAAATCGTTGAAGGCGGAACCATGTTAGCCAATCGTTTCAGAACCATTAGTTTGCAAAAACTAAGTTGGGCCCGCGAAGCGCTTTTACAGCTAGATGAAGAACTGCAAAATGTTTTATACGAGCATTGCGTTGTCTTCCTCTCCGGTGACATTGCATATTATCTGGCGCATGAGACAAAGCGAACCCACTCCCAGTTGGGAGTTGAGGTAAATGGATCCGATATTGATATCGTCATCATTGCAAATCGGGGGGCACCACCAGAAAAGATCGAGCGAATTGAAAGTCAGTTGCTGACGATTAAGAAGATTTACCTTACGACCCCGCATATCCGTGAGGAACTCGATTTTATTGTCAAATCCATTGACACTATGCTCGGCCAGCTCAGTTATGGCGATATACATCAGAAAATAGCCAGCAAAATTCTTTATGAGAGTTACTTTCTCATGGGCCGGGTCGACATTTACCAGACGCTAATGCGGCATTTAAAGCTCAGCGGTACATGGGAACGCATCGAGAAAGATTTTCAAACTGCACTGGGACAACGCAAACAAACAATCGAAAAAATTTTGGATCTGGCACCCGATGCTTCTACGGATGATCCGGAAGTTGCATCTCTATTTTTCGCGTCAAAAGAACGACTGGAATTTCGTTAGGCCGCATGGCTTACAAACCAATCGTAAGTTTGGGTCAAACCGCGTGATAGATCAATTTCTGGGCGCCATCCCAGCTGCGACAAAAGCGAAATATCCAATCGTTTACTCGGCGCTCCATCCGGCTTGCTAACATCATGTCTTAAATCACCTGAATACCTTGTTAACTCTGCGATTGAATGCGCTAATGCGTTGATAGAAATGTCTTTACCCGTACCAATATTGATGGGACCGGCTCCGTCATAATGTGTCAGGACATGAATTAAGGCATCCGCGCAATCATCTACATACATGAATTCGCGCCGAACTGTACCGCTTCCCCAGATTGTCACAAAAGGCAGGTTTCCGATTTTTGCTTCATGGAACTTGCGCAAAAGGGCAGGGACAACGTGGCTAGTCTGGAGATCGAAATTATCATTCGGCCCATAGAGATTTGTTGGCATAGCGGAAATCCAACGCCGCCCATATTGCGAGCGGTAAGCATCAATTTGACGAATTCCTGAAATTTTGGCTATGGCGTAGGCTTCATTCGTGGGCTCTAATGCCCCGTTCATCAGGCAATTTTCGGAGATAGGTTGCGCCGAATATTTAGGGTAAATGCAGGACGACCCAAGAAATAGAAGCCGCTCTACATTAAATGCATGTGCCGCTTGCATTACGTTGAGTTGAATACGCAGATTATCTTCCAAAAAAGAAACAGGGAAATCTCGATTCGCGAGAATCCCTCCAACTTTGGCGGCGGCGAGGATCAGCGCGTCCGGTTTAACGCGGCCAATTAAGACTCTGACGGCCTGTTGATCTGTTAAATCGGCATCGGATCTTGACGCCCCTATCGCCCTACATTCCAATTGAGAGAGACGCCGCATCAAAGCGGATCCGACGAGACCCTGGCTTCCCAGAACGAGGACCGTCTTCCCCGTTAAATTCCAAGTCGACATCAAGAAATCGCCTGAATGTCGGTCGCGACCATTTCTTTGACCAATGTCTGAACTGATATGTCAGCATTCCAACCCAGTTGCGCTTTTGCTTTCTCTGCATTGCCGCACAAAGCATCGACTTCTGTCGGCCTGAAATATCGCGGGTCAATTTGGATTCGGCAAATGTCCGTACCGGCTTCATAACCACATTCATTCAGGTCTTTGCCGCGCCACTCAATGTTTACGCCAATTTCAGCAAAGGCCCATTCTGCAAATTGACGCACCGTCGTTGACCGACCAGTTGCCAAAACATAATCATCGGGTGCGGCTTGCTGAAGCATCAACCACATGCCCCGCACAAAGTCACGGGCATGTCCCCAATCACGTTTGGCTTCCAAGTTGCCTAGATATACCGTGTCTTGATGTCCGGATTTTATAGCAGCAACAGCCCGCGTGATCTTTCGCGAAATGAAAGTTTCACCGCGTAATGGACTCTCATGATTGAATAAAATTCCGTTGCTGGCGTGTATATCATAAGCTTCGCGGTAATTCACGACCGTCCAGTACGCGAAGAGTTTCGCAGCAGCATATGGGCTACGCGGTCGAAATGGCGTTGCTTCAGTTTGCGGGCTCTCCACCGCCTGACCATAAAGTTCTGAGGTAGAGGCTTGATAGAACCGCGTTTTCCGTTCGAGTTTAAGTATCCGAATGGCTTCCAAAAGACGCAATGTGCCAATCGCATTCGCATCCGCCGTATATTCGGGAGTTTCGAAACTCACGGCGACGTGGCTCTGCGCTCCAAGATTATAAATTTCATCGGGCTGCACGTCTTGGAGAATTCGGATGAGATTTGTTGCATCCGTCAAATCTCCATAATGCAAAAAGAAGCTACGATTTTCGACGTGTGGGTCTTCATAGATATGATCGAGACGCTGCGTATTAAAAGAAGATGATCGCCGTTTTATACCGTGAACTTGGTATCCTTTGCGCAAGAGAAAGTTTGCCAAATAGGCACCGTCCTGACCGGTGACGCCCGTTATAAGTGCGGTTTTCATAGCCATACGCTACAAGTTTTTCTGCTCAGGCTATAGGGTTTTATTGATCGTCATGAGCTATGCGCTCGCTTTCCGCAGCCATACATAAAATGTGATAAAATGTACTTACCGGGATTGTTTCCGCTATATTGACGTCGCAGGCATTTATCTGATCGTTCCATAACCCTGTTTCCGTCAGATAAACCGGAAACAAGGCGTCAATTGTTGCCGCGGCCATATCCCGTGCACCCGGACAGCCGATTTCAGCCATGGCAAGATGGGCTTTGATCACTTCAGTCTGCACCCAAAGGCGTTTGGATTCCCGTCTAATATCTCGAACTTTGTTCTCTTCGTCATTCAGAAACCAACTCCGGCCACGTAAAGTATTATTATATAGAACCGATTGATAAGCGCTGACATCTTCTCCGGTCGCCTTGTGATACTGCCCCAAAAGCCAAACCCATTCCATGGCGTGACCAGGTTCTACCGTTTGGCCATGCGAGCCTGATTGCAAAGCCCAATCTGCCTCGAAAAACTCACTTATTGTCCCGTCATCGAAAAAATATGACTCAAAAAGACCAAATATTTTTTTGGCATATTCGAGATGTTTTTCCACGCCCGTAATACTGTGCAGAAATAAGCTCGCTTCCAAAAGATGCATATGTGGATTTTGGCGGCGCGGTGCAGTCCTTCCAACTTGGTCGGACTCCCGCCATCCGCCCGCCGAATGCGGCAGGGTCGTATCAATCCATTTTAGTAAGGTTTCCGCCTCATACAAATACTGTTGTTCCCGAGTTAGGCCGTAAAGACTGCTGGCGGCCAACACATAAAAAGCGTGATCATATAAATCCCGCATATCGTTAGTAATGTCTCCGCCAGCGCTCACGCGATGAACATAGCCTGTCTCCACCATTTTCTGATAGGTTGAAACCGCTATATCACGTCCGTCAAACCAGCCCAATTCGCTGGCTTTGGCATAGACATAGACTTGCCGGGCCAAAACGCGCCAACGCCGTTCAGCAGCTAAATCAGGGCGTCCGTCCAAAAGCAGATGCTCGACCCAGCTTCCGTCAGACTTTTGAGCGCGTGCCGCCCAAAGGGGTAGGGCTTTCTCGATACACCACTTGCGCAGATGCGCCGCGCTCCGTCTCAAATTATCCATTAAGCCTGTTCCGCAGACTTCCGGATCAGCGCCCGCGCATCTTTTCCAATATCCGGATGTATCCTCGCAAACGCCATCACAGCTTCAAAATATCCCAGTTTTGATCCGCAATCATAATCCTGCCCGTCATAGACAAAAGCGTGAAACTCCTGGGTTTTCATCAGACGCGCCATTGCGTCCGTGAGCTGGATTTCCCCGCCAGCGCCTGCGGCTTGATCCTTCAAAAGACCCATCAATTCGGGCTGCAAAATATATCGTCCCGTGATTTTCAAATTTGACGGCGCGTCTTTCAAGGCAGGCTTTTCCACCATGCCGTCCATAGGAATAATCGTTTTGGTTTTTGCGGTTACTGGATCTTTCGGTTTGATAACACCGTAGCTGGAGACGCGCTCATCCGGCACGGGATCCACGGCAATAATATTGCCGCCGACCTCATGATAAGCCTCCATCATTTGCGCGAGGCAAGACCGCACATCCGACTGAATCAAAACATCTGGCAAAAGAACCGCAAACGGGTCATCACCGATAATATCGCGAGCACACCAAACGGCATGTCCTAAGCCTTTGGCCTCCTGTTGGCGCACGAAGCTCATAGTGCCCTCTCGCGGTTGTTTCGCCTTCAGACGATTATAAATATCTGTTTTGCCTTTGCGTTGAAGCGCGTCTTCCAATTCATATGCTGTATCAAAATAGTCCGATATCGCGATTTTTCCGCGGGCCGTAATAAAAACGAAATGCTCAATGCCGGCTTCAATCGCCTCATCGACAACATATTGCAGGGCCGGGCGATCTACTACAGTCAACATTTCTTTAGGCACAGTCTTCGTGGCCGGAAGGACGCGGGTCCCGAATCCGGCTACGGGAAGAACGGCTTTTTTTACGGGCTTCATAGTCATTTTCCGATTTTGGATTCTATTAGACTTTGCTTGAGGCACTGCGGCATACTATATTTTCTGGTCGAAGGCACCGATTTCAGAATAGGCCGCCAAACGCCGCTCAATCTCTCGGAACATGCCAATCATATTGTCTTCTGATGTCGGGCTCTCGACAACAATAACAAGGTTCGGCGTATTTGAACTGGCCCGCATCAAACCCCAAGTGCCGTCTTCCAATGTCAGGCGGACACCATTGACTGTGTTCACGTCCATAATTGACTGCCCCATTATCTTCATGCCCGCGTCAGCGTCCGACTGAACCTCAGCGATAATTCGGTCAATCACGCCGTATTTTTCTTCATCCGCGCAGAAAGGACTCATTGTCGGGCTGCCCCAAGTTTTGGGCAAAGCCTCGCGCAAATCTGCCATTGTCTTATCTGGATTGCGGTCAAGCATTTGTAAAATCGCGATGGCTGAGACTAGGCCGTCATCATAGCCCCGTCCGATAGGTGCATTGAAGAAATAGTGTCCGGATTTTTCAAACCCAACCAAGGCGTTCAAATCATGCACACGGCGTTTAATATAAGAATGTCCGGTTTTATAATAATCCGTCGTGGCGCCATTCGCCTTCAAAACTGGGTCCGTATGATAAAGCCCCGTCGATTTAACATCGACGACGAATTGCGCGTTTTCATATTGCGCGGACAGATCGCGCGCGAGCATTACGCCGACCTTATCCGCGAAAATCTCCTCACCTTCATTATCCACAACGCCGCAACGATCTCCATCGCCGTCAAAGCCCAAAGCGACCTCCGCCTTATTCTTCAGGCATGCATCCCGCATAGCGTGGAGCATATCCAGACTTTCGGGGTTGGGATTATAATTCGGAAAACTCCAGTCCAGATCGCATTCGACTGGAACGACATCTGCACCGATACGCGTAAGCACCTCTTCGGCAAAGGCCCCAGCCGTTCCATTACCGCAGGCGGCCACTATTCTTATGGGACGGGAGAGTTTCACGCCTTTCGTCAAATCGTCTATATAGGCTTCTCGCACATGCTCGACATAGCGATAACTACCACCCGAACGCGGCAGAGACTCACCATTCAAAACAATGTCTTTTAGTCGCGCCATCTCGTCGGGCCCGAAGGTGAGGGGGGCTTCAATCCCCATTTTTACGCCTGTCCATCCATTCGAATTATGGCTGGCTGTCACCATTGCCACGCCCGCGCAATCGAGATGAAACTGCGCGAAATAGGCCATAGGCGAAAGCGCCAGGCCAATATCATGGACACTAACCCCGGCATTCATCAAGCCAGTCATCAACGCCATTTTTATACCGAGGGAGTAATGCCTGAAATCATGCCCGACCGCGATATTCGGATCCACACCGCGTTCATACATTAATGTGCCAAGACCTTCACCCAAAGCTTGAACGCCATATAAGTTGAGTTCTGATGGTTTTTCATCCGTCGGCAAGCCAAACCACCACCGTGCATCATATTCGCGAAAGCCCGTCGGCTTAACGAGGGGTGATGTTTCAAATTCCAATGTATTAGCAGCGATTTTGGGCTGCGGATAACGCGTCATATCAATATTCCCACAATTTAGCGCCTGTTTAACGCAAACATCCTAATAATTTGGGAATCACGTACCCGCAGACGTATCTGGACTCAGGGGCGAGCTTTGCTATCAGTCGAACAGCGTTATTCGCCGCCACTGCTCTCTGAAAGGCATGTTTATGAAGGGTATAGTCCTTGCGGGCGGAGCTGGAACCCGTTTGCATCCCGTTACACTTGCCGTATCTAAGCAATTATTGCCCGTGCATGACAAGCCGATGATTTATTATCCGCTGTCTGTTCTGATGCTGGCAGGGATCCATGACATCCTCATCATTACAACACCCGAGGACCAAAGCCAGTTTCAACGGCTTCTGGGTGACGGCGCGCGCTTCGGCTTGAATTTGACATATGCCGTTCAGGACGCTCCGAATGGATTGGCTGAAGCCTTCATTATAGGCAAAGATTTCATCGGCGACGACACGGCAGCGCTCGTGCTGGGCGATAATATATTTTATGGGCAAAGCTTTATGCCGCTGCTTTTAAACGCGGTGCAATCCGTAGAAAAAGACGGTGGGGCAGTTATATTTGCCTACCAAGTCAAGGACCCCGAACGCTATGGCGTGGTTGAATTCGACGATCAGCTTTCCGTGGTGTCTTTGGAAGAGAAACCGCTCGCCCCAAAAAGCGATTATGCCGCGACAGGCCTTTACCTCTACGACAACCGCGTCTCTTCCATTGCCAAATCCGTGACCCCGTCCGAGCGGGGCGAGCTGGAGATAACGTCAGTAAATAATGCCTATCTTGATGCGGGGGTTTTGCGCGTCGAATTATTAGGCAGAGGTTTTGCCTGGCTCGATTCCGGCACCCATGACAGCCTGCTCGCAGCCTCGCAATTTGTCGCAACAATCGAAAAGCGCCAAGGTCTGAAGATCGCTTGTTTGGAAGAAATCGGCTTGATGAAAGGTTGGCTTACCCAAAGACAACTTCGCGCGACCGTTGATGAGAATAGCCAGAGTGAATATGTTGTCTATGTCCGGAATTTGATTGATAACTAGGTCAATCCACGGCGATCTGCACCTTGTGTTGAATTTAGAATGGCGCGCCACCAATCCTCGTGTTCCAAATACCACCGGACCGTTTCGGATAGTCCCTCTTCAAAGCTGTGCCGGGGCTTCCAGCCCAGCTCTTTCTGGATGCGTTGAAAATTAACGGCATATCGGAAATCATGGCCGGGTCTATCCGTCACAAATCTAATGAGGTCTTTATGTGCCTTGCGGTCAGGAAATGCCTTGTCCAAGGCAGCGCAAATGGCGTGAACAACCTCAAGGTTTGTGCGTTCTGACGCCCCGCCAACGTTATAACTCTCGCCGAGTTGGCCACGGCTCGCGATCAGCCAAAGTGCCTCCGCATGGTCTTCGACATGCAGCCAGTCCCGCACATTTTCCCCGCTGCCATAAACAGGCATAGCCTTTTGGTCCACACCCTTTGCAATCATGAGAGGGATTAGTTTCTCAGGATATTGCCAAGGTCCGTAATTATTTGAACAATTTGAGAGCACGACAGGCAATCCATAAGTCTCGCCCCACGCTCTGACGAAATGGTCTGACGCGGCTTTGGATGCCGAATAGGGCGAGCGCGGGTCATATCCGCTGTTTTCGGTAAAGGCAGGGTCTCCTAATTGTAGCGAACCAAAAACCTCATCCGTAGAGATATGATGAAGTCGAAATCCGGCGCGTTCTTCATCTGATAGCGTGTCGAAGTAAGCCCTGCAGGCCTCGAGCACCTGAACCGTGCCAACAACATTTGTTTGTACAAATTGCGCAGGACCGTCAATGGATCGGTCAACATGGCTCTCAGCCGCCAAATGCATGATGATGGTCGGACGATGTTCGACGAGCACGTTTCGAAAACGCGCATAATCACAGATATCACCATATTCAAAAACATAGCGCGGATTGCGGTCATGCGCGGCAACCGCATCAGGCATGGCTGCATACGTCATTGAATCCACCACAATCACCTTAAGATTTGTTGTCGCCATCAAATGCCGCACGACAGCCGAGCCGATAAAGCCAAGCCCACCCGTAATTAAAACGCTTTGCAAAATGGCTTCCTCTTTTCCCAAAGAGTTTGAAAATACTCTCGTTCTAAGGTCACTGTATAGGTCGGGCTGAATGAAAAACACAGCGAAAGACTCGGACCTCGTCAAAAATTGGGGTAATCACCCTATTTATTTTTGCGGCGAGTAAAGGCATGACAGACTATCAATTTTGATAGGATTGTAACCAGATCAAGGGGCTTAAATATCAATCATACCCTTTCGCATTGCAGTGACAAGAAGAGAGGCGGTCGACGAAACATCCATCTTTCTGAGAAGGTTCGTTCTATGTGTATCTACCGTTTTTGGACTGACGCCCAGAATGTCTGCCAGTTCGCGATTGGTTTGTCCGCGCGCAAGGCCTTGCAAAACTTGATATTCGCGCTTCGACAATTCTGTATTTTCCTTTGCCTTCGCAATCAACATTTGCGCATAATGCGAAATAAACCTCTTGCCTTCGAGCATAGCGACAACGCCCTGACAGATCTCTTCAGGCGGTTCGTTCTTTACAAACAATCCATGCATCCCGCTCTCGTCAATTTTTCTGAAAAGCGGCGCGGCAGAGCGGCCTGTAATTATGGCAAAGCGGGTCAGGGGCGACCATCGACGGGCTTCCATAAAAACTTCCAATCCATTTGCGCCGGGCATGCTCAAATCCAAAAGCGCCCCGTCGGGTTTTTTCCTTTTAATTTCCGAAATCGCATCAATTCCGTTTTCGACAAGTGCAACGACATGGATATTGGGAACTTTTTGCAGGGCTCGACGCATGCCTTCGGCGGTGAAGGGATGGTCATCAGCGATGATAACGGTTTTGACCATGCTAACGTCTCCCCCTGTTGTTTGCGATTGGTCCGAAAAACTCTTATCTACGTCTTAGTTATCTTGAGCCTCGGCGCAAGTTTTGCCTTCGCGCAGTCTGACGCAGAGTCCTTTGAGAGCGTTACGGGAGCTTTGAGCGTCGAGGCGCTGTCGGCCAAATTCGAGGTTTATCACGACATAAATTGGGACGCGGAGATAGAAGACTTTCAAAAAGACAATGCACCGCGCTTTACACCAATTAACATGTCGGAGCCCGATTTTGGATATGTCGACAATCGCATTTGGCTGCGCGCCCGGTTAAAGAATGACACACTCAGCGATTCAGTCTGGCGTCTCTATGTCCGGGAAAATTTCCTACAATACTATAGCGTCTATATGGTGCGTGATTCAGGGCAGGTTGAGCCAATAGAAAACCACACGCCCAAAACCAAATTTTCTGAGCGGTTAATGAATTATCCGGAACTCGTGACTCCCATAAAGTTTGAACCGGGTGAATCCATCACACTCTATATTGCTTATTGGTCGGAAGGCTCTTCCAATGCGGCCATATCCTTGGAAACCTCCGATAGCTTTGCTCAGATGGCCGTCGCCCGAACATCAAAGAATTACATCTTTTATGGCATGATCGGCTTATTGATCATCACAGCCTTTCTGGGACTAGTTATCCTGCGGCGTAAAGTTTTCGCGGCCTATCTCATCTACGTTTTTCTAACGCTTTTATATTTGATGCATGTTGACGGGGTTACCTTTCAATATTTCTGGCCATCACACCCGCGCTTCAATTCATATTTCACAATCATTATAGGGACGGCTTTTGTGCTGGCGACCTATAATTTTGCGCGCATATTTTTGGATACGCGGCGATATCACCCTTTCGCAGATAGCGTGCTGTTTTGGATGGGTGCCGCCACGCCATTCATTACAATACCGGGTGCGGTTTTTGACCCGCAACTCACCAAACAAATCATCATGCCACTTATTTTGCTGGCTATTCTGGCCGGCACGGTGGTTGGCCTTATCGCAGCAAGAGAGCGGTTTAAACTCGTCCGCTTTTATCTATTTGCCTGGATGTTTGGTATCATATCCGCGGGAATAATGAATATGCGACATGTCTTGGGTTTCGATATTTCCCAAGATACAGAATTTGACAGCATCCGCATTTCCATGGTGGTTGATTCCATCATGATGGGCCTTGCTGTTGTCGACGGATATATCCAAACACAAAGGCAGCGCGAAAAAGCGACCCGGGAGAACCTGAAATCCGCAAAACAAAATTTGAAACTCAACCAGCGTCTGTTTGATCTGGAAGAGCAATATAATCTGGCAGAGGAGATGGCGATTACGCGAGATGAAAATCTCAAAAACACGATTCATGATTTGCGCCAGCCCCTGCATGCACTACGATTGAATATCCAAAAATCCTCCGGTTCAATCCAGCGTAGCACGGAAGAATCAGAGCAAATCGGCGAGATGTTTTCCTATCTGGAGACGCTGCTGACAACGCAATTGGAGACAGCCGTTTCATCTCCACCAACCCCATCAGGCACTACTGCACAACCAAAAATCGAAGCCACGGACACGCCGATGAGAGCGCAAAAAATTCTGAAATCCGTGCATGAGATGTTTCTTCCCGACGCATTGGAGAAAGGACTGACGTTTCGGTTTATCCCCTCTCGTCATGATGCCACAGTCAACGCCTTTATTCTTATCCGCATTTTGAATAATCTTGTTTCCAATGCTATTAAATATACGCCATCAGGAAAAGTCTTGATCGGTTCGCGGCGCATGAAAGACCATTTACGAATAGAAGTGCACGACACCGGGATCGGAATGAACGAGGCGGATTTCAAAGCGGCCAAACTTCGACATGTCCGGCTGGATGAGGGTTTACCGCATGCGGATGGAAGGGGGCTCGGTCTGTCCATTGCGGCGCATCTGGCGGCACAAAACGGATATCGGCTCTCTCGCGCGAGAAACCGTAAAAACGGGACGAGCCTCTATCTCGAAATACCAGTAAAGCCGGAATCTTAACTTTTAAGATGGCTAATCATCTAACAGACCCGCCTTATGTCTGCATGTCAAACGGTCTCTGCAACCATGTGAAGACGGGCTTGCTCATGGCGATGGAAATTTCGGCCCCCATCACACTGATATTGGCGGCATCGTTTTTCGCCGTTGAATGCGAATTTCAATATTGAATTTTCAGAACCTCATCTGGATTTACGGCCTCAAGGTTCCGATCATATAGCCGAGTTGTTTCAGCACTTTTATGCCCCGCCATTTTGCGCGCTTCCTCCAGCTCTCCCCCATGGGCGAGATAATTCGTGATGCCCGTCGCGCGTAGGCTGTGGTTCCCGATCTCTCCGTGATAGCCAGCGGCTTTCGCTCTCCGCTGGATCATCTTCCAGCTCGCCACGCGAGAATAGGCGTGGCCGGTCAGCGTGCCTTTATGTGGTGTGCCGCCTTGGAAGAGAGGGGCGTCGGGCTGATCGATGAGGCCGGTAAAGGTGAGGTAGTCATCAATGTAATGGGCGAGAACCTCATGAACCGGCATCTCGTGGACCTTGGTGCGTTTCTCGACCGTGGTAAGATAGCGAATATTGCCACGCATTTGATAATCCCGCACGCGCATCCGGCAGACAGCCGAGATCCGAAAGAGGGAATAGGCCATCATCGCGATCATGGCGCGGTCACGATAATCGGCTTCGGTTTCCATCGGAATCATGTCGATCATGCGTGCGACGAGGGCGTTCTCCACAATTGGTGTGGCTCCCCGGCCCGACGGCACTTTGGGCAAGCGTACGGCCCGCGCGACGTTCTTCTCCAGCAGGCCGTGGGCAATACAGGCGTCAAGAAAAGTGCGGACCGCCGAGAGGATTGTGCCGACCGTGCGGGGCTTGTCATCCACTTGGCCGGTCTCGGGATCGACCTCCTGCACGGAGGCAATGAAGGCCGCGACATGCGACCCGCGCAGGTCTCTAATGTCCTGTAAACGGGCGCCTTTGGCGTCAGAACCGACCCAATCAAAGAAGCGCTGCAGACCGTTCGCATAGGCCTCGCGCGTGCGGGGATTGGTGTGCTGGATCAGGAAGTCCGCGAAAACGGCGAGGACGTCTGCCGTCTCATTCGAGCTTTCCACGAGCAGGCGAGGCGGGCAGGGGCGACCGTAATGCTTGCGCGCGAGGAGCTTTAGGCGCGGAAGATGTTCGGCGCATTCACTCAAGAGGAGATCTATCGCGCAGAGCCGCGCGAGCAGCTCGCGCTCTGTGCATCCGACTTTAGACAGCGCGTCCAGATGCGCGGCAACATTATCCTCAACAATATCCTCGAGGGTAAGTAAGCCCGCATGATCTTCGAGCCAGTCGAGAAAGTCCGCGCACCCAACCGCGAATTGATCATTGCGTGCGGGTTGAAACACACCAGATTGCAGCGCGGCATAACATGCCACGACGTCCTGACCGCTCCGCGCAATAACAGCCGGCGGGACGAGCGATACTGCGCTTGTTCGCAAATCGCCGTTGTTGGCTGTGGGATATTGTTTTAGCATATGGAAACATAATTTGGATTATGTTTCCTAAGATATAGTGAAGAATAGGGGGTAAATCAGAACAAATATCAGGCTCTCAGATTGCTCAAAATGTAATTCGTCGTAGTTCAGAAGGAAGGCTCTGCGGCAAATTTGAGACCCTAAAAATGGCAAATCCGCCCTGAAAAACGTAAGGCAATTAATTTTGTTGGTTTTTAAAGAGCTTCGCTCTCGTTCCGCTTTCGTTCCAAAACGTGTCGTAAATGTACACGATCATTGTCACTAGGCCAAATAACGGTTGCACCCGCAGTTGCCAGTTCAACAAGCTCTAAATCATCATCACCAGCTACAGCTAAAGCTAAAGCTAAAGCTAAAGCTAAAGCTGTAGAGATACAAGTTAACAAGCAACTCAATCTAAATCCAGTTGATGCAATTGCTCCACCAGC
>JAHDFA010000084.1 GCA_020628495.1 Hellea sp.
TCCGCTGCAATACTGAGCGGTGCGCTAGCCAATGCGATGACACCCATGGCACTGAGTGCAAGGCATCGGCTGCGCCACGTTGCGGGTCTGGCACGACCCAAAGTTTCCAGACGGTCCGCGACCGGGTGGGCCATGCCCAAAGTCAAAGGGTTTGAGACCCCCAGATTGAGTAGGTTTTTCATTTCAGTCTCCTTTTGAAATTTCAGAATCAGCGTCTGTCAAAGACAGAGCCAGATGCATATTGGGCCGGGCCTCACGACCGTCCTCTCGGACGGCTTTAACCAAGGTTTCCGCGTAGGAATGGGCTGTCTCACCACCTGTGACCTTTACAACAAAGGCGTCACATGCTGCCTCTTGATCGCCGCGCATTTTGTGAGCGGCATAATGCACGATCGGATTTGGCCAGTTCACCGCACGGAATATCAATGTGGTCAAGGCCACCCAAAGGTCCCTGCGTTTGATATGGGCAAATTCATGGACAAGCGCGAAATGTTGCTGCGACCTGTCAAACATCGTCGTAAAATTGTTAGGAACAATCACAAGTGGGTTCACAACGCCCGTCACAAGTGGGCCGGTTTGGTCCATCGCCACCCGCACTTTTGGCCGCTTGGACAATCCAACTGTAACAGATGCGCGATCTATTTGAGCCAATAACTCTGCATTTGGCAAAGCACTCCCTTTTTCTAAAAAGGACTTAAATCGAAATTGTTGGAGCATCTGATAGCTCAGCCATGTGACGGCAATGAACAACCATAGTCCCACGACGAGGATTTCCCAGTGAAAGACTTCCGTTCCAGCGGTATAAGTTGGTGCAGGCAACACGCTATTTTCTCCCATTTCCGAAATATCCGGAGCGGGAAATTCAAAAGCCGGGAGCGTGGGTACAGTATCTAAATCTGGAGTCTGCTGCATAAACTCCGGCACCCAGTTTTGCGGGACCGAAAAAGCGGGTAAAAACAGACGAATAAGCGGCAGACTCCAGAGCGCATAAGCGGCATTCGCGCCGAAGGTTTTGGCGAATGGACGCCGTATAACCAGAATAAGAACGATGAGCAGGCTCACCATTAACCCTGTCTGGATGACCCAATTTTGGAAGCTCTCCAGCGTCATTTTTTCAGCTTTTCCAACAAGGCTTCAATTTCAGCTATATCTGCGTCTGAAAGGCCATCGCCTTCGGCTAGATGCGCGACCAAAGGCGCAGCACGACCGCCAAAGAGCCGATCAGCAAAGCGCCGAGTGGCGGGACCAACATAACCGTCACGCGATATAGCCGGCGTGTAGAGAAAGCGCCTTCCATCGGCCTCTGTCGTGAGCGCTCCCTTTTCCACAAGCCGAGCAAGCAGTGTTTTGATTGTTCGAGCAGACCAGTCTTTTTTGGATTCAAGGCGTGTTACGACATCGGCAGATCCTAGCGGCGATTCCCGCCAAAGGACGTCCATGACATCAAGTTCGGATTGACTGATTTTAAGTTTCACACTGACCACCTATGATTACAGGTGTAGTCATTAAGATTGACCACACCTGTAGTCAAGTGAAAAAATTTTAAGCCCGAACCAGAGGGCCGGGCTTAAATCAGAAAGAGTAGAAAGAGTGGAAGGCTTAGTTATTCAACGAAGCCGCATGCGGCAGCCCATTAAAAATGGGGTCAAGATAAGTGGCGCGCTGCCCCCCTTCCCAATTCGAGACATTCTTTACGCAAAAGCGAACAATTTCCGGGGCTTGACCGCGGCGCTTAAGTTGAGCCTCTGCCCGTTCAAAGGCTCTGATTTCAGAGAGTGTGGATGCGGGCCCGTTCGCGCAGGACGCTACAATATCATTGGGTGTCGTATTCGGAACTTGTGTGAATTCGGCACGATTATAGGCCCGGTAGTTTACGCTAACATAGTTCCCCGAGAGATATTTTACAAAAATCATACGGCGATAATCGGGATTGTCGCTCGGGCCGGTTTCGATCAGCAATGTCGGGCTGACATCAGCGGATTGTGCGAATGCTGGCAATGTCCCGATAGACAGCAAAGATGCTGCAAGCACGGTGTTAATTAGTAATTTCATTTTCCCTCACAGGTTTTTTCCTGACAACTCATAAGCAAGAATAAGGCCGAATGCAGGCGGAGATATCTTAATTTTCATTAACCAAAGCTGAAAATGGCTCGAAATCAATCTATCGGCCGCATGATATCATTGCGCCTGATAAATAACGCTCCGGTGCGGGTCCCGTCCCCAGGTCGGGTTCTTTCGGCCCCTGTAAACCTGACCGGAAAGGTTTCATTTTCAGGACTAAACAGATCAAGTTCACTTTGAATTTGAAAATGCAGATGCGGCTGTGACGTATTTCCCGAATTGCCGCATTCCCCTAACACATCATTCATCCGAACAGCTTGTCCCTCTTCTACCACGGCAGAATTTTGCTTCATATGCGCATAGAGCGCGTAGCGGGACGGCGCGATTTCGAGCAAAATGTGGTTGCCCGCAGGATGTCCTTCTCCGCGTTTACCGATTGCAATATCGGGCTCTTCCGACACAACTTTAATAATCTTCCCGTCAGCCACGGCAATCAGCGGCGCGCCAAAACAACCATCGTCAGTCAGCGGATCCCCTTTTGCCATCATTGCGCCATTTTCCGCCGGACCGCCAATATCCAGCGCGTGTTTCTGGCTTTGGTGAAGATAATGGTAATTGGTAAGAAGTGACGGGCCGCCATGCATGACCAGACTAGACGCATCCAAGGGATAACCGACTGTGTAGACATTTTTGGAGGGCTCTCGAAGACCGAAGATGACAATTCCAATCAGAAACGGCACCAACACAGCGGAGAAGATAGTAATCGGCCAATTTATGTATCGACGGGGCGGCAAGCTGATCAAAGCAACCACAACACAGGCTGCGATTGGCAATCCAACAATCCATAACGTATTGTCAGGGCCGAACGCTCTGTGGACACTCCCGTAAAATATAACCAAGGCTGCGCCGATATAAAACAAAACACGGACGAAACTGCCGAAAAGGCTGAGCTTCGGCGCTGTCCAGAACTTCCAAATCAGATTACCGTTTGCGGCAGCGAAACAGCGCGAAACAACTACAGCCACAACTGCAATCATCAGATAAATCATCAGAATGTTACTGGCGGCACTGGACCGATAGGCGAGCCCAAAAAGCGGAATAAAGACCAAAAGTGCCAAACATTGCGTAATCCGTCCGATAATTCGCAACGTGATAGGAACATTTAGAAAAGGTCTGGAGTCTGTCATTAATTTAAACCTATCTGTTCGAAGGCCTTGCGTCCACATCGTGGATATTGAGAAGAAAGCGCATATGGTTCGTCAATATCGTCATCACCCCAATCCCGCCATGCGAACACAGGGCGGAATTGACGCGCATACTCTGGAAAATCTCGACCTCGATTTTGGTGCTTCCGACGCAGAAAAATCAGATGAAGACGAATCAGAGATTCGAAAATACTGGCGAAAACTCACAGATCATGACCTCCCAAAAGCTGCCGACACCCACACGGATTGGCCTGTCTATCTGAACCACTGCTTTGCACGCATATTACTTGATAATGCGGTCGGACAATTTTGGCGGGACGTTATTGCCCCGCCGGCATGGAAGAACACGCCCCTGCCCGTTTTGCAGACGGCCATTGATTTAGGCGAGTCCATTCTCGCAGGTGATGCAGATATTTGGGCATTGAATGACGCCAGCCTGAAGATGCGTGGAAAAGCGCCGCGCGGGAAAAAACCCGCTATACGCCGACATAAACGGCGCAAGCGTCCCCTAAAGCGCGGTGCGTCAGGCTTTAATCAATCGAGATAGACGACATGAAGGATTTGGATTTCTTCACATCCTTTGGATCGCCGTCAACTTCGATACTGCCCATGCCGTCAATATCCGCGTCAACAGATTCGGAGGCATAAACTTCTGCGCTGCCCATGCCTTCAACACTGACAATAACATTTTCGCATTTCAATTTGGACGCATCGAGCGAGCCAACACCTTCTAAAGACGCCCGCAAATTCCCGCATGTGCCGGAAACTTCGACACTGCCAACGCCTTCAACATCTACGCTGAAATCACCCGAATTTACACCGGTCGCGACAATTGCGCCAACGCCTTCCAAATCAATATTATTGAGCGACGGAAGCGTGACGACGGCGTGCAAACCTTGGTTCTTCTTAATTTTGCGCTTTTCGTTTTTTTGACTGAGGATAAGCTGATCGCCGAATTTACGAATTTCTGATTTTGCCAAACGTTCCGGCGGACCGGAAACCGTGATTGAATAATCGGGGCCGACTTTGATTTCGAGGTCATAAACGCCTTGCAAGCGAATATCGTCAAAACCTTGGTAATCGTAAGTTTTCGTTTCCCAATCGCTTTTATCGACATCGTGGGCGATGGCGATTGGTGCGGATAGAAGAAGCGCCGTGGCACCGGCGGCTCCCAAAATTGTTTTCATCATAATGATCTCCTTTGATAGGAAACCTATAGCCATTACGACAGATGTCGTCAATAATAATTATCGAAAAACGATATCAACCGCGCGAGCGCGGCTCAAGCGTAGCTTGAGTTAGTGAGCGTGCAACAGAATTCGAGGTAAAACCCTCACCCCGCGTCAAACGCCGCCACGGCCGCAGCATCGCGGGCCGTTATATCGCCCTCGCCTTGGAAATAACGCCAGCTGCGCTCGCATTTTTTCCAATCCGGCGCGCATTTCAGGTCCGTCACGAGGAGATCATCGCTGGCAACTGATAGCTGACATTTCGACACAATCAGATAATCCGCGAGAACGTCTGATGGATTGGCTGGATCTGCATAATCAGTCACATCGCTCAGGCCTAAGACAGCCATTTCATCGGTCAGGCGGTTTTTCCCCGCTCGGACACTGGCTTCCAAAGACGATTTAATCGCGCCTTCTTTACGTAGCGCTTCGATTGCATCGAAGGCTTCATCGCGGAAGGCTTGCACACCGGTCATCGCATTGGCGATATCCGCATTTTGCCACTCATCCGGCGCGCTGCGGAACAGCTCTAAATGGACGGAGCCATCTTCACTTGGGAAGCGCGCCTGCCAGACTTCTTCCATGGTGAAGCACATGATGGGCGCGAGCCATGTTGTCAGACGGAGGAAGATTTCATGCATGACCGTGCGGCAAGCGCGACGGCGCGTGCTGTCCAACGGATCGCAATAGAGCGCGTCTTTGCGAATATCGAAATAGAAGCTCGACAAATCGCCCGTACAGAAATTGAACAGGGTCGAGAAAATCTTCCGATGGTCATGGTCAGCAACAGCCGCTGTGTGCATCTCTGTCAGCTCATGCAGGCGGTGCAGTACCCATTTTTCCAACGCAGGCATATCGGCATAGTCGACAGCTTCGTCATCGGAATAGCCATCCAGCGCGCCAATCATATAGCGCAGCGTATTGCGCAGCTTGCGATAGGCATCGACATTGGTTTGAATGATTTCCTTGCCGATTTTCAAATCATTGGTGGTGTCAGATGATGCGACCCAGATGCGGATGATCTCAACACCATATTGCTTGGCGAGGTCGAGCGGGCTCATCGTATTGCCAAGCTTTTTAGACATTTTGATGCCGTTGGCATCTACAACAAATCCATCTGTCATCACGCCTTTATAGGGTGCCTCACCATAAACAGCGCAGCTCTCCAACAGGCTCGACTGGAACCAGCCGCGATGTTGGTCTGATCCTTCCAGATAAAGGTCTGCGCGGTCCGGCAGGTCATCCCGCGCTTTCAAACAGAAGGCGTGGGTACAACCGGAATCGAACCAGACATCGAGAATATCCGTGACTTTCTCCCATTCGCTCGCATCTTCACCGAGGAAATGCTCGGCTGGTGTATCGAACCACCCGTCAACGCCCTGCTCTCGCACAGCCGCCAGGATACGGGCATCAATGGCGTCCGCATCGTCGCGTTCTGTGTGGAGCGTTCCGTCTTTGTGGACCATCAATGTGATCGGCACGCCCCAAGCGCGCTGGCGGGAAATCAGCCAATCCGGACGATCTGCGACCATCGATGCCAAACGATTCTTACCCCGTTCAGGCCAAAATTGGGTCTGCTCAATCGCGGCCATAGCTTTGTCACGCAGACCGTCTTTAGACATAGAGATGAACCATTGCGGGGTCGCACGACGAATGACAGGCGCTCCGGACCGCCAACTATGCGCGTCGCGCAATGTCATGACGCCGCGCGCCAAGAGGTTGCCGCATTCCACGAGGGCTTTCAGCACTTCGCCATTCGCCTTGCCGTCTTGCCCGCGTTTTTTGGCGGGCGAGAGACGAATAACATCCAGCCCTTGGAACCGCGTCGGCATCACGTCAGTGTAACAGCCCTTATCGTCCATCGTCATTGGGACGACAGGATCAATTCCGAGAGCTTCTAACTTCTTCTGGTTAGACACCCAAACATTATAGTCATCCTCACCATGGCTCGGCGCAGTATGAACAAAACCCGTACCCGCATCGGCGGT
>JAHDFA010000006.1:0-27093 GCA_020628495.1 Hellea sp.
GCGTTTCGCGAGAACTATAATCTCTTCGTCATGCCATTGCTCTTGGGCCCGCAAAATGTGGGCACGGGTATGGAAACAGGCGCATTGCCCGTCGTCAAAGTCAGCGAAGGCGGGGCAACCTATCCAAGCTGGTCTACGGACGGCACATTGCATTGGTCGCTTGGCGCGGATGTCTTTTCCGCATCTGTCGATGAAATGATGGAAGAGGATTTCGAGCCCGTTACGGAAGGCATATCAATCTCCTATAAGGTCAAAAAAGATACACCCGATACAACGGTCCTGCTGCAAAACGCGACGATTATCACCATGTCAGACAAGACTGGCGGCGTGATGGAAGATGCGGATATCCTCATCGAGGGCGACCGGATCAAAGAGATTGGCCAAGACCTGCGCGCGCCACGTGGCGCAAAAACGGTCGACCTTGAAGGCAAAACCATCGTTCCGGGCTTTATTGATGCCCATGCCCACGGCCCGCAAGGAACGGATGAGCTTATCCCGCAACAAAACTGGGAAGCCGTGGCGACTCTGGCGCTGGGAGTCACAACGATCTTCGACCCATCCTCTCGCGCCAGTGAAATTTTCGCTGCCGGTGAAATGCAGCGGGCAGGCATGCTGCTTGCGCCGCGAACCTATTCAACGGGTGAAGTTATTTACGGGGCGAAAGCTCCGGGCTTCTTCGCGAATATTCAATCCTATGATGATGCCCGTGAACATGTGTCCCGCCTGAAAGAACAAGGCGCGCATGGCGTGAAGAACTATAACCAACCGCGCCGCGATCAACGTCAGCAAGTCGTGAAAGCGGCCCGTGATGAAAACCTGATCGTCGTGGCGGAGGGCGGCTCTCTCTATCACATGGATATGAGCCTTGTTCAGGACGGAAATACGTCTGTCGAGCACAATCTGCCGCAGGAGTTCATCTATGATGATGTCATACAAATGTATGGCCAGACCAATGTTGCCTATACGCCGACCCTTGCGGTGACTTATGGCGGCATACGGGGAGAAAGCTATTATTACGCACGTGAGGATGTGTGGAAGCATCCAATCCTGTCAGCGCATACACCGCCCGCCCTCCTCCGCGCAGCATCTGCACGGCGTGAAACAGCGCCTGACGCAGATTACGCAGATGCGGCCGCCGCAGCTGTGTCAAAGAAGCTGATGGAAGCGGGCGTTCCTGTTTCAATCGGCGCGCATGGACAACGTGAAGGCCTTGCCGCCCATTGGGAAATGTGGAGTTTTGCGCGCGGGGGTATGAGCCCGCTCCAAGCCCTCATGACGGCGACCACGGAACCCGCGCGCCATCTCGGTTTTGAAAAAGACATCGGCTCGCTCGAAGAAGGCAAACTCGCCGATCTTGTTATTCTGACAGAGAACCCGCTCGACGACATTCGGAACACGGATAAGATCGAACATGTCATGCAAGGTGGCCGTCTCTATGAAGCGGAAACCATGAATGAGGTGATCACAGGCGATAAGAAGAGACTTCCGTATTATTGGGAGAAGTGATTTTTTTGATCCAGTGAACCAAAAAATCACTTCTAGAGCGCGGAAATTGGGCCGCCTTCTAATCGCATAGTACTCATAGATCTCGTCATCCTCGGACTTGTCCTGAGAATCTTTCATACGATTTAAGATTTGGAGTAAAGATCCTCGGCACTAGGCCGAGGATGACGGGTTTGATTGGTTTAATTCTTCCGCTCCAACCATTCCAGCATCGAGCCGTTCAGCGCCTCGGGTGCATCCCACATCGCCCAGTGACCGCAATCGGGAATGTTCACCCGTTCCAAGTCCGGGCACATGCGAGTCATAGGCTCGGTCAGAGCTGGTGGAAGGAGTAAGTCGCCTTCCGGACTGATCATCAAAACAGGCTGGGTGATGCGATCGCTTAGGCCCTCGGATAGCTTCCAATTCACATCAATATTCCGGTAAAGGTTCATCCCCGTCTCAAACCCTGTTCGGAGATACGCCTCAACGAAATGCTTCCGATCTTCATCCGGTAAAACACCGCCCTTCAGTTCAGGCGAGCCCGCCTTCAGAAACGCTTCAAACTGTGTGGGAATATAGGTGAAGGTCTCATCCGCGACTGCGCCGGGTGGAGTCGAGCGGAGCATGAGCCGGAAAAACCCATCCGCATCTTTGGCAAACATCTCCGCCACTTCAGCGCCGCGGTCTCTGAATTCCAAGAAATAGTGTTTCGGGCCGTTTCGCTTCTCAATAATTTTGAGCGGCGGCGCAGGGGCTCGGGCGGTATGCGGCACGCAAATCCCAATCACAGCTTTGACGCGATGAGAGATCATGCGCGCGGCGTGCCAAACGATTGAGCCGCCCCAATCATGCCCGCATATAATAGCTTCCTGATAGCCATAAGCGTTGAGAACGGCTTCTATATCGGCAACGAGCTGCGGCATAGCATAGTGCACGGGATCGGCTGGGGCGGAGGACTGTCCAAACCCGCGCAGGTCATACGTAATAACGCGATATCCGGCTTTCACCAGAGCAGGCACAGTATTCTTCCAGCTATAGGCAATTTCAGGCCAACCATGCACCAATAGGATGGGCTGCCCGTCAACAGGGCCATCTGCATATGTGGCAATCTGAAAAGAATCAGATGGAACAAAATGGGGAGCGTCGTAGTTCATAACATTGGTTATGACGTGATTTTGCGTCCATGACACCCGATTTCAGCGCCTCGCATATGCGAATCCGCCCTTTACGACGCGCTTCAAACCCTTTAGGGAGCGCACAACTTACGGGCCTCGCCGTTTTTAGCGGGGCTTTTGGCTTTTGAACTTTAGAAACGAGATAACCACACATGGTTGAGATTTACGTCCGTCAAAATAATGTAGACCAAGCGCTGCGTGCGCTGAAGAAAAAGATGCAAAATGAAGGCATACTGCGCGAGATTAAAGCGCGTAAGCATTACGAAAAGCCATCTGAGAAACGCGTGCGTGAAGCACAAGAAGCCGTACGCCGCGCCCGTAAGTTGGCACGTAAGCGCGCTCAAATCGAAGGCCTTATCCCTTCCAAAAAGAAAACGCGCCGCTAGTCTCTGCGCACAAAAGCCAAATTCAAAAAGCTGTCTCATTCGAGACGGCTTTTTTATTGTCTCATGGTCTAAATCGGGCATCATTAAACTATGCCAACGCGAAGCCGACATTTGTCTGCCAGAGAAATTGCAGCGCTACCTCGTGGCTTCACGGATGCGTTCGATATCCAATCCGTCACTCTCATCAATCGACCCCACAACCTCTTTGCCCGCAATAAAATTCTCTGTAGGGGCCCAAAGCTTTACTGGCCAAATTATCCGGCGGATTTCACGCTGGAAAGCTTGGTCATCCAATCCCTACTCGTCCATGAGCTCTGCCATGTCTGGCAGTATGAGACGGGCCGATTGACTGCCACTCGATATCTTTTGGACCCGCGTAATTGGATCTATAATTATGCGGTCAAACCCAATGCAAAATTTGATGATTATCCGACAGAGAAACAGGCTGATCTCTTACAAGATTGGTTTCTCGTAAATAGCGGCGCTCCGCCACTTCGTTATGCCTTTCAAGACGGCATCATTCCAACAAAAGACTGGCTTAATAAAACTGTCCCCTTCGCATGGGATAACCAGAGTGTTGACGTTCACAGCCCGGAAACTGTGGTCTAAAATCTGGGGCGCAGCAGGCCATGTAAACTCGGATCAATAAGATCATAGGCATCTGCCGTCATCCAACTGGGAATTGGCGCGCCCGTCAAAATGCCCGACTTAAGGGCTTTCTCCACGTGACCCTCAACGTGCGCAGACTTCGCAGCATACCAAGCCTGACGCTCAGCCTGTAAATCTTCGTCGGTCTTCCGCCCTGCACTTGCCTGCAATACGTCAATGTCTCCTAAAATTTCAAAGATGGTTTCCATCTCTCCAATAACTTTTGCTGCAGCCTGCCCCGGACTGACACATTTAGTGTCACAGCCGAAACGTACGATATCTCCAACGGGTAGCGCGACATAGATGCGCCCCGCGATAAACCCGATTTGTATATTTCGATAACGCGGATGCTTATCCATTCTCAAAAGCCGCTCCATGAAATCAGGCGTTAACAGCGCACGGCTTTCTACCTGGTCGTCAGAAAAGACTTCGAACCTGGTTTCAAATTCACCCTGCCCCAATCCAACGCGCTTCATACCATCGATCATTTTCGGATTCAGGACGCCGCGGTCATGTTTGACAATGGTTCGGGATAGGAATGACGTTTTGTGACGCAGCGCTATCAAAAGGCCTCTAAACCCCGACGCCATAAGTTCTGTATCGGCAAGCTGCTGGGCCGTTGACCCCTCAATCTCACGAGCGAATACTTCATGTAGATCAAAATGCAGGCCACGAAAGCCTTCTCCTGAAAGATGTCCATCACATTTCCAAAGTTGGCTGGGACTCGAAATCATCCGCGTCGCAGATAAGAGATGCAAGCCCGGCGGCGGTACGGATTTACCGCGATAACGCCAATCGAAACTATCATAAAGATATGTTCGCAACGGATGCAAATCTGATGGCTGTTCGTGCGAGAACTTCATATCTCGCCATAGCAAAGCCATCTTAATGTTGAGTTGAGGGGCTATTCAATCCCATTCAGGTGATTTTACTAGGCCTCATTATCGACACCGACCCGAGCGCTTAGCGCTGCTGCCATAAAGTCATCCAGCTTCCCGTCCAAGACGCCATTTGTGTCTGATGTTTCGACACCCGTGCGGAGATCTTTGACCATCTGATAAGGCTGCAGCACATAGCTGCGGATTTGGTGACCCCAACCAATATCGGTTTTGCTGTCGGCGAGGGATTGCGCTTCTTCTTCGCGCTTACGCAGTTCTTCCTCATAAAGCCGTGCGCGCAGCATATCCCAGGCTTGAGCCCGGTTTTTATGCTGACTGCGGTCTGATTGGCACTGCACAACTATGCCAGTTGGTTCATGGGTTATACGTACAGCGGAGTCAGTTTTGTTAACGTGTTGTCCGCCTGCACCAGAGGCGCGATAGGTATCAACGCGGCAATCGCTTTCGTCGATATCAATTTCAATTGAGTCATCAATTTCCGGGAAGACCCAGACCGATGCGAAACTGGTATGTCGTCGCGCAGAGCTGTCATAGGGCGAAATCCGCACCAAGCGATGCACACCTGACTCCGTTTTCATCCAGCCAAAAGCGTTCTCACCCTTGATCCGGAGCGTGGCGGATTTAATCCCTGCCCCGTCCCCGTCTTGAGCCTCCAGCAGTTCGGTTTTCATACCGCGCGAATTCGCCCAGCGCATATACATCCGCAGAACCATCTCTGCCCAATCCTGAGCCTCTGTTCCGCCTGCACCGGGATGAATTTCGACAAAGCAGTCGTTACCGTCGGCTTCGCCGCTCATCAGAGCCAGCAATTCCGCTTGATCAGCAGCCTTCTTGGTCTTGGTCAGAGCGTCCGCTGCCGCATCCAGCAACTCCGTATCCTCATCCATCTCCGCTAGCTCTGCCAGCTCGAAATTTTCAGAGAGCTCGGTTTCAATTTTGGTGATGGCCTCAAAACTATTCTCGAGCTTTGAACGCTCCTGCATTAGTTTTTGCGCCTCTTGCGGATTATCCCACAGCGTCGGATCTTCCGCGAGGTTGTTCAGTTCCGCCAATCGGCGTTCAGCAACATCCCAGTCAAAGACGCCTCCTCAGCAGTTCCACTGACTGCTGAATATCGGTTTGCATTTGGAGAATATCGGCTCTCATATTAGAGTCCTAGTAAAGACCGTCATCAAGGGCGTCTTCCACAGGCTTTTCAGGCTCTTCCTCTGGATTAGCCGGCGTATCCGGAGCCTCAGTTTCAGCTGTGCTGGGCAAGGCAGGCACGTCCGGTTCATCTTTTACGGCCCGTTCAGCACGATCTAGAATATCGGATAATTCGGCTTCACTCTCACCTTCCGGCTTTCGATTATAGCTTTCATTCAGATCGACTACTTCCTCTCCCGTCTCGCCTTCAGTGGAAGGTAAAGAACCAAAAAATCCGCCCAAGGAATCTGTACCGCTGCCCACGCGAATTGTCCGGCTGAGTCCGCCCACAGTCGGTTCTGTGCCGGGTTTGAACGCTTCCAAGATGAAGTCCGGCGCGCCGATATAGGACGGTTCGCCCGTTGAGCGGTTGACCGGGGCAAGTGTCACGCCATCCGGTATGCGGAACGGCACTTTCGACTGATTTTTCAAAACAGTTTCGAGGAAATCCTGCACAATCGGCACGGCAGAGCTAGAGCCTGTTTCACGGCCCATTTGTTCCGGTGTGTCCATTCCGACATAAACCCCAACCACCAAGTCGGGCGAAAAGCCCATAAACCAGTTATCAAAGCTGTCATTCGTTGTGCCGGTTTTGCCGCCTAGAGGACGCGCCAATGCTCGCAATCTCGCGCCTGTTCCGTTCTCGACAACACCCTGCATTATATAGGTCACTTGATAGGCCGTTACCGGGTCAATGATTTGCTCTCGCATGTCTTCGAGATCAGGCGGCGGACCTCCTGAATAGTCATCCTGCTGGCAGGCGGCACATTCAATTTCGAAAGCGTTGAACACAGTTTTTCCATTCCCATCCTGAACCCGGTCAAGAATACGGGGCTCCACCGCCTTGCCGCCATTTATCATCGCAGAATAAGCGGTCGCCAAACGAAGCAAGGTTGTCTCGCCCGCGCCCAAGGCCCAAGCCAATTCAGGCTGCGGCGCATCGTAAATACCGAAACGCTGTGACAATCGCATGACCGGCCCCATTCCCATTTCATTGGCCAAGCGGACCGTCATCGCATTACGGGATTTTTCAATACCTAAGCGCAATGTCGAGAGACCGTAGAAATTACCCGCATTATAATTTTCGGGTTTATAGAAGCGCTCACACTCATCATTTAAATCCGCGCTATCATCTTCGTCACGCGCATCCTGCGAACCGCGAAGTTGCAGTGTCCCCCGCTCAGTTTCCTCACATTCAACGTCTTTGCGCTCAATCACAAAAGGTGCATCCAAAATTTGATCGGCAGGGGTAAACCCATTTTCCAAAGCCGCTGCATATACGAATGGTTTAAAGGCGGATCCGGGTTGCCGCTTGGCTTGTGTGGCGCGATTAAATTGCGATTGTTCGAAGCTATATCCGCCCACCATGGCCAGCACGCGTCCGGTATGCGGGTCCATTGCTAGCAAAGCGCCATTGGCCTTGGGCACCTGCCGAAGATTATATTCTGTAGACGGATCGGCATCGGCTTTGACCGGTTTGCGCTGTACTAGGATGACATCGCCCGCTTTCAATACCGCCTTGGCTGACTTTAGATCAGGCCCAACGGCACCTTTCGCCAGCGCTTTTTTGGCCCAAAGGATATCAGCAAGCGCAAGCGTGCCTTTGGCATCAATCTCGGGATAATCCTCATCCTCCGGCCAATCTGCAGGGGGAACAAAACGCAAATTCGCAGATTTATCAGTCACCTCCATCACTAATGCGACGCGCCAATCCCCGATATCGAGAGGGGCTTTCACAGCTGAGAGTTGTTTCTTCCAATCCGACATAGATTCAAAAGATGTGAGCGGGCCGCGATAGCCGTGACGGCGATCCATCATTTCCAGCCCGCGACGGAGCGCGCGGCGGCCTTCAAGCTGCATAGATGTATCAAGCGTCGTCCGGATCGAAAGCCCGCCCTCATAGAGCTCATCCTCGCCATACATTTGGTAGATTTGCTTTCGCGCTTCCTCAACAAAATATTCAGACGCCAGATATTCAGCCCCCTCTAACCTTTTCGTCCAGTCGAGTTCTCCGGCTTTGGCTTCGTCGGCCTGCTCCTGGGTAATATAACCGTCTTCGACCATACGCCCGAGGATATAAGCCTGACGGTTTTTAGCGCGCTGATATCCGCGCTCATCATCCAGGCGATAATTTGACGGACCTTTGGGAACCGCGGCCAGATAAGTCATTTCGGCGAGAGTCAAATCCTGCATCGGCTTGCCGAAATGTTTTAGGGAGGCGGCGGCAACGCCGTAAGCACCACGACCAAAATAGATTTCATTTAGGTATAACTCAATAATCTGGTCTTTTGTAAAAGCCTGCTCCATCCGGCGGGCAATCGCGATTTCACGGACCTTCCGCTTTATGCTGTAGTCATCCCCGACGAGGAAGTTCTTCGCAACCTGCTGCGTCAAGGTTGATGTACCGCCTATCCGTTGGCCTTTAAGTTTCTTGCCGGGTGCGGACAGTGCTGCGCGGGTCAATCCAATAGGATCCCAGCCATTATGCGTGTAAAAACGTTGATCCTCTGCGGAAACAAAGGCCAGCTGCAATTCGCGCGGAATGGTGTTGACCGGAACAAAAACACGGGCCTGTTTCGAAAACTCGTAAATCAGCTTTCCATCGCCTGCGTGGACGCGCGACATGACGGGTGGCTCATACTCCCCAAGAATTTCAGTGCTGGGAAGATCCCTTGTCCATTTCACAAACAGAACAAAGATAATGATGGCGGCGATAAGACCTACGGCCAGCCCAATTCCAAACATCCATTTGAAAATCCGCCATAGTTTCGCGCGGCGCGATAACACGCGCGGCGAGTCTTCCGGAGAAATAGGTGAAATCGTCTCAGTCATAGGTCGAATCATCTGACCGCGGAATGCGGCGTCATTACGGTGTTAGCGGGGCAATCACTGTATATAAAGCGTTTGGTTCAGGGCTGATGTAAGCGAAATGTCATGGTTGCGCCATATAGGCATCAATCGCCCGCTCGACGCCTGCTGTAATTTTATTACGGTACGCCTTTGTTTTTAATCGTTTTTCATCCACGCTATTGGATAGATATCCCAGTTCGAGAAGAACAGCCGGAACATCAGGCGCGAGTAGGACATAATACCCAGCGCGGCGATGGGAGTTTCCGATAAGGTCAACGCGGCCACTTAACTCACTTATCAAGAGTTCGGCAAAGGCGTCAGATTGCGTTTCAGTCTTCCGTTGCGCCAAATCGACAAGAATATCGCCGACGGGATCGCTTTGCGCGGACAAATCAACATCCAATATCCAGTTTTGGTTATTGACGATACGCTTTTGCCGCCCTTTGGCCCGGTCTGCCAACGTGTAAACGGTTGCTCCTTTTGCCGTTTTTCCGGCTGAGTCAGCATGAATGGAGATAAACAAATCCGCCTGCCCCATGCGGGCAATTCTCAGGCGATCGTCATGATCGACATAGCTGTCGTCCGTGCGCGTCAGGATAACAGTGTATCGTCCCGATTTGCGCAGACGTTCAGTTAATTCGTTCGCGGCTTTGGTTGTAATGGTTTTCTCATATGTCCCCTTGACCCCAATCGCTCCCGGATCGCTGCCGCCATGCCCCGGGTCTATCACAATGACAGGTTTACGGGCGGACTTCGTCACTCCATTCGGTTTTAAAACCGGAAAAGGCGTCGCAGTTTCGAAGTAACGCGCGCCAGGAGCCCGCACCGGAGTTGTAACCACCTCAGTTCCAGGCTTAAGACTTGGAACAGGCACAGCTGCAAAGGCTGTCAAGCCGCTGAGAATCGTCAAAGTCAGGGATATCAGAAAAAGTCGGTTCACTATGGTCCTGCTATGCAGATTTTATGGTGAATAAAGTCTTATCATGAGAGCGGGTTTCGTAACAAAGACCCACAACATATCATCAACACCCTGTTATCACGCATTGTTTCTGGGTTGTGCTGACAAATGCTTTGCCCTTTTGGCGAAAATGAGGCAGGAGCGACAGGGATGCGAGCTATGGCAGGCTGAACCTAACGCCCCCTCGTCCAATTCACGCAGTGTCGACAATTTCGTCCGCGCTGTAATTCGAAAGTTTTTATGACCGCCACGCAATTTATCGCGATGAGAGAAAGGCCCGTCTTATCGGCGTCACTCTTCGCGCGCGCGGCGTCCCTGAACCCTACCCTATCAATTATTGCCTCGCAGCGACCGACGTCATGTCGGGGATCCGCGCGAGCGCTTGGAGAACACCATGACCAAACGTATGCTCATCGATGCGGCCCACCCCGAAGAAACCCGGGTTGTGATCGTCGATTCGAACCGTGTTGAAGAACTAGATTTTGAGAGCCGTCACAAACGGCAACTCCGCGGAAATGTCTATCTGGCCCGCGTCACCCGCGTAGAGCCCAGCCTGCAGGCTGCCTTCATTGAATATGGCGGCAATCGCCACGGCTTTCTCGCCTTTTCCGAAATCCATCCAGATTATTACAAGATTCCTGAGGCTGACAAGCAAGCACTTAAAGAGCAGGAAGAAGAGGATCAGCGTCTCGCAGACGAGGAAGACGAAAAGCGCAAAGCCGCTTCTGCCAATCGGAAATCCCGCACGAAACGTGATGAAGATGAAGATCAGGATGAAGAGGAGGATGATGCGCTGGGCGCTGAAGACGAGTCCGATGAAGATGAAGATGAAGACGAAGATCAAGATGAAGATCTAGATGAAGACGAAGACGAGCGCGATGAAAACCTTGACCCCGATGATGATGATGCAACGGATGAAACCGATGCAGAAGTCGCGGATGAACAGGTAAAAGTCGCTTCTAAACGCCGTAAACGCATTTCACGTCGTCGCTATAAAATACAGGAAGTTATAAAGCGCGGTCAAATCCTTCTGGTTCAGGCCGTAAAAGAAGAGCGCGGCAATAAGGGCGCAGCGATGACGACCTACCTGTCATTGGCTGGACGATACTGCGTATTGATGCCGAATACACCTCGCGGTGGTGGCATTTCACGTAAAATATCAAACGGCTCTGATCGCAAACGCCTCAAGACAATTATGAACAAGCTGGATGTGCCGCAGGGTATGGGCGTTATTGTACGCACAGCCGGAGCAAAACGAACCAAATCAGAAATTGAGCGTGATTACGAATATCTATCCCGCCTGTGGTCTGACATTCGGAACACAACCATGGAATCTTCTGCCCCGGCTTTGATCCATGAGGAAGGTAATCTCGTCAAACGCTCCATCCGCGACCTCTATAATAAAGACATTGAGGAGGTCCTCGTCCAAGGTAAGGACGCGTTTAAAACTGCGCATGATTTCATAGAAATGTTGATGCCCAGCCACACCAAATTCGTGAAACATTATGACGACGAAATTCCGCTCTTCTTGCGTTACGGCGCGGAAAAGCAGATTGAAAACTCGCTGGATGCGACGGTTCAACTGAAATCAGGTGGCTATCTTGTCATACACCCAACAGAAGCCTTGGTCTCAGTCGATGTGAACTCTGGCCGATCTACAAAAGAACGCAATATTGAGCGCACGGCACTGCGAACCAATTTGGAAGCCGCCGAAGAATTGGCGCGTCAAATGCGTTTGCGCGATTTAGCAGGTCTAATCGTTGTCGATTTTATCGATATGGACGAGAATAAGAATAACCGCGCTGTAGAACGGAAGATGAAAGATGTCCTCTCCCAAGACCGGGCTCGCATCCAAACTTCGCGCATTAGTCAATTCGGCCTCATGGAAATCAGCCGTCAACGCCGCCGCCGTTCCCTATTGGAAGGCTCGACCACATCTTGCCCGCATTGTTCAGGTGTTGGACGAAAACGCACGGTTGAGAGCTCAGCCCTCGCCGCTATTCGGGCTGTTGAAGAATTTGCCGTGCGCGGAAAAGCAAAGCGTATCCGCTTGAAAACATCCCATGATGTGGCGCTTTACCTCTTGAACGAAAAACGTGATTTGCTGACTCAAGTCGATGAGGTCGCAGATGTCTTTACCGCAGTTGTTGGTGATGATGCACTCATCCGTCCACATTATGAGTTAGAAGTCGTCGAGAAGCGCGATGACAAACGCGCTGATCCGCTTGTCCAAATCGAACGCGACTTCAAGAAGGAACAGGAGGCTGCCAAGCGTAAAGCCAAGCCAAAACAAGAAAAATCCGAAAAATCAGAAGATGATTCAGAGGCAAAAGGCAGCACTTCATCTGACGATACTGACTCAGACGAAGAAAACCGCAAATCCGGTCGTCGTCGGTCCAGACGCGGACGTCGTGGCGGTCGCGGAAGAGCTCGTAAAGACGAAAATGCGCAAGAGTCTGCGGCCAGTGATAACGCCTCTGTATCTGAAAGCGCCGAAGATAAATCGTCCCAAACCAAGTCCAAACCGGAAAGCGATGAGCAACCGAAGCGCCGTCGCCGAAAAGCGCCTGCCAAAAAAGCTGAAACTTCGACTTCAGATGACACAACATCTGATGAGAAGACCGGGAAAGGAGGACGTCGCCGTCGTGCCCCCAGTAAAACGAAAGAAAAGGCTATTGAGGAGGTTGCTGAAGCGACTCAAGAAATAGTTGCTGACGCACCATCGAAGTCTCGTTCAACGACACGCCGGAAAGCGCCACCACGCAAAGAGGATGTTGCGACTGAGGCTAAGACTGCGCCGAAACGCACCCGCAAGGCACCAACGAAGAAAGCCGAGCAGACTGCCAAATCGGATGCAGAAAAACCTGCGCGTAAACGTCGAGCACCCGCAAAGAAAAAAGCCGAGTCTGCAGCTGTTGAAGTCGCGGAAAAGCCGAAACGCACACGAAAGGCCCCCGCAAAAAAAGCAGCGGCAGTAGATGCGGACGCGCCAAAGCCTGTTCGTAAACGCCGTGCACCGGCAAAAAAGACTGCGGAGGCAAATGCCGACAAGGTTGAGGCTGAAACGAAGCCTAAGCGGACACGTAAAGCGCCCGCCAAGAAAGTGGCTGCGACCAAAGCTAAAGCTCCGGCTAAGAAAGCTGCACCAAAGGCAGAAAAAACGGACGAAAAACCAAAACGAACCCGTAAAGCACCAGCCAAAAAAGCTGCGCCTAAAACGGAAGATGTTGCGGAGAATAAGGCCGCGCCAAAACGCACGCGAAAGGTACCGCCGAAGATAGCGGTATCAAAAACTGAGGCTTCAGAAGCTAAAAAAGCTGCGCCGAAACGCGCGGCAAAAGCACCGCAAAAACCTGCAGAGAAACCTGCCGAAATGCCCCCGGCGAAGATAGCGCCAAAGGCTGTAGCCACATCGGCAGAAAAAGCCCCTGCGCCGACTGAGAAAAAGAGCAAACGCGGCTGGTGGAGCCGCCGTAAAAAAGACTAACCGGAACTAATCAGGGTGTGAAATCGTCCTGATTAACTCATCTGCCATTCAGCTTCGCTCGCATAAGTGTTAGACAATCTAACGCGGGCGTAACTTGACGGCTCTTAGAAGAGGTTCCACATCGGTCTTATGATATTGACACTGAAATCCTGGACGCCTGCCCTAAAGCTGGTTTTCATTACCGCAATTTGTATGGCTTTTTCCGCCGTGCAAGCCAATGCACAATCCCTGTTGCGCGATACTGAGATTGAAGAAACACTGCGCGAGTTCACGGACCCTATTCTTCGTGCAGGAGGATTGAGCCCGGCTTCAGTCGATATTTATTTGGTCAATGATCCTTCGCTAAACGCATTTGTGACTCGCGGTCAAAATATATTTCTTCACTCAGGCCTGATTTTAGAAGCGGATACACCCAATCAGTTAAAGGGCGTCATCGCCCATGAGACCGGTCATATAACGGGCGGGCACATCGTCCGCTCAGATTATGGGAACCGCAGCGCCTATGGATCTATGTTGATTGCGGCTGGTATCGGTCTCGCAGCCATACTCGCAGGCGAAGGCGAGGCCGGCGCTCTGGTTCTTGGCGGGTCACAACAATTTGGTGTTTTGGAAGCCCTCTCCTATTCTCGCGTCAATGAATCGGCTGCGGACCAATATGCGGCAGAATATATGGAGCGCACGGGTCAAAGCGGCGTCGGTCTTATTGAGTTTTTCGAAAAATTCCGGGCGCAAGAGGTCTTAAGCCAAGCCCGTCGCTATCCCTATTTTCGTGGCCATCCCTTATCCTCTGACCGTATTGATGCCTTGCGTGAACGAGTACGCGACTCCGAACATGGTGATGTAAAGGACACGCCGGAAGAAATACATAAGCACGCCATGATGCAGGCTAAACTTCGCGGGTTCCTCAACGGTCCCGCCGAAGTCTATTCGCGCTTTCCATTGTCGGATCAGTCCAAGCCTGCCCGCTATGCCCGCGCTGTTGCCAATTTCAAACAAGCGGACTTACGAAATGCGATTAAAGAAATCGATAGTTTGATTGAGGACGAACCGCAAAATCCGTATTTCCATGAGTTGAAAGCGCAAATTCTCTATGAGTCAGGCCAAGGTATTGACGCCATCGAGCCGTCCCGACGGGCACTTGAGCTAAAACCCGACTCTCCGCTTCTGGAAATCGCGCTGGCCCAGGCAACGCTGCAAACCCGCGATCCTGGGGATTATGAAAAAGCTGTCAAACTGCTGAAATCGGCACTGCAATCTGAACCCAGCAACTCATATGGATGGTATCTGCTCGCGGATGTGTATGAGCGCAAAGGTGAAACAGCCCTCGCCCAATATGCGACCGCTGAACGCTTTTACGCGATAGGCGATATCGACAGTGCCAGAAGTTTCGCGCAGCGCGCGCAGGAGGAACTACCGCGATCACTGCCACAATGGAGACGCGCGTCTGATATAATCGTCGTATCAGAAACGCAGCTCGTCGGAAAAAAACGGCGGCGCGGCCCAAAACCTTTGGCTAGCTTCACTTCACGTTGATGTTATCCTACTAAGCGGCTCACTCGTATAGAGCACGGTAAATATCAGATTTCGAAGATAGAGATACACATGAGACCTTTTTTAATGACGTCCATTGCGGCAATCGGCATGATGACCGCGTCCTGCGCTGAGGCCGGCCCGACGACAACCATGAGCAAATCCGAAATCGAAACACTCGTGAAAGAGTATATACTCGAAAACCCTGAAATCATTCGCGACGCAATAATCAAGCTGCAGGAGAAAGAGTTACAGCAGGAGCAGGAAGTTTATCGTGAGTCCATCGTATCGGCGAAAGACGCGCTGGAAAATGACCCGCGTGACGCGACGCTCGGACCGGATGACGCCAAGGTCACTATCGTCGAATTTTTCGATTATAATTGCGGCTATTGCAAACGTGCGACACCATGGGTTGAAGAGGCCATAAAGAAATATGGCACTGATATTCGTGTTGTATTCAAGGAACTTCCAATTCTGGACGATCGTACAAAAACCTCGCGTATTGCGGCCCGCGCTGCGCTGGCTGCGGATAAACAAGGTAAATATAAAGAGATGCATTTCGCGCTCATGGAGCAAAAACGCCTCAGCGGAGACGTCATCAGGGAAACAGCCGAGAAAATTGGCTTGGACATGAAACGCTATGACGCCGATTTGGCAGACCCTACGATTGATCAGCATATCAATGACACATTGCTTTTGGCCAATCGCCTCCCGGCCTTGACCGGAACGCCTTTCTTTGTGGTCGGGGATGAATATGTGTCTGGTGCAGATACTGACCGGCTCGAACAACTCGTCGAAGCCGCTCTAAACGGCTAGGGCGCAAACACAGTATACGTGACGTCGGCGGACAATATCCCTGTCCCCATAGAAAAATCGTAATTGGCTCCCGTAATGGGGGAGCCTCGCAAACGAAAAAAAACTCGCAAAGCCCGTCGCTTGCTGCGAGATAGAGCCAGGCAAACCGGCCGTTCTACGGCCGCCATCATAGACTTTGGTTTGCCCGGCTGAAATATCATCCAATGTAAAACCATTGGCATTATTTCCAATGACAATCCCGTTCCCGCCAACTGAAGCCAGTTGTGATCGCTGTCCAATGGATGGCGATGCGGGCGAACGTTTAACGAATTGGTAGCCAATATTATTATTTCCAGTTCTGTAATATCGCCGCTTGTCACAAGATTAGACGCATCCGCGTAAATATCAAAAGCTGTGTTACTGGCGACAAAGAACCAAGCGAAACGCACTTGTGTTCCAAGCAAATCAATAGTGGTCGAGTTATCAATCCCAAACGCCGTATAGCTGTCATTGGCATCCAGCATTTGGAATGACGGGTTATTATCATAGACACCACCCGATGTTTGGTCCGTGATTTGAAATGGCCAACCGCCCGATGTTCCATCACTAATCGCGTCGAATGGAAAATTACAGGCACGCCGTCTTGGACAATGAGATCATTCCCTTCCGTGCCTGATGCGACGCCGTCCAATAATACGAAATCATGCGCTAGAGGCGCTTCACCATTATTCTCTACAAAATCACCGCCGGAGAAAATTATGACCAGCGCGTTAGCTCAAAAAAATGGACGGTCAATGACGGCAGCATCTGCTGACATCACAATATAGAGGTAACCACGCACGCAATTCCCAAATTTCGTAGACTGCCCCACACGGTCATTCGCTTAGCCAAATGCACGGCGAGCCCTCCCAAATCACACACATGCTTATCATTTGAACATGTTTAAGAGTCGCTTACGTTTCACTCCATCAAAAAACGGAACAAACCATAAACAAATCTTTGACAGTCAAGAGCAATTATGAAACAGAGCAGCTATGCCAAAGCCGTCTACAATCTTCGTGTGTCAATCCTGCGGCAGTGTTCACGGTAAATGGGCCGGACGATGCGATTCTTGCGGAGAGTGGAATACGCTGGTTGAAGAGACGCAAAGTCAAAACGCCAAACCTGCGCATAAGCGCCGCAAAGGACGCGGTATAGCGTTTGTCGACCTCGGCGGTGAATCCAAAGATGTGCCCCGGCTGAAAACCGGGATAGCGGAATTGGACCGCGTGACGGGCGGGGGATTGGTACCGGGCTCTGCAATACTTGTGGGGGGTGACCCAGGCATAGGAAAGTCCACATTATTACTTCAAGCGACAGGACAACTCGCTGCGAGCGGTCTAAAAACAGCCTATATCACCGGAGAAGAATCTACGGGTCAGGTCCGCCGCCGGGCGAAACGCCTTGGTGTCTCTAAACACCCTGTCAATCTCGCGGCTGAAACATCTCTGGGTCCCATTCTCGACGGATTGATAGAATCCAAACCTGATGTCGTTATCATTGATTCCATCCAGACCCTTTGGACGGACCAGCTTGGTGCCGCTCCCGGCACGGTTGCGCAAGTCCGGGCCTGCTCGCAAGAACTTACCCGCTTTGCAAAGAAAAGCGGAGCTTGCGTAATTTTGGTTGGGCATGTGACAAAGGACGGCCAGATTGCAGGTCCGCGCGTGGTCGAACATATGGTGGATGCGGTTTTATATTTCGAAGGTGATCGCGCCCATCAATTCCGTATTTTACGCGCTCATAAAAACCGTTTTGGCCCGACAGATGAAATTGGCGTCTTTGAAATGCGCGAAAGCGGTCTGGCGGAAGTACCTAATCCGTCTGCCCTTTTTCTGGATGGGCGCGGCGAAGCCTCCTCCGGTGCGGCCGTTTTTGCTGGCTTAGAAGGATCTCGCCCCGTTCTCACAGAAATTCAGGCATTGGTGGCCCCTGCAGCTTTTGGAACACCTCGCAGATCCGTCACTGGCTGGGACAGCTCCCGCTTAGCCATGGTCCTAGCCGTATTGGAAACCCGTTGCGGCGTTAGTTTTGCAGGCAAAGATGTCTATTTGAATGTCGCTGGAGGGTTGCGCATCAACGAGCCCGCAGCTGATTTGGCGGTTGCGGCGGCCATCGCGTCTTCCGCATTTGATATTCCCCTCCCATCTGATTCGGTGGTATTTGGCGAAATCAGCCTCTCCGGTGATGTCAGGCCTGTTGGACGTGCCGATGCCCGGCTAAAAGAGGCTGCCAAGCTGGGATTTCACCGCGCAATTACTGCAAAACCGCAAAAACGCAAAGATGGACGCGACCGCAATGACAATGCGGCCCTGCCAATCATTGCAATCAAGGCTTTGCCCGACCTGATCAGACGTGTAGAAGCCAGTACGGAAAGCGGCCTTGATCACCCAACGAGTTGGGCCGCCTAGCTGGAGACTGCCCCGCCTCATGACCGCCCAAACCTTGCAACTTGTTTCTATCGGACCTTGGGACTTTAACGGCTTTGATATTGTCGTTTTGATTATTCTTCTGATTTCTTTGCTTTATGCGGCATCACGCGGATTCATGCGTGAAATCATATCAATTGCGGCCCTATTGGTCGCAGCCATAGTGACGCTCTTCGTGTGGGGTCGTTTTCGCTTTGCTGCACAGGATTTTATCTCTCCGGCTTGGCTTGCCGACGGCGCACTTCTGATTGGTGTGTTCTTTATTGCTTATTTGATAATGGTCTTAATCATGTCCAATGTCGGCAAATCCATCGCTGGGAAGGAACCGGGACTGATTGACCGCCTCCTCGGCGCGGGGTTTGGTATTGCGCGCGGCCTGATTATCGCCGCTTTGGGCGTTTTGGTTTTAACCGCCGGTAACCGCGCCGCAGCCGAGGCGCAAGACTACAAAAAAACTTTGATTGAACAAGGCATTTACGATCAAGTCTTGCGGAAAATGCCTAAATCCATGCGCGACCAGATGGAAGGTGATCCCAAACCCCTTCCCGATATGCTTGCTAATTCGACCTTCTATCCCCTCTTGGACAAAATTGGCGCCGGGTTACGAGCCCTGCCCTTTGCCAAGGTAAAAACCTATGCCGAACGGATTAAAGATGGCGACATAGACGGGTTGTCGGAAGAGATTATGGAGTCAGGAAAATGAGCCATCCAAGCTGTAGTTTTGATCCGAATGAAGACAAAATCCGCGAAGAGTGCGGCGTATTCGGAATATTCGGAATTGAGAATGCGGCGTCTTTAACTGCGCTCGGATTACACGCTTTGCAGCATAGAGGACAGGAAGCCTGCGGCATCGCCGCAACGGACGGGAAACAATTCAGAACCGAACGACATCTGGGTTTAGTTGGCGATAATTTTACGGGCGATGATCCATCAGAACGATTGGGCGGCCACATATCCATCGGACATGTACGATACTCTACAGCCGGACAGACCGTTCTGCGCAATGTACAACCCCTCTTTTCCGAATTGCATACAGGCGGATTTGCGCTGGCCCATAACGGTCACATCACCAATGCCTACACATTGCGGGAACGCCTCGTGAAAAAAGGTGCGATTTTTCAATCTACCTCTGACACGGAAGTCGTTATTCATCTCATCGCGCGGGCCAAGGAAGGCGAGTTTATCGATCGCCTAGTCGCCGCCATCCGCCAAGTTGATGGCGGTTACGCCTTTGTTGGTATGACCGAGAATATGCTCATCGGTGCACGGGACCGAAACGGTATTCGCCCGCTCCTCGTGGGTCGTATTGGTGACAGCTATGTTCTGGCCTCCGAGACTTGTGCCTTTGATATGATTGACGCCGAATTTATTCGCGAAGTCGAACCCGGAGAAGTTGTCGTCATCAATGAAGATGGCATTCGCAGCTTTACAGCTTTCCCGAATGCAAAATCCCGTCCCTGCATTTTTGAATTTGTCTATTTCGCGCGACCGGATAGCATCGTTGACGGCAAATCTGTCTATGAGGTTCGTAAACGTATGGGCGAGCGACTGGCGAAGGAAACACCTGCAGAGGTAGACGTCATCATACCCGTCCCGGATAGCGGCGTCCCGGCAGCTCTCGGATTTTCGCAAGCCACCGGCATACCATTCGAACTCGGCATAATCCGAAACCATTATGTTGGACGGACCTTTATTCAACCGACCCAACAAATACGGGATATGGGGGTTAAGCTGAAACATTCGGCCAACCGTTCCATGATTGAAGGCAAAAGGGTTCTGCTCGTGGACGATTCAATCGTGCGGGGGACGACCTCGACCAAGATCGTGCGCATGATAAAAGCGGCCGGTGCGAAAGAGGTGCATTTTCGTTCCGCCTCACCGCCTATAAAATTCCCTGATCATTATGGCATCGATATGCCGTCAAAGGACAAGCTGATTGCGGCGAATTACTCGCTCGAAGAAATGACCTCAATGTTGGAAGTCGACAGTTTGGGCTTCCTCTCGGTCGAAGGGCTCTACTGGGCAATGGGCGAAGATTATCGCGAGGAAGACGCACCGCAATATACGGATCATTGCTTCACGGGAGCCTATCCGACGCCGTTAATTGATCGGGACCGTAAATTGCTGGGCCGTAACCAACTCTCCTTCCTCGTGGAAGTGGCATAAGCCTTATGACTGAACATTCCGGCCGCATTATCCTTGTCACAGGGGCCTCACGCGGAATTGGCTATGCGACGGCCAAACATCTCGCGGCCTCGGGCGCGCATGTCATTGCCATTGCCCGCACGCAAGGCGGACTCGAAGATTTGGATGACGACATCAAAGCCGCAGGCGGACACTGTACGCTCGTGCCGATGGATCTAAAGGATGGCGACTCTATAGATCGTCTTGGCAAGGCCTTACATGAGCGGTTCGAAAAACTGGACGGGTTGCTAATGAATGCCGGCCAGTTAGGCGATATCACGCCCCTACCTCACATTAAGCCTGCGGATTGGGACAGTGTGATGTCTGTCAACCTAACTGCGAATTACCGCTTAATTCGCGCACTTGACCCGCTTTTGCGTGCATCTGATGCGGGCCGTGTTGTCGCGATCACCAGCTCTGTCGCGCAAAGTCACCGGGCTTATTGGGGGGCTTATGCTGTCTCAAAAGCCGGGCTGGAAGCCTTGGCAAATATCTATGCACAAGAAACCGAAATTACATCGGTACGGGTGAATATCTATGACCCCGGCGGAACACGTACCGCCATGCGCGCCAAAGCGGTTCCCGGTGAGGACGCGAGCAAACTGCCGAATCCAGGCGACCATTGGCCAAATCTGTCAAGGCTCTTAAGCGCAGCTTTCACTAAAACCGGAACCCTCCATCGCTTTCAGAATTAATCCCATTCCGGATCGAAAATGAATAATTCGTCCAAAGGTTCACCCAAAACATACGAAATCCGGAAGGCCAATTCTAACGAAGGTGCGTATTTTTGCGCTTCAACCGCGATTATGGTTTGTCGCGTGGCGCTCACTTTTTCTGCCAAGGCCGCTTGAGACAAATCCGTGCGGGCTAGCCTGACTCGCTTAATGTGATTTGCAATCGTTGTTTTCTTTCCGCCCATCAGTCTTGCAAGTCCGACAAAAGCGACACACCAGCCTTGCGATATTTTACGGCGGTTGAGAACGCATAAACGAGCTGAGCCGCTAAAATCGACATTAAAACGGTGTGGAACAAAAGGTCGCCAATCTGATGAACGACATAGGCGATAAGAGACAGGCTTACCAAAATGGAGAGTGTCCAGAAAGCCAATGCTCTGCCTTCCATATAAATGAGTCTGTCACGCTCATCTGCCCGCTCATTCGCAGTGCGATGGAATAAAATAGCCGTCGGAACAATCAAGAAAACCGTAAAGACGGTTGTACAAACACTCACCAGAATGAGTCCGGCAAATGCCGGGAGGCCATTACCGTCCAAACTGCCTATATGCGCCCAAACCTCTGATCCATATATGGATAAAATCGCTAGATTTATGATTGAAAAAACCCAAGCCTGAATCTCCTTGTAAGACGTCGAGCCAATAATGCGTTTGAAGAAAGACATTTATTATCTCAGATATTGCAATGAAATCATCGCATTCTGATCACGATTTAAGCGCCCATAGACGTGAATCATGACGACATGCTTGACGAGGTCCGCAACATAGCTGGCGACAATCAGGCCGAATATGATTTGCACATGCGACGAAAAGGTGATCGGTGCTTGGTAATCCGAGTCAAATCTCGCACTTAGAAATGTTCCGACAACCACCACGCCTAATCCGATTTGGAGGATTCGATATCCCCAGTAAGAACCGCGATGTTCGATATCAATGTCACGCTCATCACGACCACTGTTGTCGTCCTTGACCATAACTTCAAAACAATCGAAATGACAACATGTAAGGCTATCGTCAACATGATGACGCCCAGTACGATTTCACCGAGCTCTCGCATGTCATAATTGATTGGGACGGGTGGCCGCCCGACTATCATTTTTTGCCAGAACCAAGCAAAAACAGCTCCGTCCGCTAAAAGCACCAGCCAGCTATGGCGTTGCGTAGGCGTCATGTCCTGAATAGTCGTCATGCCAGTCTCCTCTCTAAAACAACAAAGTGGTTGGCACACCACTGAATTGAAATGTAAAGTATGTTTTACAAAAGGAATGACAGTCGAATCTGGTTTAGCCTTTATCTCGGTCCTTTGGTGTGTGTTTTTTTACACGCCCGACATTTTCGCGGCCCTTTTTCACACGGCCAAGACGCTCTTTGCCTTGGATGCGTTTATCCGTATCATAGGGATTGCTATCGGCTTTTATATAAAGACGGATCGGTATACCCCACAAATCAAAGTCTTCCCGCAATCCGTTAATAAGATAGCGGCGATAAGTCTCGGGGAGCTTGTCTGCGCGGGAGCATTTTAAAACGAATGTTGGCGGGCGGGTCTTCGTCTGGCTGATGTATTTAGGCTTGATGCGACGACCATTGACGGCTGGCGGTGGGTGGCGCGCGACCTTTTCCATCAACCAATCATTGAGCTCGGACGTTTTGACTTTCACCGACCAATCAATCTGCACACGCTCAATAGCGGGTAGGAGACGATCAACGGACTTACCAGTCAGGCCGGAGAACATCACAACCGGAATACCCTTGAGTTGCGGCAGTAGCCGCGCTGCTGTTTCTCGTAATGCCTTGGACATCTCGGACTTATTCTCGACCAGATCCCATTTCGTCACGCCGATTACAAGCGCGCGCCCTTCCCGTTCGCAAAGGTCTGCAATTTGCAAATCCTGTTTATCAAAGGGTGATGTCGCATCCATCAGCAAGACCACAACTTGCGCAAATTTTATGGCGCGCAAACTGTCTTGAACGCTCATACGCTCCAGGGTTTCTTGTACTTTGGCACGTTTGCGCATGCCTGCTGTATCGTGGAACTGAACGCGGCGACCCTGCCAGACATAATCAATGGTAATCGAATCACGTGTTACGCCGGCTTCAGGCCCTGTCAAAAGACGGTCCTGACCAATCAATGTATTGATGAGTGTTGATTTACCGGCATTAGGGCGGCCAACGATTGCGATGCGAACGGGAGCCTCTGAAGTATCGAGAGGTTCGGGATGCTCCTCCAGCTTTACCTCACGCAAGGCCAGTTCTACCGCGTCATCCAAATCGACAATTCCAATATTATGCTCGGCAGCGACTTCAACCGGGTCGCCCATGCCAAGAGAATACCCCTCATTCACGCCTGTATCTGCCGCGCTGCTTTCACATTTATTCGCGACGAGTATGGTTGGTTTACCCTGTTTCCGAACAAACTCTGCGAAAATACGGTCCAGCGGCGTAACGCCCTCCCGTGCATCATAAACAAAGAGTAAAACATCTGCATCTGTCACAGCCTGTTCTGTTTGGCTGCGCATACGAGCTTCGAGTTTATCTCCCGTCGCATTTTCAAACCCGGCCGTATCCATCAATGTCATGTCATGACCGCGAAGACGTGATTTCGTCTCCCGTACATCGCGGGTCACGCCAGGCGTATCATTTACGATGGCGAGTTTTTTTCCGGCCAAACGATTAAACAATGTGGATTTTCCGACATTTGGCCGTCCAATTACGGCTATTCGTGCCGGGCGGGCCGGGTTTACCTCCGGCGTCTCATCCTCGTCAAAACGACGTTTACGCGCCATGGTTACTTAAAGGCGACGAGTTTGGCTTCGTCGGTCAGAATATAAACGGTTTCATTCGCAATAACAGGCGGGACAAAAACGGCGGATTTAACATCCATATCCTTCACAACCTCGCCAGAACGTGGATCGAGAAGTTTTACGTCGCCTCTTGAGCTCGCTACAACCAATCTGTTTCCCGCCAAGATTGGACCCGTCCAGACTGTGCGTTCTTTACGTTTTTTTTCATTTTTGAAGTTTTCTAATTGCTGGATCCACAATACAGTCCCGTCCAATTTCGACAAAGCCGCCACTTGACCTGTCGTTGTGGCCGTGAAGACGACGTCACCTGCTATCAAGGGAATTGTGAGTGAGCCGGCAGGTTGCGTCCAAACACGTTGTCCCGTCCGCAAATCAAACGCAGTCATCACGCCGCTCTGCGCGGTTGCGATAACGTAACCATCCGCTACGGCGGGACCGCCAGAAATATCGTTTAGGGAGGCCAGAGGCGTTAATCGCGCCGTGGATGACAGAGAATCCTGCCACAATACGCCGCCATTTTGGACACGAAGCGCAATCAGTTCGCCAGAAGAAAACGGCGCAATCACAACGTCGTCAATGACTGCGGGTGAAGGAACCGTCAGCATGGAAGCTGTTTCCGTGATACCTTGATAGGACCACAGCACCTCGCCCGTATTAGCATTTAGGGCGAACAATTCATTATCATCCGAAATGACAAAGACGCGGCCATTATCAACAGTCGGAGCGGAATTCAGAGGCACACGAGTCTGGCGCGCCCATTTCAGAGCGCCGCTCTGGGCGTCAAGGGCAACCATTTTTCCGAGCCCGGACGATACAAATATGGTATCATTCGCGAACGCCAGTCCACCGCCAACGCCTTCTTTATCACTGCCGTCACCGTCAGCAAAAGTCAGCGGATCCCGAATGCGATCAATAAAGCTGGTTTTGCCCTCGCGGGTAGATTCGCGTTGGACGGCTTCAACTATAAAAGACCAATATTGATCACCTGTGACCTCGTCGATTGCAGAGACCTTGTAGCGAGAATCTAATGTGTAGATTTTTCCTCCGGCAATAACGGGCGGTGCCACAACACGCCCCTTTTTGCCTGAACCCTCCCCGATATCGACTGTCCAGACCTTGTCTAAAGGACCTGTTGCACCTGTATGTTGCACAGCATGTTGGACATTTCCGCCCGTCTGAGGCCAATCCGTATTTACGTAGGGGTCAGGCAGTATAATCTGATCCGGCGTTGTGGGTGCAGCAACAGTGAGCGTTTCGGACAATTCAAGAATAGATATCCGTTGATCTTCGCCCGCAACATCCCCTTGCTCGGCACGTTTTTCCGCTTCGGTTTTATCGAAAGGATTAATTGCATCCAGAGTAGAGCAAGCCGACAAAAGCGAGGCGCTCAATGCCGCCAGAATGAGTGAGTTATTCTTCATCGGTCGCGGTTTCCTGCGTTTCAATGGCTGGCTGAGTAAGTGGCTCAGGTGCCGAAAGCGTCGTGTCTGTTCCCATCAGGGCCATGGATTGTTCGGCGCGCTGCTTAACAGTCGCAGGCACGCCGGGAACAGATGTCAAATAAGCAAATTGTTCACGTGCGGATGAGCTGTCTCCGGCCTGCGCATAAGCGAAACCCAATAATTCCCGCGCCAAAAATTCATAAGGCGCATCTCTTTCGGCCAGCGGGCCGACTCGACCGATTACATCGGCATAAGCGCCTTGATCCGCGAGCAAATAAGCCGCCTTTAACTGTGCAAGCTGCATATGCCTGGGTATCGAAAATTTCTCCGCCGCTTGGTCGAAAAACTGGACAGCGCCCAAAACATCGCCCTGGTCCTGGCGTATGGCTGCTGCTCGCATTAACGAAAGTCCCGCATAACCTTCCGGCCCGGTCGCACCCAAATCGGCAAATGCAACCGCCGCAGCGTCAGTATCTCCCTCATCCAGCTTTTTATCGGCAGCAGTGTAAATGGCTGATACAGCCTGGGCTTTTTTGTCATCGGCATATTTACGATATTCAATAAAGCCTGCTCCCGCAACGATGAGAAACAAAGCTATCCCGATGAGAGGACCATATTTTTTGAGAAGTCGGTTGTAGTCGTCCTTACGGAGTTCTTCTTCGACTTCATTAATAAAATCGACCACGTTTCGGTCCTTGAATCAGGGTGTGCAGAGCACCGGAAAATTGAGCGGAACCTAACCGCGCACCGAAGTCGATACAACAGTTAACGGCATTACGGATGGGTCAGGAATCGGCTTTCTTAAAATGGTAGAGATTATCCTCTCCAGGGAAACTTCTATCTTTTACATCCAACGCATATTGCATGACTGCTTCGCGTGTCGCGTCCAGTTGATTTGCGTATTTCTTTACAAATCTCGGAACACGTTGAAATTGCCCCAACATATCAGGCGTTACAAGAATTTGGCCGTCACATTGCGCAGAGGCACCAATTCCAATGGTCGGAATATCGACAGCTCTTGTTACTCGGTTGGCTAAGTCTTCAGAAACGCCCTCCACGACGACGGCAAAACTGCCGGCAGCAGCGGCAGCTTTCGCATTGGCGAGAATTTCATCCGCAATTTCGGTTGTGCGGCCGCGGGCTTTAAACCCGCCCAGCACATGCATGCTCTGCGGGCGCAAGCCAACATGGCTCATCACGGGAATGCCGCGTGTTACGAGATATTCGATTGTCTCAGCCGCATAGGTGCCGCTCTCAATTTTGACCGCCTGACAGCCCGTCTCCATCATCACACGCGACGCAGCAGCAAAAGCCTGCTCTTTGCTGGCTTCATAAGAACCGAATGGTAAGTCCACGACAACCATGGCCGTCCGGGAACCCCGCATCACGGCTTTCCCGTGCAGGATCATCATGTCTAGGGTCACGCCAACAGTGGATGGCAAACCATGAACGACCATACCTAATGAATCGCCGACAAGAATCAGATCGACGTGCTCGTCCATAATTTCGGCAGTCGGCGCATCATAAGCCGTGAGGCAAACAACGGGCTCCCCGCCTTTGCGGGCCGAAATCTGGGGTGCCGTGATACGGCGCGCTCTTTTGACCGGACGCGAATGTGACTTGTTTTGAGGTTGTGCTGACATTCCAGACCTTTAGGGCAAAGTGCTAGAGGTCTGCAAGCTGTCCGACAGGGAAATCAAACACGGGGTCTGCGCCGGCGCGAATGAAATCGAGTTGCGCGGCGGCACGCGGCATGACGGATAGCGCGTGATAGCGCGCCAAACTCGCCATCGGTTTCGCGTGTGCATCTGCTGCATTCAGCCCATTTGCGACAGCTTTTATCAAAAGCGCACCGGACAGAACATTTGCGCAAAGCGTCAAATAAGGTGTCGCAACAGACAGCGCATCATCATCCTTCGCGTTCAGTAAAATATCCGTAGCGGTGGTCAACGTCTCAATACCCGTTCCCAAAGCACGCACACAAACTGACAAATCAGCGTCGCCCATGCCTGAAGAACTCTCCGCTAAAGCTTTGATATCCTTAAGGTCGGAAATAAGCTTGCGCAT
>JAHDFA010000006.1:27193-46166 GCA_020628495.1 Hellea sp.
GGAGGCGTTCCTTGTACCCGATCGTGCGAGTATTGAAGAGCCGCCTGATAGGCCCGTTCGCCAATCGCGACCCCTTGCACGCCAACAAAGAGACGCGCTTCATTCATCATGGTGAACATACAGGCCAAGCCGCGATTAACGTCACCGACCAGCCAGCCTTTTGCACCATTAAACTCCATGACGCAGGTGGGGCTGCCGTGAATGCCGAGTTTATGCTCTAAGCCAATCGGATAGAAATCATTCCGGTCGCCGAGGCTTCCATCCTCATTCACGAAATTTTTCGGGCAAAGGAAAAGGCTAATACCGCGAGAACCATTTGGGCTGTCAGGTAGGCGTGCCAGCACGAGATGGATGATATTATCCGCACAATCATGATCACCCCAGGTGATGTAGATTTTCTGACCTGTGATTGAATAAGTGCCGTCCCCATTATCGACGGCTTTCGTCCGAACCGGACCTAAATCTGAACCCGCTTGCGGCTCCGTCAAGCACATCGCGCCTGTCCACTCACCCGTGACCATTTTCGGAATGTAAGTAGATTTCAAAGCATCTGATGCATGGGCTTCAATCGCTTTGGTTGCTGAGCTGGTCAGCATTGGGCAAAGGCCAAGCGCCATATTCGCGCTATATATCATTTCATTTGTTGCGACAGACACAACTGTCGGCAATCCCATACCGCCGATTTCCGGGCTCATCGCGAGGCTTTGCCAGCCTGATTCGACAAAGGCGTGATAGGCCTCTTTGAAACCGGGTGATGCAGTAACGTCCTTACCGTCCAATGACGCAGGCGTTTGATCACCGGCCCAATTTGTAGGCGCAACGACGTCCCGCGCGAAGACGGCAGCGCCGTTCAAAACGTCTCCAATCAACTCATCATTCGTATCTTCGAACTTTGGCTGGGCTGTGATCTTTTCCATATCCACGCCATGGCGTAGTAAAAACTGCATAGCATTTACGGGAGCGTTAAACGTCATTTTGACCTCTTCAAATATTGCATCAGCCTATGGCATGTTGGCCGCGTGGTTTTAAGTGACAAATAACCGCGCCACCCCGCGTTTTTCGCATATTTGCCCTATCTATTTTTGAATAGACCATCTTGCGGTGACTCAATCCATGCGCCAATAAGATATAATGAAAAAACTTGTCCCGCTCATTGCAACCTCCTTTATCCTTTTAGCTTGCGGAGGTGAGAAAGCTACAGAACCAGCTGCACCAGAAAAGACCGAACCTCAGAAACAGGTTGTGGAATTAACACCTGTTCAACGCGGCGCGAAAGTCTACGCAAAATGCCGCGCTTGCCACACTCTTGAAGAAGACGGACGTCATAAAGTCGGCCCTAATCTTTGGGCTGTTTACGGATCTAAAGCCGGCACTAAAGAGGGGTTTGCATATTCCAAAGCAATGATCGCGTCAGATATTACTTGGGATGAAACGACTATGAACGACTATTTGACAAGGCCTTCGTCTTACATGCCGGGCAATAAAATGACCTTTATTGGTCTTAAAAAACAGGAAGACCGGGACGCGGTCCAAGCCTATATGAAAGAGAAAACGACACCTTAATACTCTGTCCAGAAGCCTATGAAAAGGCTGCGTTCTTTCACGATGTTCTGCCCAAAAACTGTCTGCCCGCCTCCCAATTGAATATAGCGACCGGGCTTATATTGACGGGCGAGTGATATTTGTGCCGTCAATTGCGTTTGTTCAGGCACGAGGAATCCATCAACCTCATCTGTTTCAGAAAAATTCAAAAATGTTTGAGACATGACTAACCAGCGTTGGGTTGGTTTGTAACCGAGCGTTAAAGCAGCTTGCGCGGCATCTACCTGCTGAAAGTTCTCAGTCCGAAGCGCTGCTTGAGCATCATAGAAAAAATCCCCCAGCAGCGTTTCTCGACTTTGGCCAATTAATGCGCGCAGTTCGAATTGATCTCCTCCCCTGAGCAGGTCAACAGCTTGATTGTCTAATTGACTGTCAAGCACATAGCTAAATCGAATTGACGTGGCGAAACCTTCACGTCCATTAGTCTTTATTTGAAGGCCGAGTTCTAAATCATCCAATCCGTCAAAATCAAAACGGGAATCTCCGTCACGGAAATTAAGTGTTTGAAATCCACCATTTCCTACCAAAGTCAGCCAATCTGTGACGCCCTGTTCGATATAGAGGCGTGTTTCTGCTTTGGTAAATCCTCGAAGCGGAACGGCGTTATAATCATCATCGAATATTTTGCCCGCATTGCTCCAATAGGACGTCGAGATAATTTGCCCCTCACCCGCACGCTGGTTCCAAGCGCCAGCATGAGCTTTAGAGGTAATGAACAACAAAGCCCCTACGACAATTACGGATTGTAATAACCACCCCTGCACATTCAAACTTTATGCTTTGCTCTACCTGTCAGTCAAATATAAAGCGAAGAATATGGGACAACAAACCTTTGAAAAACTGGCCTTTGTGGCTTCTTCGCGTCCAACGGCGCAGGAGGCTATGGATGAACTCATTAAGATTTACGGCAATGTCGATGCAGCGGAGGCCGATGCCATCATACCGCTGGGCGGTGACGGCTTTATGTTGGAAACCTTCCGCCGATATTTGCCTCTCGTCACTCGCGGCTTGCCCGTATATGGGATGAACAAGGGGACGGTCGGTTTTCTGATGAATAAATATGATCCGAACAATCTGAAAACACGTTTGGAAAATGCGATGGTGACGCCCGTCCATCCGCTCTCAATGAGAGCAGAGGCTACCGGCGGGACATTTGAAGACATTGCGTTTAATGAAGTTTCTGTCTTCCGCCAGTCCCAGCAAGCCGCCCATATACAGGTCAGCGTTGACGGCAAAGTCAGGCTGGAAAGACTGGTTGCGGACGGTGTAATGTTGTCGACACCAGTAGGCTCGACAGCCTATAACTTATCGGCACACGGCCCCGTTATCCCCTTAGGCGCGGATGTACTTGCCCTTACACCAATTAGTGCCTTTCGGCCCCGCCGTTGGCGCGGCGCATTGCTGTCCGGTCACGCAAAAGTACGTTTCGACGTTTTAAATCCGACGAAACGACCTGTTTCAGCTTCTGCAGACAATTCAGAGATACAGGATTTGATATCTATAGAAATTGAGCAAGATGAGGATACGACGCTCACAATGCTCTTTGACGAGGAGCATGGACTGGCAGAAAAAATTCTTCAGGAGCAGTTTGCAACCTAAGCGACCCGCCGCAGTACAGCGTGACCGTCAAGAATATCCAATAAATCGGATTCAATTTCTCCCGGAAATTCCAGCTCCAGGCTAACCAAACGTTCCGCCACGCATAACTGGAATTTTGCAGGCGTTAGAGCCCGGTTTTCTGCCTCGACGGAGAGATATGTCTTTACACAAGCCGTGAGCAACTCGATTTGTGCGCCGGTAAAGCGCGCCCGCAAAGCCAAAGCCTTAAGGCCCAGCCCGGATGAACCCAGAACCATTAACTGCGTCTTGGCCAATGTTTGTCCGGCTAATAGTGACAGCCCCATAATCGCAAAGCGAATATCCCCGCGGCCTGCGGACCGCAAAATAAGGCGCGGTGTTAGTTTGCCGGATTTATCCAATGCCCGCGCATATTCACGCAAACGATTATCAGGCCAAGCAGGACCAATCACATAGCTTTGGGCCCTCTCCCGCGTGTCATTCGAAATTCGGGCGGCCCGGCTGTCGGACACGCCCGGATAGGTTTTTAGATTAGCGTCAATTTTACTCGCGCTAAATTCTATTAGCTTGGCAACAACTGATGGAGGCATATCGTGCCTTGAGAGCGCAGCGTCCCGGATTAAATCGTCATCAGCGTGAATGTCCGCAATCATCTCTGCCGTTTCGGGTGATATTAGCGCGCCGTCATTTGCAGCCAGACGAGCCGTGGCCGCGCTGTCACCAAAGCTGACGATGGCGTGTGATACATGAAGACTAATGGTTTTGCGTTGCGCAATTGCCCGAATTTTATCAGCTGCGCCGGATTTCAAGACCTTTACCAAATCATGATCCGTCAAAATAGGCGAAGAGGACAGGATTGGAACTGCGATAGAATCGATGTCTTCTATAAGAACCAGTGCAATATGGCGCGGAAGGTTCTGGGAATTTTGCAATGTGACTGATAGCGCACGCCTGACGAGGTCTGAGACATCTTCACAGATACGGTCCATTAGCTTCGTGGCGAAAGCCCGCTCGGCTTCGCTTAATTTAGCAGCGCGAATATCGCGTCCAATTTTCTGGACAGCATTCGCCCGCATCTCAGCTGTTGGGCCCTGTAATGCCTGACGAATCGTCGCTTTCCCAATGCGAGAAACAAAATCGGTTATCGAATTCATTATATGCCTACCCATATTTCGAACACACCATAGACAGGCGTGCGTTAACCATGCGTTAGCGATAAGGAAAATCGTTCACAATATGGAAGAATGGTACCGCCTCTTGGTCTCGAACCAAGGACCTCTGGTTCCACAAACCAGCGCTCTAACCAACTGAGCTAAGGCGGCATCCTGTTAGGTCCGCTCGATTAGGGCAGACGGGAAAAAGGTGCAACCCTTTTCCCGACCTCAATCTGCAATTTGGTTCAGCAAAGAACCTTAAGTATTGATATTTTGAAAACCCTGCGAACCCATTTTTTCCTGACGCGCAATATAGGCGGCCAGATTTCGGGCACGATCAGCCGGATCCGGATGAGTAGATAAGAGTGTTGGCTGACGTGAAGGCGAGTTCGCTGCCATCTTCTCCCATAGTTTTACGGATTGATAAGGATCATATCCAGCCTTCTTCATGTAGTTGGCGCCCAGCAGATCAGACTCAGTTTCATGCTGACGCGAATAAGGCAAAACAACGCCAAGAAGCGTTCCCAGGCCAAGCGCTTGCTGCAACATTTGCGTTCTGCGGGCCGCTTGCTGTGAACAGGCGCGTTGCTGCTCACGCGGAACCTTCTTACATTTACCCGACATTGTAACTCCACCAAGCACCGTCCCACCAACTACGGCGAGCTGCGATGCCATCTGCATGGACATACGCTCTCTCGCATGGGCGCCCGCAACGTGACCGACCTCGTGCCCCATGATACCTGCAATAGCGTCATCGGATTCAGCGAAATCCATCATGCCTTTGTAAAATCCAACGCGGTTACCCGGCATAACAAAGGCGTTCTTCGTGTCCGTATCAAAGACCTGATATTCCCAACGTTGCTTTGCAAATGGTGAGACGCGCGAAATGCGACTCCCAATATTCCGCAGGCGAGAGGTATAGCGAGGGTCACTTGATGTGGGAATTTTGGCCTTCATTTCGTTCCAGCTAGCCTCTGCGGCGCCCGACAAGTCACTCGGGGCAAAGCCAACAAGCTGTTTGCGACCGGTATATGGATTTGTTGTGCAAGCTGACACCGTTGCAGCGGCGCCGCCCGCGGCCAGACCTTGCAATAGTTTGCGGCGCGGCATGAAATTTTCATGTGGTGCAGCGGCTTCGGCATGTGAATGATTGTGAGTGCACATAATTATCTCCATACGGTCAACCTCGCAAAGCAGAAGAAGTCTGCGGTTCTCAAAGAACAGTGTGCGAGCTTTATGCTTATACTAACACCGTTTTGGGTGGATAGTTCAAATAAAAATGGAGCCATGTTCGAAACATGTTTAAGGTGCATTCATGTTAAAACGCATCTTAATCGGCTTTTCCGTTCTCTTTATTGTCATTATTAGCGCAGTTCTAATTCTGCCGGGGCTGGTCCCTACCGACACCTATCGCGACAGATTAGAGGCGGACCTAAGCCGCACTTTTGCCAGAGATGTCACGATTGACGGCGACATTAAGATTTCGACATTTCCAATATTGAAAGTGGAAACCGGCGCGGTCAGTCTGGCAAACCCTGAAAATTATCCTGAGGGTCGTTTTGTAGATATTGACGGCATGACAGCCAAGGTGCGACTTTTGCCCCTGCTGAAAAAACGTGTCGAAATTTCCGGCGTTACGCTAAACTCGCCGAATATATTTTTGGACGTTCAGCCAGACGGCCGCGCAAATTGGGTTGGTAAAGAGGTCGAAGACCCGGCGGATAATGGCCCGTTTCAACGCGATGGACGTTTTACGGAATATGATCCGGCTCTGACATTACTGAAAATAGAAGACGGAACTGTTACCTATCGGGATTTGGCTGCAAATCGCGAGTTTCTGGCTGAAAATATAAACCTTAATCTGCAGGCCCCGGCTCTTGACAAACCTTTGAATCTTAACGGAAATTTCTTATTTGACGGAATGGACACAACAATTGATGCCGCAATAGCGTCACCGGCTGATTTTCTAAATGGCCAAGAAACGGACTTTAGCGCGGACATCAATACCCCCGAAGGACAAGCAGAAGTTTCGGGTAAATTCCTAAACAGTCAAGATATTGAATTTAAAGCAAAATATAGCGTTAAATCGGAACAACCTAATGCTTTGGCGAAAAGGTTACCACTGCCTGAAGAGACGGCACTGCCCAGCTTATCTTCTGTTTCAGCGGAAGGCGATATCACCTTTCAGCAGAAAAACCTTAAACTAAACGGTCTTGATCTCGATATTAAAGGTAAGGATATCGCTGCCAGTTTTGCAGGGGATATTGACCTCACAGAGGGCGCAGCCAGTGCCGGTTCATTCTCCGCAAAACTGGACAATATGGCTATCATCCGCCCCTACCTTGAGGAACCTATAGCGGCGTTGAATGCTGTCAAATCCGTTGATGCCGATGGCCGCATCCAATGGACAGGTAACAAATTCGATTTTTCCAATGTGAAGTCAGTCGTGAGTGGGCCTAATCTGACGGCGAACTATACAGGAAGGGCAATTTATGACGAAGCCTTACGCCTGGACGGAGAGTTTAAAAGTCAAATATCCGACATTCCTGCTTTGGTGAAAACGGCCGGACTGACCCAACCCGATGCCGCTGCACTGAAGAAACTTTCAATGAATGGGAAAGTGAACTTTTCGAATGGCCGGGCGACACTATCAAATTTTTCTGCTGAAGCCTCTGACGGATTATTGAACGGTCAATTTTCCGGTGATGTCATCTACAATGACGATATTGAGATCGACGGGGAGTTTTCCGGTGAGATAAGCGATCTCTTGGCGATGGATGCCGCTTTGCCCCGCGAAATCCCCTATTCTGACGTTGCCAAGCGGATTACTATAGAAAGCCAAATTAAGTCCACATCGGCGGGCTATACGCTTTCCAACCTCACAGCAGAGTTGAAGGACGGCCTGCTAAATGGACGCTTTACCGGCGCTTTAGCTTTGGGACAGGGCGGCAGCATCTCCGGTGATTTGAAACTTTCAAGCGAGAGTTTACGCGCCATCGCCACCAGCCAAGATATAATCTTGCCGGAATCTACGCCAACGGGCGCAATTTTTGAGGGATTCGCTCTCGCCGGAGGTGTCAGCGGAACGCCGGAACGTATACGATTTGAATCCGGAACGATTAAACTCGACAACCTCTCCGGCGAAGGTGATTTTACGCTCGATATGGACAGTCCAACGCCCTTTATGACAGGCACGCTTGACTTAGCCGCCTTGGATTTCCGCCCTTACATGGCCGCATGGTCGGCGCAAAACCCAACAGGAGAGATCCAGCCTTGGTCAAAGGCGCCCATAACACTTTCCGGTCTGGAGTCGCTTGACGCTAATATTAAAATTCAGACCCCTTCTATTAAAATGGACAGACTGGAACTTGGCGCAACAAATGGCGATGTTACTCTGCAACAAGGTGTCCTTCGCGCAGATCTGAAAAATACAAAGCTTTATGGCGGCGACGCGGCAGCTATATTTACGCTCAATTCGTCAGGCGGCGTCCCAACAATTGTCGTGGACGCGACAATCAAATCCGTCGCAGCACAGAAATTTTTTATGGCCTCAGCCGGTTTTGAGAAACTGACCGGCACATCCGACCTAACACTTTCATTCAAAGGCCAAGGCAAGAGCCAAGCGGACATTATGAAAAGCCTGTCCGGAGACGGAATTTTCAAAATATTGAAGGGTCAGTTGCTGGGATTGGATGCGAGCAGTCTTTTGACGGGAGTGGACCAAGCGCTGACGACCCGCCAATTACCGCAAGGTATTGGGATCGGACAATCCACCGATTTTAATGACATTGAGGGAAAATTCTCACTTGATAATGGACGAGCCAGTTTGAGTGGTTTTGCATTGCAAGCGGGATCATTTTTCATGGATGCCGAAGGTGCCATTGATATTGGGCAACAAACAATTGATTTCGGCATCAGGCCAAAACTCGCTGACGGTAGTGATCTCGCAAAATTTGGAATTCCCCTTCGCTTTTCAGGCGGGTTTGGACAGGCCAAACCCAAATTAGATACAGATTTTTTGGGCGAGATTGTGAAAGCCAAAGCGCGCGCTAAGGCGGGTAATACGGTTAGAGAAACATTGGGAGGGTCACTGGGTACTGTCCTAGGCGGCGTTATAGGCGGACCAACGTCAAATTCAGACCCGTCACAAAATCCTGTTCCAGAAACGTCACCTCCATCCGAAAATACACCTGCTGAAGACTCGTTGCAAAGCACCCAAGATCCGGAACCAGCCGAGGATATGTCGGAGACTAATTCACCTGAAGAGCAAATTGGAAATGCTTTAAAAGACTTGTTCGGACGTAAAAAGAAAACGGACGGCGAATGAAATACGCAAGAAATTCCCTCTCTTGAACCGTTAAACAAACCTTGATGACCGACTCACCTATTCATGATGCTGTTGTAGAGCGCCAAACGCCCCGCGCTGACTTTTCTATAGACCAATGCTGGTCAGAATATACAGCGGATGAACATGCCGTATGGGATTTACTTTATGCCAGACAGTTGGAAATTTTGGCAGACCGCGCTGCGCCCGAATTTTTGAACGGATTGAAGAAACTGGAACTTAGCCGGTCCGGTATTCCCGATCTCAATCGTTTAAATCCTGCTCTAAAGGCTATGACAGGGTGGGAGATTGTGATGGTGCCGCATCTGGTCCCCGATGATGTTTTCTTCACCCATCTTGCCAATCGCCGTTTTCCGGCCGGACGATTTATACGGCGTCGAAATCAGCTGGACTATCTTCAAGAACCTGATGTTTTCCATGATATTTTCGGGCACGTTCCCATGCTGGCCAACCCCATATTTGCTGATTATATGCAGGCCTATGGACAAGGTGGCTTGCGGGCATTGGCGCTTGGAACGTTGAAAAACCTCGCTCGACTATATTGGTATACAGTTGAATTTGGTCTCATAAACTCTGCGGATGGGCTGCGTATATATGGCGCTGGGATCGTTTCGTCCTTTGGCGAGAGCCAATATGCGTTGGAGGATAAAACGCCAAACCGGATCAAATTCAGTTTAGAGCGTATCATGCAGACTGAATATGAAATTGACGAATATCAGAAAACTTATTTTGTTATCAATGACTACGAACAACTCTTTGATGCTACGCAGCAAGATTTTGGCCCAATCTATGACCGACTTAAAGCTCAATCTCAAACCTTTGGAACTGCGGATGTCATCAAACAGGACGACCTCATTTAATTTATAAAAATACGGGGCATTCAGTCTGATCTAAGCATATCATGTGGAGACCTTCCAAGACCGAAGGTACGGACCAGATTATATATATGAGACTGTTTTGAGATAAGGCCGCCAAGCCTCACTCAATTATTCACCGATATCCATAAGAGTGTTAGATTTCATAATCTGAGACTTTAATCTCGCATTGCCAGCCTATGCGTTTCATCCTTTATTCGACCTTGCCGCGCATCGAAACTTGTAAATCAAGTCGCCTCAAAAAACTCCGAACAAACCGCATTGGCAAATGCAAGCATGCGACATTCAACATGATCAGAGTCGCCGAAATTTGGGCATAAAAAAAGCCCGGTCCGAAGACCGGGCTTTCGAATATTTGATGGCGTGAGCCTAGTTGACCATTGCGCCAACTGAACCCAATGTCACCAGAACTTCTGTACGACGGTTCAACTGCTCTTTAACGCCGTCACCTGTCTGAACGAATGGCTCTGTTTCGCCTTTACCTTCAGCAACGATCTGGTTGCGAGCAACGCCCTGACGGACAAGCTCATTCAACGCATCATTTGCGCGACGCTTGGACAGTGCCAAGTTGTATGAGGCTGCACCTGATGTATCGGTGTGACCAACAACCCGGATACCTTCAACAGAACAGAACTGGCCTGCATCCAAGATACGTGAGATTGCGTTACGTGTTTCAGCAGAAGCACCTTTGTCAAACTCATAGTAGATTGTTTCTTGCTTATACTGCTCTGTACAACCTGTCGGCTGAACTACAGCCGGGCAGAAGTTGATGTCTGAAACGGTAGATCCATCCGGACATGTAACAAGAGTTTGCGGCTGCACAGGACACTGAGCCGCATCAAAGACCATTGATCCATCCCAACACTGAACATTTGCAGTTGGTTCGACTACGCGCTCAGGCTCTGCAGGACACTGACCTGCATTGAAGACCATGGAACCATCCCAACAACGGAAGTCAGGTGTCGGCATAACCGGCGGCTTTTCAACCATTTTAGGAGCAGACTCACCGAAGCGATAACGGAAGCCTGTGAGGATTTGATGAGCACCAACGCCGTCAAGCTCAGTCTGTGCCGAGTTTGCAAAGCCGGTAGCAACATTTGTGAATGTACCGGCGAGATCAACTTTTCCTGACTGCATGTAACGATAATTCGTGTCCCAAGTCAGCTTATCAGTGATGTTGTAACCGAGACCGGCCAGAAGCTGCCAACCGAGGTTATTGTCGTTGTCATTGAATTCGCATGAGTAACCGTCATTTCCGAGCAGGCCGTTATTCGGGTTACGAATTCCGACGCAAGTCGGGTTTTCGATTTGGCCGAGCCCGTCCGGACGCGCAAAATCATGCGCGGCAACTGACGCGTCACTGCGTACGACACCAATACCGGCACCAACATATGGCGCGAATTTACCGAAATCGGAGAAATCATAAATGGCGTTCAACATCAAAGCATCTGTACGAAGCTTGGCGAAAGTTGATGGAACCTGGCTGATTGCACCGTAATCGTTCCACATTGTTGTGCCATCGACTTCAAGACGCCAGTTTTCGCCAAAGTCATAACCAATACCAAGATTGCCAGCCAGATTGCCTTCAGCTTCAACGTCACCAACAACGGAGCCGGTGAGATCAATATCTGTACCCGCACCATAACCGGCTGCACCTTTAAGATACCAACCAGAACCATCCTGAGCCGATGCGAATGATGGCGCAGCCATCAAAGCTGTAGCGGCTGCTGCAATAAGAAGCTTATGCTTCATGAGATTTCCTCCAATAAATGGCGACGCCATTTTTCTAAAATTACACTGAAAACCCCTTTGGGGCCCCGTTTGCGTAAACCCTAGCTACACAGAAAGGTTCCACATGGCTAACACGAATAGGTGGTTTAACGAAAAAAAGAAAGGTTTTTTCTCAAAAGTTGCTATTTTGCACCACTTTTAGGTTTTCAGATCAAAATAATTGCCTCCCGAAAACGGTGACTTACACCATATTTGTCCGAAAAACGCTCAGGGCAACGATAAACATGTAGCTTTAAAGTTTGCAAGGTTTGATTTTGTAAGATTTTATGAAAACTGCAAATGGTACGCCCTCGCGGATTCGAACCGCGGACATCCTCATTAAAAGTGAGGCGCTCTAACCAACTGAGCTAAGGGCGCTTACCAAAAGCCGCGCCTAACTAGGGTCGGGCTACGGAGTCGTCAACCCGTAAAACGCCCTAAACTCATGTTGTTGGCTGCGACCAGTTCGCGCGGAAATCTCGAACGAAGGATTCGAAAGTCCCGCTGGCGATTGATGCGCGTATTCGGCCCATTAGATCTTCGAAATAGGCAATATTGTGCCAAGACAAAACCATGGCCCCCAGCAGCTCGTTAGAGCGGATCAAATGATGTATGTAAGCTTTGGTATAATCCTGCGACGCCGCGCAAGTTATTGACGCATCCAAGGGCGACTCATCTTCGGCAAATTCGGCACGCTTTATATTATAGGGACCACTATCCGTCCAAACCTGTCCATGCCGGCCCGACCGGGTCGGGATGACACAATCAAACATGTCCACGCCGCGATAGACGGCTTCCACAATATCAATCGGTTTCCCGACTCCCATAAGATAACGCGGGCGGTCTTTAGGAAGATGCGGCGTCGTAAAAGACAGCGTTTCACACATGGCGGCATGACCTTCCCCAACGGCCAACCCCCCAATCGCAAACCCGCCATACCCGCCTTCCGTGGATTCCTTAATCGATGCTTCGGCTGACATTCGACGGAGTTCGGGATAGTTTGAGCCCTGCACAATCGCGAATAGCGTCTGGTTTTGCCGCTCCCCAAAAGCCTGCAAAGACCGCTGCCCCCACCGCAGTGACAACTCCATGGATTGCGCGGCTTTGTCATAACTGACGGGAAAATCGGTGCATTCATCCAGCTGCATCGAAATATCTGCCCCCAGCAAATCGGCTTGTATCTCAATTGAACGCTCGGGAGACAGCATATGTTTTGATCCGTCTAAATGACTTTGAAAGGTCACGCCTTCTTCCGTCATTTTGCGAAGTTTGGACAGCGACCACACTTGGAACCCACCTGAATCGGTTAAAATGGGTCCGGTCCAGCCGCCAAATTTGTGCAGACCGCCCAATCTCGCGACTCTTTCAGCTCCAGGCCGCAGCATAAGATGATAGGTATTGCCTAGAATAATATCCGCACCAGCCTGTCGAACTTGGTCCATATAGACACCTTTGACTGTGCCGGCTGTACCAACCGGCATAAAGGCAGGAGTCCGAATGTCACCACGCGGTGTGCGCAAAACGCCCGTGCGCGCCTCACGCTCCACCGCGTGAATATCAAATGGAAATATAGCCATTAAATCGTTTTCCAGATCAGCGAGCTGTCGCCGTAAGAATAAAATCTATACTCATTATCTATAGCCGTTTTGTAAGCTGCCTGCATGCGGTCCAAGCCAGCCAAAGCGCTGACCAGCATAAATAATGTTGATTTGGGCAGGTGGAAATTTGTCATCAAACCATCGACGACATGGAATGAATATCCCGGCGTAATAAATATATCTGTCTCGCGGGACTGCGCCTTCACCCTGCCCTCAACAATCGCGGATTCGAGTGCCCGCAGCGCCGTCGTCCCGACCGCGATTATTCGGCGGCCTTCTTCTTTGGCGGCATTTAAACGACCTGCCACGGCTTCAGAGATCGTGAACCACTCACTATGCATATTATGATCGTCGGTATTGTCCGATTTCACAGGCAGAAATGTCCCCGCCCCTACATGCAATGTCAGTGATTCGCGTTGAATGCCCGCTGCATCCAGTGCGTCCAGCAAATCCGGCGTGAAATGCAGACCCGCCGTAGGGGCCGCGACAGATCCGCTTTGTTTGGCATAGACCGTCTGGTAATCTTCAACATCCCTGTGATCTGGAGCGCGTTTTCGGGCGATGTAAGGCGGTAAAGGCGGAGCGCCACACCTTTCGAAACTCGCCAATAGCGCCTCTCCTGTCACATTGAAGCGTAACGTCAGATCGCCTCCCTCACGCTTTTTCGTCACCTCCGCCGACAATGCCGCATCAAAGTTTAGAATATCTCCAACACGCAAGCGTTTGGCCGGTCGGCAGAATGCATCCCAAAAAGCGACATCTTTGGCCTTATGGAGGTTGACCGTGACGATCACATCCCCACCCCCGCCATGGGCACGTGCCGGACGGGTCGCCGTCAGGGCCGCAGGGAATACTTTCGTCTCGTTAAAAACCAGAACGTCACCCGCGCGCAATAGCGACGGTAAATCTGACACCTTTTGATGTACAAACTCGCCTTGCGCAGGAATCATGAGCAACCGCGCGCTGTCACGCGGAGTGGCAGGACGAAGCGCGATCGCGCGCTCCGGCAAATCAAAATCAAAGAGAGAGACGTCCATATTGGCCGTCCTATTTTAGAGTGTTAGGCAACCGTCATTTTGACAATTTTGCCCGGCATACGGGGCGGCTCGCCTTTTGGCAAAGCGTGGACAAGTTCCATTCCGCTCTCAACTTCACCCCAGACGGTATATTGCCCGTCGAGGAAACCGGCATCGTCCAAGCAGATGAAAAACTGACTGGACGCAGAATTCGGGTTTTGAGACCGCGCCATGGAACATACGCCTTCGACATGTGGGTGACGGTTAAACTCGGCTTTAATTTGCTTTTTCGCGCCGCCCATGCCTGTGCCGTTCGGGCAACCGCCCTGCGCCATAAAACCGTCAATAACACGGTGGAATGTGAGGCCGTCGTAAAAGCCGTCCTTGGCAAGCGACGTGATTTGCTCGACGTGTAAAGGCGCAAGATCTGGACGCAAAAGGATGGTCACATCCCCTGTATCACCTTTATTGTTATCGACAGTCATAATAAGTTTTTCGGCCATGATGGATCCAATGTTTCTAAAGTTTTTAAGTTTATTTCTTCCGCGCTAAAGTACGCGCGTGGGCACAGACAATTCGCAAACGTTCGGAAACGTCCCATCTGCTTTTTTCTGTGATTTAAGCCAGTTATTAAAGGCAGGATGATCGGTGCGCAGCACTTGCACGGTCGGACGTTCGTTTTCGCCCATATCAGATGCCAGCTCGACCGTATTCATACGATCAGGTATCCAGCCTGGAACGTCACCAATTGTGCCGACCTGTGGCTTCTCCAACAGATCATATCCCATCACAGTATTTCCCCAGATGGAATATTGCGTATCCAAATGCTCGGCTTGTGCGCGCATGAGAAAGAACTGGCTATTCGCGCTATTGGGGTCACTCGTACGCGCCATTGATGTCACACCTTTACAGTGAAGTCCAAAGGCGTCGACTTTATTGTCTTTCGTGAACATGGCTTGGCTGGTGGGTTGGCTTGCGATTTGCAAATTCTTGTAGAAGCCAACGCCGATTTCTCCGTCGCCAACCTTTTTGGCCGTAACCAGAGTAAACGGCATATCGGCACCACGGCGGAATGTGAATTCAGCCTCAATATCCGGAAGCGTTGAATCGCCTGTCCCGTTTCCATTCGTGCCGTCACCTGTCTGATTCATAAATCCATCAATCACCCTATGAAACACAACATCATTATAGAAACCCTGACGTGTCAGCGTTTTAATTTGGGCAACATGGTTTGGGGCAATTTCGGGAAAAAGCTCGACACCAATATCACCATATTTAGTATCAATTACGAGCAAATTTTCGGGATCAACAGTGCGCCACGCCTCATCCGGAGCGGAAAATCCGGTGACTGTTGCACTCGCAACTGCGGATATATCATTTGCAGTTGCCTCAGAGTTTTCAGCGGCGCAAGCATTTCCAACTAAAGCGGTGGACAGGGCGAGTGCGAAAAACATGCGGTGGCTCATGAGAATTTATCCTTTAATCGTGCGCCGACTTCGGGGGTCACAAATTGCGAAATATCCCCACCCAGACGGGCAATTTCCTTGACCAAACGACTGGCAATCGTTTGATATTGCGGGTCGGACATCAAGAACACAGTTTCAATGTCGGGGTTAAGACGATCATTCATCCCGGCCATCTGAAACTCATATTCAAAGTCACTCACCGCCCTCAATCCGCGCACTATCATTGCGGCTCCACATTTTTCAACAAAATGTATCAGCAAACCCTCAAATGGAAGCACCTCAACTTCTATGCGATCCTTAAACGGCTCGACCACATGCTCGACCATCTCGACCCGTTCGCTCAGGGCAAAAAGTGGATTTTTCGCCCGGTTAATCGCGACGCCGATAATCAGTTTGTCGCATAATCTGGATGCTCGCTTCATAATATCCAAATGACCGAGGGTCATAGGATCAAAAGTACCGGGATAGAGTGCGATGCGTTTTGTCATGGTATTGTTATATCGGCCAAAACAGGGTTTGCCAGAACTTGTTTGATTTGAGACACGCCTAATTCGGAACAATCGACTGTGTTCTCGCATTGTTTAAATTGAACAATATGGAGAGCCCACGATGTTAAAATCCAAACAAAAACTTAATTCCCTAGAAATTTCCGACGAGTTGACGATTGAGCATAATAAGGATGATGCAGATAACGGTTTGAAATCAACTGTACAAACCTCATTGAAAAGCAAGAAAGTCCGAGGGTCACTTATCGGTATAGCCGCGATTGCGGCTTGCGGTGCCGTCGGTTACGCATTGACGCGGCCAAGCAACAAGCGGCGCCTATCCCGCTATAGTGACCAGCTGAGCGGCTTCATTCCCGGCCTGAGCCCCAAAACCAGCCGGACAGAGCGCCTCGCAAATCAAATTCTCGATCTTATTGACGGAACATTCAAGCGATAATGTGCTCTTGGGCGTGTTGCGACAGGTCAAGCCAAGAAATTTGAAGGTCTTTAGTTAGCACTGCAAGCCTACAAATTATCGAGCTATGCAGACACCCAATTTCGAAAGACTCGCACCAGAAAAAGGCTCCAAGGTCCTCATCATAGGAGGGTGTGGCGGAATCGGAAACGCACTAGTCAAAGTTTGCACAAATCTGGATTTAGAAGTTTCCGTTATGGACCTTCAATCCTCATTGCAAGCCGTCAGACTGCCAAAAAACATCGAGTCGATCCCTGTCGATTTAAGGGATGAAAGATCAGTCAAGGCCGCCTTTCATAAACTGAAAAGCCGCAAAGTCGGTTTTGATCATATGGTTGTGGCGTCAGGATACACGTCTGACCTCGTAAGAATATCGGAGCTAAGTTCCGAGACCTTTGACGATGTCTTGAACGGTAACCTAAAAGGTGTGGTACTTGCTGCTAAAGAAGCCGCTCAGCAAATGTCTTCAGGCAGCCTTATATTTTTGTCGACGGCATTAGCTCAAGTCGGCGCACCGGGATATGGGCCTTATTCCATGGCCAAGGCCGGAATTAATGCTCTAACTCGAATATTGGCATCAGAACTCGCGCCGAACATCCGCGTGAATGGCGTGGCCCCCGGGCCGGTCGAAACGCCATTCATACATGGCGGAATGGGTCGAGGAGTCGATACTCTGGACGTTTCGGGAGACCCGGCCAGATTTGACCGCCAACGCTTTGAAGCTATGACCCCTTTAGGAAGAATCGCCAATCCCAACGACATCGTTGGGCCGATTTTATTTTTGATGTCAGACGCAGCACGCTTTGTCACCGGACAGGTTCTTCACATTAATGGCGGTGGATTTATGAGGGATTAGGCGCGGTCTTCCCACCTTCATTATCCGTCTCACCCTCATCCTCTGTCTCTTCAATACGTCCGACGCTCACGACTTTCTCACCATCTTTGACGCGGATAACAGTGACGCCCCGCGCGCTGCGAGAGACAACTGAGATGTTACGGACCGGACATCGGATTAATTGTCCGCCGTCTGTGACTATCATGATTTGGTTATCATCCTCAATACTCATGGACCGCACAAGTTGCGCATCATCGGCCTTTTTGCCTCGTTCCAAATTTTGCGCTGTAACGCCCTGCCCGCCGCGATTCATGCAACGATAATCATAGGACGAGCTGCGCTTGCCTAAACCGTCATCGGCCAAAGTCAGAAGGAATTGCTCATTGGCTTGAAGAAAGCCGAGGCGTTCTGGATCGATTGATGTCTCGACATCTACCTCTTCGGCATCGTCAACAGAATCTTCTCCCGACAAAGCGCGGCGCATGGCGTTAGCATGCTTCATATAGGCCCGCGCTTCATCCGTTTCGATATCAACGTGACGCAAGACAGCCATAGAGATGACTTCATCCCCATCGGCGAGTTTAATCCCGCGTACCCCGGACGATGTACGACCGACGAAACGGCGGACATCTGTTGTGCGGAATCGAATGGCTTTGCCTTTTGCCGTTGTCAGCATCAGATCGTCATCTTCCGTGACAACGCGGACATCGACAATGCCGTCACCATCATCCGGTTTCATCGCGATTTTACCATTGCGGTTCACGCGTGTAAAATCAGACAAGCTGTTCCGTCGGACACCTCCGGAACGTGCCGCAAACATAATATCCAAGTCAGCCCAGCTCTCCTCATCTTCAGGCAAAGCCATGATGGAATTGACGGTCTCGCCTTGCTCAAGGGGCAACAAATTGACAAGTGCTTTACCGCGTGTGTTTGGCCCGCCGGGAGGGAGCTTCCAGACTTTTAATTTATAGGCCATACCTGTTGAGGAGAAGAACAGAACCGGCGTGTGGGTTGTCGCAACGAAGACAGTGGTGACATAATCCTCATCCTTCATCGACATGCCGGCCCGACCTTTGCCGCCGCGGCGTTGCGCCCGGTAAGTGTCCAGAGGTGTGCGTTTGACATAGCCCGCCGCTGTTACGGTGACGACCATATCTTCAACCGCGATCAGGTCTTCATCGTCAAAGTCCATTCCGCCCGCTACGAATTCGGAACGTCGCGGCGTTGAATATTTCTCTTTGATTTCAGAAAGTTCTTCGGAAATGATCGCCTGAACGCGCGCACGACTGCGTAGAATTTCAAGCAAGTCCGTAATCGTCGCAGCCAGCTTTTCAGCTTCCTCGGTAATCTCGTCCATGCCCAAAGCCGTAAGCTTCACGAGGCGCAGATCAAGGATCGCTTTCGCCTGCTCTTCGGTTAATTGGATACTACCGTCGTCCAATAATTTTGACCGCGGATCAGCGATAAGTTTGATGAGCGCCCCCATGCCTTTTGCAGGCCATGTTCGTGCCAAGAGGTTTTCACGCGCTTCCTTGGGATTGGCAGAAGACCGAATAATTCGAATGATTTCATCTATATTGGCAACCGCCGTTGCAAGGCCCACCAAGATATGCGCGCGGTCCCGTGCTTTACCCAGATCAAATTTCGTCCGCCGGGCAATGACCTCCTCGCGGAAAGCTAGGAACGCCTCCAGCATGTCCCGAACATTCATCTGCTCAGGCTTGCCACCATTTAGGGCCAGCATATTGGAACTGAAATTCTGCTGCATCGGCGT
>JAHDFA010000085.1 GCA_020628495.1 Hellea sp.
CCTGTTTTGCCCTGACGGACATGCAGTTTTTTTAGCGTCAACTCACTAGCCAAGGCCTCCGCAATCGTATCTCCCATATGGAAATGCCGATAGAGCACGCCCATAAATCCGGTCCGGTCAGCACCCGACTTACAATGCATGACGGCTGGATATTCAATCTGCTCAAACAGATCCCGCGCACCTTTGATTTTCTCGACCGTGTGAACATCGCGCGAATAGACCCGAAAATCGATCAGCGTGATGCCGTGTTTTTCGCAGGCTTCTTTTTCGAGGAGGTAAAACCCTTTGGGAGACGGTCCGCGTAGGTTCAAAATCGTCTTAATCCCCTCCTCAGCCAAAAACGCAATACGTTTAGGCGAAGGTTGATTCTCGCGGTACATTCCCCCGCCCAAGTCATGACGATTGGGAAAACGCGCGCGTAAAAAGCCGTGATCCCCCCAAATGAGGTCGCGTCGCGCCCGTTTCCTATGGCGCGGGTTATTGAGGTCCAGCGGTGTATCGCTTAGGTCGGTCATAACAATGTGGGCTAACAGGGAGGCCGCGCGTGTTCAAACGTCTTTTGCGGCGCCCCGGCGTTCAATCCACGCTCGGTTGGTCCGTCGCGCAATATATGCGCTTTGTGAAACGCACGACGCGCTGGGAAATCCGCCACAGAGAGCGCGTTGCGCATATTCTCGGCAGCGGAGAGGGCGTCATCGCGCTGACGTGGCATTCCCGCTTCATGATGCTGACGGCCGCGTGGAAATCTGATGAACTTGACCCTTACGTCATGATTTCGCGCTCACGCGACGGCGCGGTGGTGGCCGCGACCTGCAAAGCGCTGAAATTGCAAACTCTGCGAGGAAGCGCGCGAAAATCTGGGAAAGCCAAAGGCGGAGATGCCGCCGCCGCTGAAGCCGTCACAGCCATTCGCTCCGGCGGATGTGTCGTGATTACGCCGGACGGTCCGCGCGGCCCGCGGCAGAGATTGGGTGACGGACCGCTACGCTTGGCCCGCGCGACGGGCGCGCCGCTCATGCCCTGCACATTTTCCATTGCGCGGCGTAAGCAATTTGACAGTTGGGATAAGTTCGTCCTGCCTAAGCCCTTTGGTAAAGGACTTATCCTGTGGGGAACACCGGTTGCTATTCCCGCGGACACATCCGATGCGGATTTGGAGGCGATACGCCTGGGCATTGAAACGGAAATGAACGCATTAATGGCGGAAGCGGATAAAGAACTTGGCCATGTCCCGGTGGAGCCGGCGTTGGAACTCTCAAAATGAGTTGGGCCGGCGCATATCGAAAACTCATGCAGGGGCTGGAGCCCTTTGCGGGGTATATTCTCAAGCGACGAGTGAAGTCCGGTAAGGAAGACGAGACCCGCATTAGCGAACGCAAAGGCATTGCTTCCCTCCCCCGTCCGTCCGGAACGCTGATTTGGATGCATGGCGCGAGTGTTGGCGAAACCTCAATGTTGTTACCTTTGATCCGGCGCCTGTTACAGGATGATCCCGCCCTGCATATCTTAGTTACAAGCGGCACGATGACTTCTGCACAAATTATGAAGGACCGCCTGCCTGAGCGCGCCTTCCACCAAATGGTCCCACTGGACGGCCCGAATTTTGTGGAACGATTTCTCGCCCATTGGCAGCCCGACTTGGCGGTTTGGGCGGAGAGCGAAATCTGGCCTAACCTCGTTTTGCAAACGAAAGCGAGCCGCGCGAAAATGGCGCTTATCAATGCGCGCATGAACCAAAGCTCGATTGATCGCTGGAGGAGTAAACGCAAATTCGCGCGGCAGGTTTTTTCCTGCTTCGACATCATCTTGCCCGCCGATACCTTGACCCATAATGCTTTGAAATTTTTAGACGGAAATGTTGTCAGCCAAATCGGAAATCTGAAAACCGCTGTCCCGGCTCTTGAATTTGACCAAGCCGAATCTGCAAAACTTCGCCAAGCTGCCGGCAATCGTCCAATCTGGCTGGCGGCCAGTACGCATGGGCCCGAAGAAGCGGACATCCGCGAAGCGCATATCTCAGGTCCGGGGCGTAAAGCGAATGCCTTACTGCTTTGGGTGCCGAGACACCCTGAACGCGGGGATGACATAGCAAGGCTCTGCGCGGGACATGACATCGCAATCCGCTCAAAGGGTGAACTGCTGACAGACAAAACCTCCATTTATATCATGGATACTTTGGGCGAAATGGGACTGGCGCTGGACCTCGCAGATGTGGCCTTTGTCGGAGGCTCCTTACATGCAAGTCTAACAGGCCATAACCCGTTGGAACCTGCACGCGCCGGAGTCCCCATCTTGACAGGCCCCCATGTCGGCAGCTTTACCGAAATCTATGCCGAGCTTCTCAATCATAATGCCGCCATGCGCGTGAAATCCGCCAAGCAATTGGAAAAATCCGTGATGTCGCTCTTGATGGACCGTGCTGGTGCCCGTCAAATGGCGGGACGTGCGAAATTACTGGCGCAGGAAAGCGATCAAGTTTTGGATTACACAATCGCCAAATTGCGGGCTTTGCTGTGAAGCCGCCCGATTTTTGGAATCACCGAACCGGCCCCGAAGCTAAAACGGCCCTCAGGACTCTCTTGCGGCCATTCGGGTGGCTTTATGCCAAAGCCGCAGCCCACCGCATTCAGTCGGCAGACCCAATTGATCCGGGTGTTCCGGTTATCTGCGTCGGAAATGCAACTCTGGGCGGGACAGGTAAAACGCCCGTCGTCTCTTACCTCCTACAATCCATGCGCCGTATGGGCGTTCAAGCCCATGGCCTATCACGAGGTTATGGTGGGCGTGAAAAAGGGCCTATGGCGGTTGATCCAGACCATACGGCGGCAGATGTCGGGGATGAACCGCTTTTGCTGCGTCGGCACGGTCCAGTCTGGGTCGCGGCCGGGCGCGATGAGGGTGCGCTTACCGCCGTATCGAATGGCGCCAGCGTTATCATTATGGATGACGGACATCAAAACCCGAGTTTGGAGAAAACCCTTTCCCTGCTTGTCGTGGATGCAGAAGTTGGATTCGGAAATGGCTGCGTCTTTCCGGCAGGTCCGCTGCGCGAGGATTTGGGAGCAGCATTAGAACGGTCCGATGCGATCATTTTGATGAAACCTTCACCGGAATTTGAAATCTCTGAAACCCTGCGCGAGCAGTTAAAAGGCCAACTCGTCATTCCGGCTTATCTCGCCCCTCGGATCGAGGCGCCCAAGGGCAAACTCTACGCATTTGCTGGGATCGGACGACCGGCGAAATTTTTCGACAGTCTGAGACGCGCGGGCGCAAATGTCGTGGAGACCGAAGGCTTTGCCGATCATTATAAATATAAGGATGCGGATATTGAGAGCCTCTTCCTCTTGGCATCGGAAATGGAAGCCGGGTTGATCACGACAGAAAAAGATTATGTCCGCCTCCCCAAAGGCTATCGGAAAGGCGTACAAACTTGGCCTGTCTCTGTTGTCTTCGAGGATGAGCTTACGATGCGCCGCCTCCTACACCCAATTATAGAGATGGCGAAATGAAGGACCGTTTCGAGGCGCTGGCCTATGATCTGGCGACAGGATTAGTTCGGCTTTTCCCATTTGGTTTTGTATCAGGCTTGGGTGCATTTATTGTTAGATTAATTGGTCCCCTCACCTCCAAACGACATATTGCGGAAACGGGATTGCGAACAGCTTTCCCTGAAAAAACTGATGCTGAGATCAAAACCTTGATGACAGCCCAGTGGGATAATCTGGGCCGGACCTTCGCAGAGTTTCCGATAACCCATAGGCTGCGTCCCTTCGGCCCGAAAAGCCGGATTAAGATTGAAGGGATGGAGCATTTCGAAGCCAATCAACCCGCGATAATTGTGACCGGACATTTTGCGAATTGGGAGGTCATGGCCACGGTCCTCACGCAATCCGACCACACGGTTCGCATTACCTATCGCAAGGTCAATAACCCGCTAATTGATGCGCGCGTGCGAAAGCAACGCGAGGCCTACGGCACAAAATATCTCGTCAAAAAATCCAGCCATGCTGGCGGGCGGGAGCTTTTTGAAGCCCTGAAAGCGGGCGAAAGTGTTGCCCTGCTCAACGATCAAAAATTCAATACAGGTGTTGAGGTCCCCTTTTTCGGAGAACCTGCCATGACGGCACAGGGCGCGGTCAGGCTCGCCTTAAAAACCGGACGGCCCTTACTCCCCATGGCCGTGACGCGGGATAAGGCAATCTTTACGGTCACCTTTTATCCTCCCATTGAATTGAACAAAACGGGTGAGCGGAATGCGGATGTCTTGTCCGGCGTAAAGCAGGTCAGCGCCTTCATTGAAGACCGCATTCGCGAACAGCCGGGGCAATGGTTTTGGGTCCATAGACGTTGGCCAAAAACGTTATATCAAACACAAAGATGAGCCTGAAACGGTCTTCTTTTTAGAATTCGAGATCTCACCGGGCTGTGGATATTAACCTTATATTAAACATAGAGAGACACGTTTTCACCCGAAATAGCATTGGGGAAAATTATGCTTAATGTAGAGACGGGATTAATCGGACTTGCATCACCGCAAAAAATCCATCCGGTTGCTCGCGGCAATATTCACGAAACTTGGTATGAAACGATTGCGAATTTATTCACGGCCATGGTTATTATCGACGGCAAAGTGCTGCCAATTGAAATTGAAACCCTAGAGGATTGCTTAAATACGTATTCATCGGAGCTTGAAATAGAGACAACATCTTTTCGTTTTAGTTCAAAACGTGCGAAACATATGTATAAAACCTTGAAGGGACCGGGCGGTCGCTTTTGGCTCGGAAATCAACACATGAAACTTAAAGACTTCCCTGATCGCATTGATGTCTTGGAAAGCCTATGGAAATTATCAATTTGTGACAGTAAGCTAGATCAGAAGGAAGGTCAGTTAATTGATATATTCGCGCATCTTTGGCGACCTTGTTAAGCATCTTTAGTCGAGATTTTACGTTACAATAAATGCAATATAGCAGTCAGTCTCCAGCTCTGACTGAGAAACAGCTTTGGTCTTTACCCCGAGATAAGGCTATCTTTACTGTCTCGTCCTACTTTCCCATTTAAATGAAAAATGAATGCGCAATTTACTGATGTTTTGTCCGGCGTAAAGCAGGTCAGCACCTTCATTGAAGACCGCATTCGCGAACAACCGGGGCAATGGTTTTGGGTCCATCGATGTTGGTCGAAAGCCTTATAAAGGGGGAAAAATGAAATCTCTTTTCTTAGCATTAGCTCTATTCCTAGGCGCTTGCGCAAATCCGGTCGGAAAGAGCACATCAGAGCAAGTTGAGCTCATTCCGAAAATCGTAATTAGCGCACATATGGATGCTTTTAACAAAGGTGACGTGGCGGGGATGAGCAAGATGCATCATCCAAATATTGAATGGCTGAATATTGAGGGCTCAGAGATTAAATTGCAGGTTTCGGGCCGTGCTGCTTTGGCCAAAAGCATGGAAACCTATTTTCAATCCCCAACCCGCGTGACCGGGACTCTGACGAATTGGACCCTTGATGATAATTTCGTTTCCGTACTGGAAACCGTGCGGTGGAAATCTGAAAAAGGTTACGCAAAATCACAGAGCGCGCTGACGGTTTATCAAATGGAAGACAACCTCATCCGCCGTGTGTGGTATTATCCGGCGGCCGACAAGTAGACAGCCTACGCGCTTTTGACGCGCGTTTCGTCATAGACTTCAAACTCATGCGCGATGCAGCGCTCGATCAATTTGCGCCAAACAGGTTCTGCAATATCTGCAGAGAGGCCCTGAACTTTCGCTTCAGCCAAAACTTTACTCACCACATCTTCGATACGCGGCGCATCATAGACGGCGTCGCGATTGGGCTTAATCCGGGCAGCAGCATGCATATAACCCTGGCGCGTGACGAGCAATCGCACAAGTTCACGGTCAATCGCGTCGACGCCTTCGCGGACCTCTACCATGGTCTGACAATCTTCGGGTTTCTTAGCCATTAGAGGGCCACTCCGTCAGTAATTCCGGATCGAGGTTCCGGCCCCGCCATTTCAGACGCCAGCATAGATGCGGACCTGTCGAGCGTCCACGTGATCCGACTGTGGCAATTTGTTCGCCCTGAACCACGCGTTGGCCCTCTTCGACCAGAACGTCTTCATTGTGAAGATAATAAGAGATGAGACCCTGCCCGTGATCAATCATGATGAGGGAGCCTTCGAAATACATCTCTTCACTGGCGAGACTGACAATACCGTCAGC
>JAHDFA010000086.1 GCA_020628495.1 Hellea sp.
GAGACGGTGGGTCTGAGCATCCGGTGGTGAGACATCGGACTGTGCCGGGACTTTTGTGGCGAGAGACGACCGCTGGTTCTTAAACCGGGGCTGTTGTGACTGTCGGAAGATAGGGTTGGTTTAAGGTGGTAGGAAACACCAAGGGCTGACAGGTTTGATCATCCTCACCAGATGATACGGCCTCATGGCAAGCATGACCGGAAGGGCTAACTGCGGGACCCCCGACCGTTGCATCAAAAACTGCCGCCGCAGGGTCAGCCTTTGCGAGAAACACTAAACTATTTCGGTCCTCCGTCGTGAAGGCTGAGCCTGCGGGCTGTCCTGACTGCCCAAAACAAGACTGCGGCTGACCCGCCCTGTGATAGGATGATGGGCAGTGATGACTTTCGCTTGTCTAAATCTCAGCCCTCCCAAACTTATCACCCATGACGGACGCAATTCATTGAACTGCGTGCCAAACACCCTTATGTCATAAGTTACATAATTCCCGGACAGCGACTCATGATTAAAATCCAACCTTCCTATGATTATGACGACTTAATCGTCAGTGGCGAAAAATCGCTGTTTGGACCCGGTAATGCCAAATTACCGCTTCCGCCCATGCTGATGCTCGACCGTATTCTGAATATGGATGAAACCGGCGGCGCTTACGGCAAAGGCGAAGTCATTGCAGAGCTGGACGTCAATCCCGATCTTTGGTTTTTCGAATGTCACTTCCAAGGCGATCCGGTAATGCCGGGCTGTTTAGGGCTGGACGCCATGTGGCAATTGGTCGGATTTTGGCTGGGCTGGACAGGCGGTCAAGGCCGTGGCCGTGCACTCGGCGTCGGTGAAGTCAAATTTACGGGCCAAGTCACACCTGACATCAAAAAAGTTCGCTATGAAATCGATATTAAACGGGCCATCCGCCGCAAGCTCGTTCTCGGCATTGCCGATGGGCGTATGTATGCGGATGGCGAGCTCATCTACCAAGCCAAGGACTTACGCGTTGGCTTGTTCATTCCACCGACTGAAACTCCGGAAGAAGGGTCTTAATCATGCGGCGTGTTGTTGTTACCGGCCTCGGTATTGTCTCCTGCATCGGCAATGATGCGGATACGGTTGCGGCCAATCTGAAAGCGGGCAATTCCGGAATCGACAAAGATGAAAAGATGGCGGAGCTTGGCTTTCGCAGCCGAGTTTCCGGTCGTCCCGATTGCGATTATAAAGAAATTATCTCCAAGCGCTCTTACCGCTTTATGGGCGACGCCGCCGGATGGGCCGCTGTTGCCATGAAAAATGCGATTGAGGACTCTGGCCTCTCAGAAGACCAAGTCTCTCACCCCCGCACGGGAATTATTGCCGGATCAGGTGGACCGTCATCGCTGGAGATTGTTCGCGCCGCTGACATCACGCGTAAGAATAATAGCCCAAAACGCATTGGCCCGTTCGCCGTGCCGAAAGCCATGTCTTCGACAGTCTCTGCAACACTTGCGACACATTATAAAATTCTGGGTGTGAATTTCTCAATCACATCCGCTTGTACGACATCGCTGCACTGTATCGGATCTGCTGTTGAGCAAATCCAATGGGGCAAGCAGGACATTATGTTTGCAGGCGGCGGCGAAGAGTTGGAATGGTCCATGTCTTCCCTGTTCGATGCTATGGGCGCGATGAGCAGCAAATATAATGAGACGCCAAAACAGGCCAGTCGTGCTTTTGACGAAAATCGCGACGGCTTTGTCATTGCGGGTGGTGCAGGCATGTTGGTCCTCGAAGACTATGAGCATGCCAAAGCGCGCGGCGCGAAAATCTATGCTGAAGTTATCGGTTACGCCGCTACCTCTGACGGCTATGATATGGTCGCGCCATCCGGCGAAGGCGCGGAACGTGCCATGCGTCAAGCCTTGGACAGTGCAGGTCTGGAAACCGTTGATTACATTAACCCGCATGCGACGAGCACACCCGTAGGTGACATTGCAGAAACCAATGCGATTGAGCGAGTCTTTGGCCTCAACGGTCCTTATGTGTCAGCAACAAAATGTTTGACAGGACACAGCCTCGGCGCGGCTGGTGTTCAGGAGGCCATATATACGCTTCTGATGATGGACAGAGGATTCGTTGCACCGTCCATTAATGTCGAAACCCGCGACCCGGAAATTCCGGCGATTAATATCGCAACGGAAATGGTCGAAACCGAAGTGAAAACGGCCATGTCTAATAGTTTCGGCTTTGGCGGTACTAATGGCAGCGTCATTTTCAGAAAAGTTTAGCGTGCAACGCCAACAGAGAGATTACACATGGCAGACACTCCTTTCCCAACTGGCACCTTAATGGCCGGCAAGCGCGGCCTCATCATGGGCGTTGCGAATAAGAATTCAATTGCCTGGGCGATTGCGCAACAGCTCGCCGCACAGGGGGCAGAACTGGCTTTCACCTATCAAGGGGAAAAGCTCTTGCGACGCGTAAAGCCACTGGCTGAAAGTGTCGGATCAAGCTTGCTCGTAGATTGTGACGTCACAAATGATGATCAAATGGATGCGGCCTTCGCAACGTTAAAAGACGAATGGGGAGAAATCGATTTCCTCGTTCACGCAATCGCTTTTGCCGGAAAAGACCAATTGGCCGGATCCTTTGTAGAACAAACCACGCGCGAAGGCTTTAAATCCGCGCTTGATATTTCCGCCTATAGTTTTGTCGATGCCGCACGCCGCGCCAGCGAAATGATGAAGGATGGCGGCTCCATGATCACTCTGACCTATCTGGGTTCAGAGCGCGTGATTCCGAATTATAATGTTATGGGCGTGGCCAAAGCCGCGCTTGAGGCCTGCACACGTTATATCGCGGCTGATCTCGGCCCGCGCGGTATTCGCGTAAATGCTATTTCCGCCGGACCGATCAAAACTCTAGCGGCAGCCGGGATCGGATCAGGTCGTCATATGTTCCGCTTCAATAAAGCCGCCAGTGCATTGCAAGATAATACCGACCCTATGGGCGTTGCGGGCGCGGCGCTTTATCTGCTGTCTGATCTGGGACTCTCTTGTACGGGCGAGACGCATCACGTCGATGGCGGTTTCCACGCCATTGGCATGCCGCAAGAAACTGCCCTGCGCGACAGTTTGGCCGAGTAGGATTCAGCAAAAGAGATAATGAAAAAGGCCGCTCAATCTGCGCGGCCTTTTTCATAAGTAGACTTAATTATTTTGGCAGAGTGGAAGGCCCTACAACTAATTTAGAAAACTTCGCTTGGGCATAATTACCATTGGCTTTGTCAATAGCCCAATCGCCAGAGCCCGGACAGCCAGGATACCAGAAGCCGCCGCTATTTATCGCGCACATTGGTTGTAGATACCCGCCTTAAAATAGAGCGTATCCACACCTTAGCTGTATTTATTATCTAATGCATCGACCCTTCCATAAGCGTCTATATTATTGGGCACATTGATTGAATATTTAACGGGCGGGCGCGAGGGATGCGTAAAGGTGAGATGCATCGTATTTTTGTGAACATTCGCAATATAGCTAAATTCTTCACTAAGAGCGATTCCCGCCGCGCCGGATTCTTCCATATTCTTCCACATATTGCCCCGAACCGGATAGGCGATATCCGTGTGGCTATTATCATCTTTCAGTAGATTACGCTCATAGGCCCAGAAGACAGAACCCGTCTTATGGTCCGGGAATATTTATAATAAATTTTCAGGGCTCATTTCCATAGCCGAAACCAGAACTCGTATCGTCATATTTCGTTGCAGGTATCTGCCCGACAACTGCAGAATAAGCCGCTTTTGTTTTCGGGGCCCGCGCCCGTCGCGCGACGTGGTCAACATGCAAAGTCGCATCCATACGTCCACCAACCGAGCCAAACTTATCCGAGTCCTTTCGCGCCAGAACGGCGAAACTATCCGCGGCGCTTTGCGTTTTGATCCGCGTATTCTTACCGCGCAAAATATAGCGAAGCTCGCTACTTGTATTGGATACATTGGAAGTCGTCAGCGCTTTATTGGGCGCCGCAAAAACCATACGGTTTTGATCGTCCATATAGAAGAAATCAGGATGAGAGTATTTTTGAGTTTCTTTGTGCTGACCGCATCAACTTTTTTATTTTTATCATCACCTGTCGGAACCGTGACACTACAATGGCTCAGGTCGAATTTATTTGCGGGGGCATCCGGTTTATCATCGGCAAAAGCCGTGACGGCAAAGGTCCGTTAGGTCAAATTCTCTTCTTACGGGACAATGATATTTTTATGCAATGAAACTATTTAGGACGCCACATTTAATTTAAATTCTATTTAATTAGAAGTCCTTGAAATTTCAAAAACACGACCCCTTATTCATTAACTCTATTCTACGAAATCAAAGTGATTCAGCTTAGATGGAGATGCAATTTAAGACTCTGTTATAGGTTTTGAACGACTGCAAAATATCAACCCATAAGTGTATTTGTAATTTCAACTATCTTCGGCGGGTTACAATTTTAAATCGGAGTTTTTCCATGACGGCAGTCGTATCTAAACCATTCAAATCCATTCTAATTACTAGTGCGGGAACTTTGGGCCTATCCCTGTGTCTCGGCACAACAGCGCAAGCACAAATTGTCTGTATTGACATCTTCGGCGTGCAAGCTCTCCATTGCGGTAGCGGGTCAAGCGCTAATGGAGCCTCATCGACGGCATTGGGAAATGATGCGAGCGCTTCCGGCGATGAAGGCGTGTCGGTCGGAGCCTCTGCCAGTGCCGATGGCACTAATACCGTTGCGATAGGTGTTAATGCCAGCGCGGACGCAGATGATTCCGTCGCGACGGGTCACTCCGCGTCAACGGGATCTGAAGGTGCCGTAGCTATGGGACGCAATGCTGTTGTCGGAACAACGGCAGTAAACGGAGTCTCTATTGGACGCTCCGCCAATGCGGCGGCAGATAATGCAATTTCGTTAGGCAGCTTTGCAGACTCCACCGCTGCGAATGCAGTCGCAATCGGCAGCGGAACGACGACTGACACTGCAGCGCGGGCCACTGGAGAGCGGTCTATTGCATTGGGCAGCGGAGACGAAACACATGAAGGGGCGTTTGCATCTGGCGTGGCAGCCATGGCCTTGGGTAGTTTATCTGTAGCCTCCGGGGATTCAGCCATTGCCATTGGCGTTGAAGCGCATTCTGGCGGTTCATCCAGTATTGCAGCAGGCAATAGCGCCGTGTCCACCGGTGAGAATGCGCTTGCAATCGGAACATCCGCAAATGCGCAGCAGGCAGAAGCTATTGCCATTGGAACAAACGCCATAACGGCACAAAATTTTGACATCGTTATAGGCTCTGCCGCGGCCTCCTTTAACACTGATGAGTTTAACCCATCCATTGCTATTGGCGGGGATGGGGAAGATCTTGACAACTCAGGCGCACAGGCAGGTAATGCAGCTATCGCCCTAGGCGCTGACGCTCGTGCAACCGGCACAGAGTCAGCAGCGATTGGGTATAATGCTCAGTCTCTGGGTATGGGTTCAACTGTTAACGGCGCGAATGCCCGTGCGACTGAGAGTGGAAGTTCAGCTTTTGGTCAAGGCTCGGAAGCCACCGCCTCCCATGCATCAGCCTTAGGGGCAACGGCAACCGCTTCTGACATGAACACCACAGCACTCGGATATTCCTCACAAGCCATTGCACATGGCGCTACCGCAATTGGTGCGGGCAATACCACAACAGACGCGGCCCAAGCCTCTGGCGAAGCCTCCATCGCCTTAGGCGCTGCACGATACGCAGTCGACGGCACAACGCTCCTTACAGCGGGCGCGGAGGCCTCCGGAATGCAATCCGTTGCGCTCGGCAATGGTTCTGTTGCAACGGGCATGACCTCTTCCGCAATTGGCGCGGAGACAATGGCCAGGGCTGAAAATGCCTTGGCCATGGGCCGTCTCGCGACGGTCACGGCTGCGGGCGGCACGGCAATTGGTGTGAACAGCCAGGCTTCCGGCGTGAATGCGCTGGCGCTGGGTCTGCGCGCCGAAGCTGCAGCCATCACATCCACCGCGATTGGGTCTGACAGTGAAGCCTTAGGTGCAAACTCTGTCGCTTTGGGACGTTTGTCTTCCGCAAGTGGGGAGCAATCCGCCGCTGTCGGCATTGAGTCCGATGCCAGCGCGACCAACGCTCTGGCCTTTGGCCGCAATGCCAATGCCAGCGGAGCCAACGGTATTGCCATTGGACGCA
>JAHDFA010000087.1 GCA_020628495.1 Hellea sp.
ACCGGGAAGCCGCGTTTCTGAAGGATATATTTGACTTGGGGATCGCGGCCGCGGAACTCGCGATAGGCTTCTTTACGATCCGTCTCATTCGCCGTCGCCATGATAATGGACCGGAACCTTTCAGCCGTTTCCTTATCCCAAGGGCTGCCCGCTTCTTCAAAAGCGGCCCACGTATCCGCATCCATCGTCTCGGACCAAAGATAGCTGTAATAGCCGGCCGAATAGGCGTCTGATGAGAAGAGGTGATTAAATTGCGGCAGACGGTGACGCATCACGATCTCTTTCGGCATGCCGATCTCCTCAAGCGTTTCACGCTCAAATTTATCAGGATCCGTGACAGGCGTTTCGCGGTTATGCAGCTTCATATCGACGATGGCACTGGAGAGATATTCAACTGTGGCGAACCCTTCATTGAACGTCTTGGATTTATTGATCTTATCGACCAATTCCTGCGGCATCGGCTCTCCGGTCTCGGCGTGTTTCGCGTAATTATCCAAAACATGACGCGTTAGCAGCCAGTTCTCATTCACTTGGCTTGGATACTCGACGAAGTCCCGCGGCGTACCGCCCAGGCCCGGATATTTGATATCATAATTCAAGTAATGCAGCGCGTGCCCGAACTCATGGAACAGCGTCGTCGCATCATCAAGACTGATAAGTGTGGGTTCACCCTCACCGCCTTTGACAAAATTATTATTATTCGACGCCAGAACATAGCGGTTCTCGCCGCCCAAATCATATTGGCTGCGATAGGTCGTCATCCAAGCACCTGATCGTTTGCCTTCGCGCGCAAAGTTATCGAGGTAGAAAAGACCGATCAGCTTGTCGCCGCGCTTCACTTCGAATGTGCGCACTTCCGGATCAAAGACAGGGACAGAACCTGTATTTTCCGTGAAGCTCATACCGTATAATTTTCCGGCAGCGTCAAACATGGCATCGACCATATTGTCCAGCTCGAAATAGGGTTTGATCTCCGCAGCATCGAGATCATATTTCGCCTTACGGACCTTTTCAGCATAGAAACGGTAGTCCCAAGGCATGATGGTAATGCCTGCCCCTTCAGCGTCAGCGACGGCTTGCATATCAGCAACCTCTTCTTGCACCCGGGCGACTGCGGCAGGCCAGACCTGCATCATCAGGTCCATCGCCACTTCGGGTTCTTTGGCCATGGTGTCGGCCATGCGGTAATGGGCGTGTGTTTTAAATCCCAACAGCTTGGCGCGCTCTGCCCGTATATCTAGGATTTTCGCGATTGTGGCATTCGTATCATTCGCATCGCCATTATCGCCGCGATTGATATAGGCGTTGTAGACTTTTTCACGCAGGTCACGACGGGTCGAATTCTGCAAGAAAGGTTGCATAACCGAGCGAGTATTTTTAAGCGCCCAGCCCTCTTTGTCTTGTGCTTCTGCAGCGCTCTTGATTGAGGCGATAAAGCTGTCGGGTAAACCAGCGAGGTCTGCTTCGTCCGTCAGATAGATATAAGTCTCTTCATCAGCCAGCACCTTGTTCGAAAATTCGTTAAATTGCTTTGAAAGCTCTGTGTTCAAGGCAATCAACTTTTCCTTATCATCGCCTTCCAGCAAAGCACCATTGCGAACCAGTTCCTCATAATTGCGCTCAACCAGTCGTAATTGCTGCGCATCCAGACCCGCCTCAGCGCGATTGTCATAGACCGCCTTCGTTTTTTCGAGCAGAATCGGATCGAGCGTCAGCTCATTAAAAAACGCAGAGACCTTTGGCAGCCACTCACCCTGAATTTCGCGGACTTCCGCATTAGACAGATTGCTTGAGTAAACACCCCATATCGAGAAAAGCTCATTGGCGCCATTTCCGGCCAGCTCCATTGGCTCAGTAAAATTCTCGAAAGTGGCAGGTTCAGGATTATCACGGATCGCATTCACCTCGGCTTTCACTTGATCCATAATCGCCTGAAACGCTTCAGGGAAATCGGACACTTTGATTTCGTCCCAAGGCGGCACGCCGTCATAGGGGCCGGTCCATTCCTGTAGGATTGTGTTTTCAGACAAATCTGCAGCGGTCTGGCTCTCTGATTGCTTTGTCATATTGTCTGTCTCTGTTGGCGTCTCTTTGGCCCCTTCGCAGGCCACCAATACCAAGGCTGCTGTTGTGCCGAGTAAAATTTTCCCAAGTGAAGTTTTAAGTCGCATCGAATGTCTCTCCATATACCGGCTCATTTACTTAGCCGAAATCGTGCGCAACTGCGCAATTCTTTGTGTGGTAGTGTAATTCACGCCTAAAGGCAAAGCTGCCGCATCACATCCAAAGTCTAAATCACATTATAAAAATTCATATTCCCACGATATTTTTTCCTATCTGAGTGAGAGGTCTTGACTTGAACGGGAGCAGACAGGACGAAAAAGAAAGAAAAACTCTCATCAATAAGGTAGCTGCTATGGCGCTTGTCGGAATCGATCTCGGCACCACAAACTCGCTGATTTCTGTTTTTACAGATAATGGGCCGGAGCTGATCCGCAATAGCTCAGGTAAGTATTTAACGCCATCTGTCGTCGGCATCTCAGATAATGGTGACATATTGGTTGGCGAGTCGGCGAAACATCGTTTGATTACGCATCCTGACAAAACCGTCGCGCGGTTCAAACGCGCCATGGGCACGGCGAAAACGCATAGTCTGGGCAAGAAACCTTACAAAGCAGAAGACCTCTCCGCCCTCGTCCTGCGCGCCCTGAAAGCAGATGCAGAAGCGCATTTGGGTGAAATAGTTGACCGCGCCATCATTTCCGTCCCCGCCTATTTCAACGACATTCAACGCAAAGCAACCTATGCCGCCGGGAAGATGGCGGGTCTGAAGGTCGAGCGTTTGATCAATGAACCGACAGCGGCGGCGCTGGCCTATGGTCTGTCCAGCAAAGAGGATGAGAACACTTTCCTCGTCATTGATTTGGGCGGCGGGACATTTGACGTTTCTATTCTGGAAATCTTTGACGGCGTTATGGAAGTGCGTTCCAGCGCGGGCGATGCCTTTCTGGGCGGCGAAGATTTTACGACGGCTGTTGAGGACCATTTCATCGAACAGCTCGGCATCACGCGGGAGAAGATGAAACCCAATGATTTGGGCCGTCTGCGTGATTTGGCGAATAAAGCGAAACTCGCCCTTTCGGAAAAACCCGATGTCACGGTCAAATATATCCAAGGAAAAAATGAAGTCGAGCTGACCCTTAGCCGGACGAAATTTGAAGAGCTGACGCAGAAATTGCAATCGCGCATGCGTATGCCTTTGCAGCGCGCCATTTCCGATGCAGGCCTGCGCAGTGCAGATATTGAACGCATTATCCTCGTCGGCGGCGCAACCCGCATGCCCGTCATTCGCGCCATGGTGACGAAACTGCTTAAGAAATTCCCGGAGCACAGCCTGGACCCCGATGAAGTCATTGCGCTTGGCACCGGTGTACAATGCGGATTATTGGACCGTCATGAAGCGTTGGAAGATGTCGTTATGACGGATGTCTGTCCGTTCACGCTTGGCACGGAAATCGCCAAACAACTTGGACCTAACCAATGGGAAAGCGGATATTTCCAACCCATTATTGAGCGTAATACGGTTATCCCGGCTTCTCGGGTTGAGCCCTATTCCACTCTACATCCGGGACAGACCGAAGTGACATTGCGGATTTTCCAAGGCGAAAGTCCACGTGTGGAAGACAATGTGCCTCTCGGCGAAATCTCGCTGAAAGTCCCGAAAGAGAAAGGCAAGACACAGGATTTCCAAGTCCGTTTTACCTATGATGTATCGGGCGTCTTAGAGGTTCTCGTGACCGTTCTCGCGACAGGAGACACCAAGCAGTTAATCCTGGAAGGTAATCCGGGCAGCCTGTCTCAGGCGGAAATCCAAAAGCGCCTGAAGGAATTGGAAAAACTGAAAATCCACCCGCGCGATGTCGCCGAAAATGCGGCCGTTATCAACCGCTTGAAAGCCGCCTATGAAAACCATCTAGGCGACATTCGGACAGCAATTGAAAATCGTCTGGTCCAGTTTGAGCACACACTGACCAAGCAAAATGACACGGATATCAAGCTGGCCCGCAATGAGGTTACGGAATTTCTGGATGACCTTGACCGCATGGATGTGTTCTAGGCGATGCCGGCCCATAAGCAATATTTCGAAATTCTGGGATTGGATGCCCCGCCCGTTGACCGCAAGGCGGTAAAGCGTGCCTATTCCAAAATGCTGAAGGTCACGCGTCCGGAAGATGATCCGGCTGGGTTCATGGCGCTGCGAGATGCCCATGACCAAGCGCTAAATATTCTGAGATGGCAGGCCGAAGATGCAGCCTATGAGGCGCAACAAGTTGAAACGCCGCCCGCGGCACAACCGGATATACAGAACACTGCCCTTGAAACTGACGCGGCATCCAGCCTGACCTATAGCGATATGCTCCCAGAGGGGCCGTCAACGCTGGAACCCGAGAGCGATACAAGTTATGCCATCGGCCCCACGCCGAACTTTGACGCGCCGGTCACGATATTTGAGCCTCCGGCCCCCAAGACCCCGCCTCTCATCGCCGATTTAAACGCCCTCTTGGATGATCCGAAACATTATAATGACCGCGAACAATGGAACATCCTATTCCGCAAAGCCCGACAGCTCGACATTGATGATTATGTCGATTTCGAAGATTTACTGATGGAACATATTCTGCGCTTTCATGGATATTACGAAGATCACCCGCTTCACGATACGCCTGAGAAAATGCGCCAGCGGTTCTCACCCTCCATCGCGGCTTCGCTGTTCAAAACTATGAATTGGGATCAGGTCAGCAAGCATGGATATCACCGGGCTCAGCAAATCGATTGGTTGGAAAGACGAATGAGCCTGCGTAAACGCGGCGTCGATCCGGTGCCTGTCCCCACTTCTGACTCTGGCGGCAGCGGCAATGTCTGGCTCTGGTTAATCGGCGCTTTCATCCTGTTAAAAATCGTTCAAGCATTGGCAAATGGTCTATGAAAATTGCAACTTGGAATGTGAACTCTATCAAAGCGCGGCTGCACGCCGTGACGGCTTGGTTGGAGGCGGAGCAGCCTGACATTGCCTGTCTGCAGGAAATCAAAACCGTCGATGACGGCTTCCCCCGTCTTGAGATTGAAGCCATGGGCTATCAGGTCGAGACGCATGGTCAGAAGAGCTATAACGGCGTTGCCCTGCTCTCGAAATTTCCGCTGGAAGATATTCGCCGCGGCCTGCCGGGTGACGACGGTGATGATCAAGCCCGATATATTGAAGCCGTCGCCTCTACGGATAAGGGCGCCGTTCGGGTGGCATCTATCTACCTGCCTAATGGCAATCCGGTTCTGGAAGACCCGATTGCGAGCCCAAAATATACCTATAAGCTCGATTGGATGACCCGATTGCGCGCCCATGCTTTGGACCTTTTGCAGCATGAGGAGCCGCTAGTTCTGGCGGGTGATTACAACGTCATTCCCCGCCCCGGTGACACCCATGATCCGAAAGGGTGGTGGGGTGACGCGCTGTTCCGGCAAGAGACGTTGGACGCGTTTCATGCGCTGAAACATATCGGGCTTTACGATATGTTTGACCAATTTGACGGGCGGGACGGTCAATACACATTTTGGGATTATCAAGGCGGGGCTTGGCAAAATAATCTCGGCATCCGCATCGACCACCTGCTCTGTTCGCCGCAAGCGATTGACCGCGCGGAAGGCATTACCATCCACAAATCAACCCGCGAAGGCGTGAAACCGTCTGACCATGTTCCGGTCGTCGGGCATTTTGATTTGTGAGTTTGACAGCGAAACTTCTCTCAGGCGGGATTATTTTCCTGCTGATCGCCGTGTTCGGATATGGCTGGCACATTCGTACGGTCTACGCAGGATATGTGGCGTCGACAGATAGCGGGGACGCGCTTTTCCCAGATGACATCCTCCAAAATTATGGGCAGCAAATTCAGGACGAGCTGGCCCGCAAAAATGTCAAACTCGCCATTATTTCCCGCGCGGGACAGACGCGCGACAAGCTACCCGAAGGCGTCATGTTCACCCATAGTGCCTTTTTCCGGCGCAATATGGAGGGCGGGTATGACGTCTATAATCTCTATCATGGTGAGGAAAATCGCCTACGCTCCTCACTGGTGACGGACACCTCAGCAGACTTTTTGCGCCTCTTGCAGGAACG
>JAHDFA010000007.1:0-1805 GCA_020628495.1 Hellea sp.
CCGTCAAAAATATCCGCATTTTGCGGCACATCGGGATTCTCGGTCTGCTGAATTTCAGTGTCCATCAATGTGATGCCCGCGAACAGGTCGAGCCCTTCTGTCGGTTTCCACGTCACATCGGCTTCCACACCATAAGAGGTCGCTTTATCGAGATTGGACAGCGAGTTGGATGTGAAGGACCCGCCATCCCCTGTCGCGAATGGCACAAAAATTCGCGCCTGCGGATTGTCATAGAATTGGTAGAAGCCCGCGAGATTGGCAGAGACTGTGTCGCGTCCGAATTTCACGCCCGCTTCCACGGCATTGACGGTTTCTGCCTCGAACAGGCCTTCATCTCTGAAATGGGTCGCATTATTGATGACTTCGCCGTTAAAGCCGCCGCTCTTATAGCCGTTGGAAAAAAAGCCATAGAGCAGCGTTTCATCCGCCAGCGTGTAATTCAGCCCAATATTGCCGGATAGGCGCGTATCGGAAATGCGGTTGGCCCCGCGTGCAAGACCGAGGCCGTCGCGATTATTCAGGGCGACTGTGCCGTCGTCAAAGATATGCCGACCTTCTCCCGACCCGTCGATGGCCTCATGGCTGAGACGTGCACCGAGGACGAGGTCCAGATTGGTGGACAGGCCAATCGTGTTGTAAGTGAATAAAGCGGCTGTCTTCCGCGATTGCGTAATGGTCGACAGCAATGTCGTGGCGGTTCCATCCGATGCGGGCGTGGGGCCCGCGCGTCCCGGCGCGCCGACATAGCGGCATGTGCCTAAAAGCGTGTCCTCATCTAAGAGCCCGCACCAGATCAGATAGTCCTGCTCGAAATCCTCAGCTTCGAGGTATAGCCCCGCCATCAACTCCGCGCTGTCCGTATTCCGGCTAACCCGGAATTCCTCGCTGATCTGGAAAAAGTCTCGGTCATAGGCGAGATTGGCATTCAGGCTCGGCACGTCAAAGGGTGCGGGCGTGCCGTCGAAATCAAACCCATATTGCTGGTTATAGGCTTCATAGGCGGTTAGGGATACAAATTCGACATCACCAGCTTGATGTGTGACCTTAACAGACCCGCCGTGGAATTCATTATCCGTATCTTGGATGCCGTCCGGTCCAATGGAGATTTCGTGAGAGCCGACATCGCGGCTGTCATTCAACGGGGCGGCGTTAATACCGTTATCTTCGGCATAATGCAGGTTGAAAAGAACGTCCGTATTCGGCGATGCCGTCAACAGGCCCAGTGCACGAAGCCCAAATTCGCTGCGCTTCCCGCCCGCTGCCGCGGGGGCTGAAATGTCAATATTCGTCACAACATTCTCCAGCACTGGAGCTTGGGACAGATAACGCCCGGAGAGGCGCAGAGCGAAGATATCATTCAGGGGGAGGGTCGCCGCACCCGTCAGATTGAAGCGGTCAAAATTCCCGACTTCGCCAGCGATGTAACCTGTCGCTTCATGTGTCGGCAGAACGGAATTAAAGTTGATTGCGCCGCTGGACGCATTGCGCCCATAGAGTGCGCCCTGCGGTCCTTTCAGGACTTCGGCGATCTCCATGTCAAAGAGCAGGGGCCCCGTTTGGACATTCGTCGCTTGGTAGCTGCCGTCTATGTAAACAGCGGCTGCGGTCGGGGTGAGGGCTTGATGGTCCACTGCGCCAATGCCGCGGATTTGGAAGGCGATTTGGTTGCCATTGGCGACGGCAGCCTGCAGGCCCGACACTCGGGTGGTTAAGTCTTCGGCGCCGTCAAATTGAGACAGCTCCGCCCCGTCAATGACCGAAACGCTCATGCCTAAGTCTTGAACGCTTTTGCTCTGCTTTGTCGC
>JAHDFA010000007.1:1905-42458 GCA_020628495.1 Hellea sp.
CAATGACCGAAACGCTCATGCCTAAGTCTTGAACGCTTTTGCTCTGCTTTGTCGCTGTAACGATGACCTCATCAGATGGCCCTTGCGCAAGGGCGCTCGTTGAGATCAGCAAAGCGGACAGTCCGAGAGCAAACTGAGAAAAATTACGAAATTGGGTAGGCTTCATTTGGGCTGTCCGTGCTATGAATCAGATTTGACGAAACGCGGAGAGCTAAGGATTCAGTGGAATATCTCAACCAGAAATATGCTGTTCAAAGAGATTTGAAAACACATTCTGTGTGCGCGGAATTTGAGACGTGGAATTGGAAGAATATTCCAATAAAAACCCCGCTTCGTTCATCACGAAACGGGGTTCATAATCAGTTATCTGAACGAGACTATTCGGCAGCAGGTGTTTCTTCGGCCGGAGCTTCGTCCGCATCAGGTGCAACGAATTCATCTGGCGCGTCGCCTTCAAACATAGATACTGCATTGGCTGCGCGTTCAGCGTTGGCTTCCTCTGTGTCAGCCTTTTCCTCGGCCAGAGCCGTCGCAATAACGTCTTCGCCTTTAGCCTGACGTTCGGCTTCGTCTTCGGAACGGGCCACATTGACTTCGATGCCGACGATAACTTCAGGGTGAAGTTTGACTTTCACAGAATGCAGGCCAAGCGTTTTGATTGGATTTTCCAATACAATCATATTGCGCTTCACACCTTTATCTTCGAGGTGCTCTGCAATGTCGCGAACGGAAACGGAGCCGTAAAGATTACCGGTGTCGCCGGCCTTGCGGATTAGAACAACTTTCGTTCCATCCAGCTTCTGACCGTCAGTCGCAGCTTTCTCGCGGTTTTCAGCATTGCGCTGCTCTAAATATTCACGCTCGGCTTCGAACCGGGCGAGATTGGCTTTCGTCGCACGAAGGGCTTTTTCCTGCGGCAGCAGGAAGTTACGGCCAAAACCGGGTTTGACGTTTACAACGTCGCCCATATTGCCGAGCTTTTCGATACGTTCAAGAAGGATCACTTCCATGGTCGTTCTCCTTCCTTATTTCACTTCGTAGGGCAGAAGGCCCAGAAAGCGTGCGCGTTTGATGGCTTTCGCCAGCTCACGCTGTTTCTTGTGAGAGACCGCAGTAATACGGGCCGGCGCGATTTTGCCTTTTTCAGACATGTAACGCTGGAGCATTTTCGGGTCTTTGTAATCGATCTTGATGCCATTATCGCCGGAGAATGGGCAAACCTTGCGACGACGACGGAAGCCCGAACGTGATGGCAAGTTCTCGATTTTGATTTGATCTTTAGCAGCCATGATTAGGTCCGATCTCTACGTTTACGCTCTTCGCGCTTTTTTAGGATAGGGGAAGGATCTTCGTTAAACTCGTCAACGCGAATTGACATGTAACGCAGGATGTCTTCGTTGATGCGGTGTGTCCGCTCGATCTCATGGATCACGTCAGGATTGGCGTTGACCTTCAGCAGAGAATAATGCGCCTTGCGGTTCTTATTCATGCGGTAAGCCAGATTGCGCAGACCCCAATATTCAGCACCTTCGACAGTGCCGCCCATATTTTCGATCTTGGAAGCCAGATTTTGGACGAATTCTTCGACTTGATTCGTAGAAATGTCCGGTCGTGAGATCACGACATGCTCGTAAAGAGACATTTAACAGTCCTTCAGACTATAGATAACGGCAGATGCGCTCGAGAAGGTGGAGCCGCATCTGATGGATGGAGCACCCCGGAACAGCCCGGACTCCACCGTCATCCGGTGAAGCGCGCGACATATGCGAGCAAGGAGGCTTTGTCCAGCGCTAAACTGTGATTATTGTGGCGTTGAGACTAAGTGATATCGTTCCGAAGCCCGAGGCGGAAATCCATGATCCGATCTTCGATTTCTTCACCTGTTAAGTTTGCAAATTCATCCGTCACATCACCTTGTGCGGAAGGGGCGTCTGTATGAGGCGCATTATGCTGCACGGGCTGAATGTCAGGCGTTGCGGCAGGTTCATTCGACATGCGGCGGGCTTGTGCGACCGACAGAGCAGTCGCGACATCACGATAGCGTCTGTCGAAATCAGTAACGTCCTGTTTAGTTTGCAAAATTTCTGAATTCGCTTGCTCAAGCTGATAGGCTTGCGCTTCAATCTGAGCCTCTAAACGTTCTCTCTCCAAATCCTGCGCCGTTCTTATTTTACGCAGCTCTTGAACGTCACGGGCAGCATTGCGCACGATATCGTCTTTGATTTCCAATTGTTTGGATAGATGGTCGACTTGCTGTTGCAGGGCCGTCATTTCGTCTTCGCGGCTGATGATTGTAAATTCAGACTGGGATTTAAAGGTTCGGATGTCCTCATGCAGGCTTACCATTTCGGCTTTCATCGCATTATTCTGCGTTTGAGCCGTCGCCAGACTTTTACGTAATTCATCAGCTTCTTTTTCCGCAGTCTCAGCCTGATGACGATAGTCGGCACAGTCCTGAGCAAGGCTGTCAGCGATTTTTTTGGCTTCGATATAAGCGGTTTGCTTAACGTCCATTTCGCCGACGACATCCGCAACGCGCTCGCGCAAAACAGTATTTTCGTTCCGTTCTACATCCAAAGAGGTCTGTAGACGCTCTGCATTTAGCGCATTGCGGTCCGAGTTTTCGCGCGCCGTGTTCAAGGCACGCTCATACTCTTGTAAAGATTTTTGAGCGGAGGAGAGTTTCCCCAGCGTTGTTTCATAGATACGCGTTTTTTCGGCCAGCCTGTGTTCGCGGTCTTCCAGATCGGCGCGCAACACATTCATTTTCTGGATATTGGCATCAATCTCCCGCTCAATCGTACGATTGCGCGCTTTCAGCCTGCGGTTTTCAGGCTCCAAGCGGTTGAGCATTGAAAAATCGATTTCCGCGCGCTCTACGAAACCTGTAAGGTTTTCGATACGCTGCTGCGCACGGCGATATAGTTCTTCTCCGCTTTGGATATCTGCGGATATTCTTGCAACGTCCAATCGCATGGCACCGATATCGGCACGATCAGGACGGTTGGTGGCGGGGGGCGGCGCGATAAAAGTCTCTGTTGCATCGACTTCGGTATTTCTTGACTGCTTTTCGGCGCGCGCCCCGTTTTCAAAATGGATGGAGGGTGCCATCGCGCTGACTGTCTTTTTTGGCTCGGCTTCCGATGACAAAGCCTCGGGCGCGGAGGGCGTAACATCGACAAATTCTGAGTCAGTCGGCATTTCTACCTTCAAATCAGAAGATAAAGTTTCGAGACGTGCATCGCTGATGGCATTGGCTTTGAAATCCAGTCCCAAAGAAGTTGTTGGCTTGAGGTCTGCGGAGGAGTCTAATGAGCCGGATTTTAAAATGTCTTCATTTTGATGGCTAACCAAACGTTCCAACTCGTCCCATTTCGCCTGATTTTTTAAGACTTCGGACTTAGCATTTGGGCTTTCTGCTGACTCCGATGTTTTCTTTATTTTGCGAAAAAATGCCATCTAGCCAGCCCTCGAATCGAATATTCGCCCCACAGTTTTTTGCTAGTTATCCATAGTTAACGTCGACTTAAAATGGCTGATAATGCCCACATTTTTGTTAACGCCTTGAATAATGTGGTCGGGAAACGGTCAAAAGCGGATTGACCCGAGATTATGATAGCCTAGCTTGTCACGCTCAGAGATGGAGAGGCTTTTACATGGCGTTCGCATTCATATTTCCCGGACAAGGCAGCCAATATGTCGGCATGGGCAAATCCTTGGCCGATGCCTTCCCATCTGCGAGGCAGGTTTTTGAGGAGGTCAATTCAGCGCTTGAGCAGGACTTGTCAGGTTTAATGTGGAGCGGCCCAGAGGAGGATTTAACCCTCACGGCCAATACGCAACCCGCTTTGATGGCTTGTTCACTAGCCGCCATGCAGGCTTTGGACGCGGAATTTGGGGTTAAGGTCACGGACGCGGCCTATGTGGCAGGGCATAGTCTCGGCGAATATTCGGCTTTGGCTGCCGCAAAGACCCTGACGATTACAGATACAGCCAAGTTGTTACGTATACGGGGAGAGGCGATGCAGGCCTCAGTTCCGGTTGGAGTGGGCGCAATGGCGGCCTTGCTGGGCGCCAGTGTGGAGGATGCAGAGGCGGCCTGCGCGGAAGGTGCAAAAATTGGGATTGTTCAAATCGCGAATGACAATGCCACTGGCCAAATTGTTTTATCAGGAGAGAAGGATGCCGTTGAAGCGGCAGCACAAGCGGCGCGGGATGCCGGCGTAAAAAAAGCGATGATGCTGAATGTATCTGCTCCATTCCATTGCGATTTGATGCAACCTGCTGCGGATGCCATGCGCGATGCTTTGGGCGATCATGCGATGCTGCCCCCACTGGTGCCGGTTGTGAATAATATTCAGGCCCGTCCCGTCACGGATCCGGATGATCTACGCGAGGATCTTGTGAAACAAGTTACTGGCCGCGTCCGCTGGCGTGAAAGTGTCGAATGGATGGCTGGTGAAGGCGGCGTTGAAACCATGGTTGAACCCGGCTGCGGCAAAGTCCTGACGGTCATGCTGCGCCGCATTGTCAAAGGTTTAGACGGAAATCAACTCGATAGTCCCGAAGCACTGGAAGCCTTCGCGACGAAAATTAAGGGATAGTCAAATGTTTGATTTAACAGGAAAACGCGCCCTCGTTACAGGTGCCACTGGTGGTTTGGGCGGTGAGATTGCACGTCTTCTTCATAAACAGGGCGCAGATGTTGCGCTATCGGGTACGCGTGCTGAAAAGCTGGAAAGTTTGGCGTCAGAGCTGGGCGACCGCGTCGCAATCACGCCGTGTAATCTGTCTGATGGCGAAGCGGTTGATGCTCTGCCGGGGCAGGCGGCGGAAGCGTTGGGAGGGTCTGTTGATATTCTGATTGCAAATGCCGGAATAACAAAAGACGGTCTGTTGATGCGAATGAAGCAAGAAGATTTTGACAACGTTATAAAAATCAATCTTGAAAGCTATTTTCGTTTAGCCAAGGCCTGTTTGCGGCCAATGATGAAAGCCCGTTCCGGCCGAATTATCGGCATTACGTCGATTGTTGGCGTTACCGGAAATCCTGGGCAAACTAATTATGCGGCGTCTAAGGCCGGTATGATTGGGTTTTCCAAATCCCTCGCTCAGGAAGTCGCATCGCGCGGTATCACCGTCAATTGCATCGCGCCCGGCTTCATTCGTTCACCAATGACAGATGCATTGAATGATGCGCAAAAAGAGGCGACTTTGGCCCGAATCCCTGCGGCAAAATTGGGCGAAGGTAGCGATATCGCCGCCGGAGCGCTTTATCTGGCGTCGGATGAAGGGGCCTATGTTACTGGGCAAACCTTACATATTAATGGTGGTATGGCTATGATCTAGAACGGCTTTTAGGTCGATAGACAAGGCTGCAAGAGAGCTAGGAAAGGCCTAGGCACGTCCAAATCCCTATGCTAGGTCGCCTTCGACAGGGTGGCAGGGGTTGTAATCGGGACAGATTGTCCCATCTCTCGCCCGTAACCGCCGGAAAATGATCTCCGGCCAAGACTAAAGGAAGACATATGTCAGACGTACTCGAACGCGTGAAGAAGATGGTTGTGGAACATCTGGACGCTGAAGAAGCTAAAGTAACCATGAACGCCCACTTCATTGACGATCTGGGTGCCGACTCGCTCGACACGGTAGAGCTTGTGATGGCTTTTGAAGAAGAATTCGACATCGAGATCCCTGATGATGCGGCTGAACATATTCAGACTGTTGGCGATGCCGTTAAATTCATCTCCGAGAAAACCGGCTAGGGCTTCCTTGCTGTGAGACGGGTCGTTGTCACAGGCTTAGGCCTTGTTTCACCCGTCGGCTGCGGTGTTGAAACCGCTTGGGGCAACATACTGGCCGGAAAATCCGGCGCGTCCCGTATCGAACATTTTGATGTCAGCGATCTTGCCTGCAAGGTCGCTGCTGTCATCCCCCGGGTTGATGGCCGCGCTGGCGGGTCACCGGATATGCCCGGCGCATTTGATCCCGATACAGTTATGAGTAAGCGCGACCGGAAACGGATCGACGATTTTATTCTTTATGGCATCGCGGCAGCTGATGAAGCGATTGCGCATTCAGGCTGGAAAGCTAAAACGCCGGAAGAGGCTGAACGTGCGGGTGTTATCCTCGGCTCCGGTATTGGCGGCATTGAAACGACCTATGAAGCGTCAATCCTTTTGAGGGATAAGGGGCCACGCCGCCTATCCCCTTTTGTAATTCCGGCGATGTTGATCAACCTGCCATCTGGTCAGGTCTCTATCCGGCACGGTTTAAAAGGCCCCAACAGCGCGGTTGCAACCGCTTGCGCGACCGGCGCGCATGCCATTGGTGATGCGGCGCGCATAATTGCCTGCGGCGACGCGGATATGATGGTCGCGGGTGGCTGCGAGGCTTCTATCACGCGGCTGGGCATTGGCAGTTTCGTCGCCTGCCGTGCTATGACGACTGGATATAATGATATGCCCGAAGCGGCGTCTCGTCCTTATGATGAGGGACGTGACGGATTTTTGATGGGCGAGGGTGCAGGCGTCTTGGTTTTGGAAGACTATGAAACCGCAAAGAAGCGCGGTGCAAACATCCTTGCCGAACTAGTAGGTTATGGTCTTTCAGGTGACGCACATCATATTACGAGCCCGGCTCCCGAGGGGGAAGGCGGTTATCGCGCCATGCGAATGGCGTTGAAGAAGTCCGGTCTGGAGCCATCGGATATTGGCTATGTGAATGCGCACGGCACATCGACACCCATGGGGGATGAACTGGAAGTGCGCGCGGTTGAGCGTTTGCTTGGCGAACAGGCTTCAAAGGCAAAAATGTCTTCAACCAAATCCGCGACAGGTCATCTCCTAGGAGCGGCTGGTGCAGCTGAAGCCATATTCTCCATTCTCGCGCTTCGGGATAAAATGGCCCCACCAACTTTGAATTTGGACAACCCAAATGTCGAGACGATACTCGACCTCGTGCCGCTGGAAGCTAAGCCATTTGAGGGCAAAGCCGTCATGTCAAATTCCTTTGGGTTTGGCGGAACAAATGCGGCGCTTATTTTCATAGAAGCGGAATAGACGGGCCGTGGCCCGAAAGAAGAAAGAGTCCCAAAAACCCGCTCTGGCCAAGCGCGACAAACGCCTGCTTAGCGTCATCGCATTTTTCGCCATTATAACAATTTTCGTAGGTCTTGCCGTGGCAGGATATGCGGCAATTAATTATAAATATGAACGGGCGCAAGATGGTCCTTCCGATCAAGTTGCCTTTACGGTTCCTCGCGGTGCGGGCTTGAGCTATATAGCGCAACGTCTTGAATCAGAAGGATTTGTTCAAAACGCTTTTTTGTTTAAAGCTGTAACAAAATTGCGGGGTAATGAAGCAAATTTCAAGGCCGGTGAATTTTATCTTTCCAAAAATATGTCTATGGCGGCGGTATATGACGGGCTCGCAAATGGGAAAGCCATTTTATATCCGTTTACTGCGGCTGAAGGTCTGACGTCAGCTATGATTGTCCGGTCTTTGGACGGCGTTCCGACCCTCAAAGATGACAATCCGTCGGTCCCGGCTGAGGGAAGTTTACTGCCGGAAACATATCTTACGCCGCGCGGTATGACGCAGTCTCAGCTTTTGCAGAAAATGGCCTTAGCTCAAAAGCAATTACTGGATGACGCGTGGGAAAAACGGGATCTGACCATCCCGGTTAAAACGAAGGAGGAGGCAATCATATTGGCTTCCGTTGTCGAGAAGGAAACGGGCATTGGGATGGAACGCGGCATGGTGGCAGGCGTTTTTACAAATCGATTGCGTCAGGGGATGAAGCTGCAGTCTGATCCGACAATCATTTACGGTATTACGCAGGGAGAACCTCTGGGGCGTCGTATTCGGCGCTCAGAGATTGATCGTCTTACGGATTGGAATACGTACCAAATTCCGGCCTTGCCGAAGACCCCAATTTGCAATCCGGGTAAGGACGCCATTCTGGCGGTTCTAAATCCTGCAGAGACGGATGCACTCTTCTTTGTCGCGGACGGTACGGGCGGACATGCGTTTGCCAAAACCCTGCAAGAGCATGAGCGCAATGTCGCGAAATGGCGAAAGATACAGCGAGAGAGAGGGCTAAGATAAGGGTATGGGGATGAGCGCTTTGGACGAATTGAAACGCGATCGGCGCGGTCTCATGGTTGTGTTGTCCTCGCCGAGCGGTGCAGGCAAAACCACGCTGACACGAAAACTATTGGCTGATAATCCTGATATGGCGATGAGTGTTTCTGCAACGACCCGTCCGCCTCGTCCCGGTGAAGAGGAGGGGAAAGATTACTTCTTCGTCAATAAGAGCCGATTTGCCGAGTTGGAAGCCGCCGGAGAATTTCTTGAGCACGCAAAAGTCTTCGATAATTACTACGCTACGCCACGTGGCCCTGTCGAAGAGGCATTGTCACGCGGGCAGGATGTCGTTTTCGATATTGACTGGCAGGGCGCGCAGCAACTCACGCAGGCGGCTGCCGATGATATTGTTAAAATCTTTATCCTGCCACCAAATATGCGGGAGCTTGAGCAACGCCTGCGCACACGCGCACAAGACAGTGACAGCGTGATTGCAAAGCGTATGAGCAAATCAGAGGCCGAGATTAGCCACTGGGCGGAATATGATTATGTCATTGTAAATGAAGAGGTTTCGACGGCTCTGGAAGAACTTAAAATGATTGTGGGTTCGGAACGCATGCGCCGCCGCCGCCAGATGTGGCTCGGCGGATTTGTTAAATCTTTGGTGAATGGCGGGTAAAGACCTTTCTAATCAGAATTTTACTTTGTTCTGATAGCTCGTCAGGATGATTGAGATTGGATTTTCGATAATTCTAGGATTTGCCATAGCCTCAACATTATGTGGTTTGATTGCGGATGGTTCGCGCAACGACCGAATTTTGATGCGGGGCTTGGTATATATCATCGTTCTCACCTGCCTGATTGGCTATGCTCAGGGAGAGGCAACAAGCGTATTAAGGCATACTCAAAATCTACTCTTTCTGAGCCTTTCTGAGCATTTCCTTTGGTTTGGAGCAGGAGCGTCAATTGCTCTTATCTCACAACTGATTGCAGAAGGCCATGCCTATAATCTTTGGATTAAATTTCATCCGCAATCCGCCCCAACTCCGGAAGCGCGCTTCGGGCAACGGGCCTTGCCTGCAGGACCGACTGCGCCTGTCTCAGCCACTTTGGTCGGCACCTCCACGGAATATCTGAACGCTGAATTAGATTTGCGTACGGAAACGCTTATCCGGCTTTGTTTTTGCACCTTTGATGACTTGGGTGCTTTGACTTTGTCACGTCTGGAGTCTGCTTTACGTTTGGGGGCGGGACGACGCCAAAAGGCTTTTCATAAAATTGCCGCAGGAATCTCCCGACGCCCTAAACTAAAACCGACGCTGCATCGCTATAGCCGCAGTATAAATGGCTCTTCTCGTCTGTCTCAGAAACTCTTGGGAGATTTATGTAGATTGGCGCGTGATACCCGCAATCGGGACACTGAAACGATTAACAGGCTGCACCAAACGGGCCGCGCCTTGGGGCTGCACGAAGACGAGATAGGGCGTATCGTCAACGGTTTGCGTTAATCGCTCGCGCCATGTCTTGAAAGGCAGAGACGGGCAAAGTCTCAGGTCGGGCTTTCGGATTGATGCCGCAGCTTCCCAGCCATTCATCCAAATCTAATTCGGATTGCTCAGCCAGTTTCCGCAAGCTGCGGCGTAGCATTTTGCGCCGTTGTCCAAACGCTTCCTGCGTGAGTCGACCCAATGTTTTTAAGTCTTCAAAAGGTGTCTCCATCGGGTCTAAAACAACAACAGCGCTATCAACCCGGGGCGGCGGGGTGAACGCCCGCGCGGGGACTTCAAATGCCATACGGCAATAAGCAACTGACTGACAGAGGACAGCCAAACGCCCATAATGCGCGTCACCGGGCTGTGCGACAACGCGCTGTGCGACTTCCAATTGAAACATCAAGACCAGTTGCGTCCAGAATATTGGCGATGCCGTGACCCAGTTGATCAACATTTTGGTGCCCACATTATAGGGTAGATTGGCCACGATTTTTCGTGGTGCGGACAAATTCGCGGCGATGTCATATTTCAGCGCATCGCCTTGCGCAATTTCCAGTCTGCCGTCTGACATGTCGCCAATTTCTGCCAAAGCAGGAATGAAGCGTTCATCCATTTCGATTGCGATGACTTTTTCAGCGCCGCGCAAGAGCAAAGCCCGCGTCAGTCCGCCAGGCCCGGGACCAATTTCCGCGACATTGTGACCTTCCAGCGGTTCCGCCAAACGGGCAATCTTGTCCGTTAAATTCATATCCAATAGAAAATGCTGACCCAGTTTCTTGTTCGCCCCAAGCCCATGGGTTTTGACTGTCTCTGACAGGCTAGGTAGAGCTTTAATTGACATAGCGATTATTCGCGATATCACGCGCTTTTTTTACGGCTGCAATCAAGCTGTCCGGGCGAGCGACTCCCTGTCCGGCAATGCCAAAGGCAGTTCCATGATCCGGACTGGTTCGGACAAAGGGCAAGCCCAGAGTGATATTAACCCCGCCGTGAAAATCCAGTGTTTTGACCGGAATGAGGCCTTGGTCGTGATACATGGCCAGAACCGCGTCGTAGCCTTGCCGCGCCTCCGCATGAAACAAAGTGTCCGCAGGTTGCGCATTGGTAACGTCAAAACCTTCACCGCGCAAAATCTCTGCCGCCGGATTGATAATTTCGATTTCCTCACGTCCCAAAGCGCCGTCCTCTCCCGCATGTGGGTTCAGTCCTGTTAGTGCCAGGCGAGGAGTCTGCACGCCGAAGTCCGCTTTCAACGCACCAAGCATAACGCGGGCCGTGCGTAAAATTGTATCTGTAGAAAGTTGGGTCGCCGCGGATTTCAAAGACACGTGCACAGTCGCGAGGCCAACGCGCAAATCCTGTGCCGCCAGCATCATGACCGGGCCCGGTGTATAGGGAGCGTCATGCCCCTGACCCAAATGGCCCAAAAATTCCGTATGCCCGGGAAACCGGAATCCGGCTTCATAAAGAACATGTTTCGCGATCGGGTTTGTGACAACGCCATCAGCCGACCCCGATAAACAGAGTGATACTGCGGCTTCGATACTGGCGATAACGGAGGCCGCATTCTCTGCGCTGGGCTGGCCAGCAATCCCGACGGAGCCGTTAATTGCCAAAATTGGCAAGGTTTCGTTGAAAACTTCTGGCGCGTCAGCGATGTCTTTTATGACGTGATGCGGCACATCTGCAAAAATGGCTGGCGGTGCAATCACAGCGAATGCGCATTCAGGAAAGCCCTTGAGCGCTTGCCAAGCTTTGACCGTAATTTCCGGGCCGATGCCCGCCGGGTCGCCCATGCTGAGTGCGAATGGGCGCATAATATTTGCGCCTAACGCACCACGAGCGTCGCCTGACGGCGCAAGTCACGCAATGCGCGTTTTGATGCTTGCGCCAGTTGCTGGTCCAAAAGGCGATCTTCAATTTCGTTCCGGGTTGGAATGTCTGTTCCCGTTGTTTCGCGCTTACATACCATGATTGAGGTGGCCCCGTCAGGACGGGTAAACGGGTCGGACAGTCCGCCCACATCCGTGTTTTCCAATGCTGCGACAATCTCATCGGTCAAGGTAGAGGACTTCAATTCGCCCATATCCGCCGCGACGACATCTTTATAGGCCTCAACATCATCATTCAATGTGTCGCAACTTGTCAGCTCTCCACGCAGGGAAATTAGTTTGGCTTTGGCCGCTTCCGTATCGCCCTCAACGGTGACTTGCTTGAGTTTGTAAAGCGTATCGGATTCTGAGATTTTCTTATCGACCAGCGCGACAACATAGACACCGCCCGGTACTTGGATTGGATTCGAAACACTTCCCGGTACCATTTCCTTAATTACAGCGTCGATTTCGGGACGTAACTCACCCTCACGCACAAAGCCAACATCACCGCCGCGCGCGGCAGAAGCTGCAGAAGAAAATTGTTGCGCCAAAAGAGGGAAGGGCGCGCCGCTTTTAACCTGTGCAATCATGGCATTTGCGCCTTCCATAGCGCCTTCCATCCCGCCAATATCGGGTGTTGCCTCGATATAAATTTCCGCGACATGGTAGTTGGGCTTGGACGCATTTGCCGAGATTTGATTGAGCGTCTCGTCAATTTGCGCATCAGATATACGAATGCGTGACCCATAAAGACCATTAACAATACGCTGCCAGGCGACTTCAGAGCGGACCTGATCGCGCAGGGTTTCGATCGACACACCAGCTGCGGCCAAATCAGAGACCAGCTTGTTCGGATCCGCGCCATTTCGAGACAAGAGTTGCCCAACCCTTTGATTTACTTCTTCATCAGAAATCGTAACTTCGTAGGTTTCCGCTTCTTGGAGCTGCAAATGCTCATCAACCAGATTGCGCAGCGCTTGGCGTTGCAGGCGCTGAATACTGGCCTCATCCGTTTCTGCACCGGTCGTCGCGATCATGAATAAAACGCGCTGGCGTAAGTCATGAATCGTCACAATGTCGGAATTCACGACGGCGGCAATCCCATGCGGCGCGGATTGCGCGTAAACGGGCGCAGATGCCGTCAGCAGAGCGGTTGCAAAAGTAATTGTTTTCAAAAGGCGCATAGGGGTCGTCTTCATTTCAGTTCTTGGCCGTTATAGCCAAAGGATTCATTGTCGCAAGTTTAGGACGCTGTGACCTGTTTGGACATTAAACTACGGTCAGGATTCAGCCGTCTTCAATTCGAGCCAAATGTGTGATGCTGAGTAATAAAACCAAAACGGGAACGGTCCAAGCTGCCAGAATGACGGGCAATATCGCAACTTCTCCAAAAGCCGTGACCACACTATCAGCAAAAAAGACCGAAAATCCCAAAACGGCACCCATAATCAACAGGCGAAGCGTGCCGCCGCTACGCACTAAATGCATGGACACTCCGGCCGCGATAAAGGTCATCGCCACCAGCAAAAAGGGTAGCGCCAAAAGTTTATGAAATTGCAGGCGGAGTTTTCGAGCAGAAAAACCAGCTTTTTCATTGGCCTTGATTTCCTTGCGAATGGACCAGAAGGGTGGATCGACTTGTTGGCCTGACTGTTCTCTCAAATCTTCAATTGCAATATTGGTTGGCAAGGTCAGAGTGTCCGTGCGCCGGGGTGTTTCGCCCGGGGCGTTTTCAATAACGCCGTTCAAAGTCCAATATCCGGGCGTGAGTAATCGTGCCGTTTCCGCGTCAAACCGACGCTCGAACACTGCGGTTCCATCGGCGGCAATCCCCATTTCGTAAAATATGGCGTCGTCCAAACGCTTATCCAACAAATCTAAGGCTTTTGCCTGTATTACGCGTTGCGCGTTGTCAGACCCTTCACGTAGCCAGATTTCCTTTGTCTTTAACCCTCCGGTGACTTCGGCAGCGCGGGCATCATATTCTCCCATCATCTGGGAGGCGAGCGGGTTCACAATGGTTGACCAGATGAGGCCGATAAGCGCGGCGACCATAATAGCAGGACGCAAGAACCGCCATGCGGAAAGCCCCGCCGCGCGCATAACGGTCAGTTCCGAACGCTTATTCATGCCTGCCAGCGCCCCCATCACGCCGAACAGAACAACAAAAGGTATGGTTTGTTCAATCAGATTGGGGATTTTTAGTCCTGTTAGAGCTAAAAGTTGTAAGGGCGATAAATCTCCATCCGCGCCAATATTACGGCTCGCCTCGACATAATCGACCAAGGCGATAATCGCCGTAACGATGAGGAATGCGAGTAAAATACCGCGCAGAGTCCGGCCTGCTATGTAACGTGAAAGCGTGGCGCGGCTCATGCGGTTTGACTCCCGGCGTTAGAATCAACTGGTGCAGGTTGAAGCTTAGCGGCCAGATAGGATTTCAGCCTGCGCTTCCTGCCGTAACGCATACGTTTGCGGGTTCCGAGATAGGCAAGGCACACAAGAATGACGAGCAAAGGTATGATATATTGAACCGGGTTCAAAGCGGGGTCACCTTCAGCAGAGGAGGCCACAGCAAATCCGATAAGACGCAAAAGAAAACCCGTGACCGCACAAATAGCGATTTTCCGACTGTTCCCCAATTTGGAGTGCTGACCACGCAAAATGAAGGCGAGCGCGACCAGAACCAGCGCGACATTCCAGAGCGGCGCGGCGAGCCGTGCATGTCCTTCCGCCGCCATTTCACGACGGGATTTCGGTGTCACATAATCGCGCGGGTCGGGCCGCAATAGTTCGTGCAAAAACTTATCCGATGATTTCAACCGCAGCACATTGTCCAATGCGACCACGTCGGACAAATCCAGTTGGTATGTTTCGAAATTGATGACGTCCAATCCGCCATCGACCAAAGGGGTTTGCACCGATCCGTCAAACAGGACGAGTGATGTTGAGTTTTCGGACCGCTGTAGACGTCCCGTCTTGGCTATGTGGGTTGATTTTGAGTCCGTGTCCCGTCCATCGTGTATCAAAACATCCACCAGTCCGCCATCCGGGAGGATTTCGCGCGCATAGACAGTTAAATCCGGCGCAGGTGTGACGAAACGCCCAGCCTGTACCATCTGGCTGGCGATATCGGTCTTTACAGTCAGGATTTCTGCCCGCATCTGCCGAAATGAAACGGGCTGCAAAAGCAGATTAATGAATAAATGCAAGATGAGTGCATAAACACCGAGGCGCAGAACGGGGGTTCCCATAGCCCATGGTGAGACTCCATTTGCCTTGGCGACAACGAGCTCTGAGTCATTCGTCATACGATTTAGTGCGTAGATTGTGGCCATAAAAACGGCCAACGGCATGATAATTCCAATCAATTGAGGCAGCGCCAAAAATGTAATGTAGAAAAAAGTTCCCGCGCTCTGACGATTCTCAACAATCAAGTCCAGCGTTTGCAAGGACTGAGTCAGCAGGGCGAGCATTGCCAAAGCCGATAAGGACAGGACAGCGGGAAAAAAGGCTTGGGAAAAAATGTAGCGCTGAAGGAGTTTCATCTGAGTGTGCGCCAAATATACCTTTTGTAGCGCTTATTTGCGCCTAGTGTCGATTGCCCCCTTCTAATGCGATGCCCCTTCCTTTACCAGTGATTCAAACCAAGCTTGAGGCGATTTCATGAAAGTCACATTTTCTGCTCCTTCTGCGGCCAAAAATGGCGCAGCGCTCATCATTTCCAACAGTGGAGACAACCACGCATATGACAGCGATGTTGTGAAAGCTGCCGCAAAAGCAGCAAAGTTTCACGGGAAGGCCGGAGACAGCTTTGACACCTATGTCGAATCGGGTGTCCGGCTTTATGTCAGAGGGCGAGGTGATGCGGATATTTTCGATTATGAACTGGCCGCAGCGAAAACAGCCAAAGCTCTGCGTGGCAGCGGTGTCAAAACGCTGACAATCCATCTCGATGGCACAGATGCTACGGCCGACGATGCAGCCCGCGCGGCGCTTGGAGCGCGCCTTGCCGCTTATATCTGGGATAAGCATAAGTCCAAAGCGACGAAGTCCAAAAAAGACCCGCTATCCTCCATTGTCGTTGTGAGTGATGACCCTGACGCGGCAAAAGCGGCCTATGAAAACTATTACGGACCGGCCGGTGACGGCGTTCTTTTGGCGCGGGATTTGGTCAATGCTCCGCCCAATGAAATTTATCCAAAGGCTTATGCTGACAGAATCGAAGGCCTGCGCGAGCTCGGTTTGGAAGTCGAAGTTCTGGGCGAGCCGGAGCTGAACAAGCTGGGTATGCATGCGCTTCTGGGTGTTGGCTTGGGATCGGAACGTGAAAGCCAATTAGTGGTCATGCGCTGGAATGGTGGCGAAGAAGGCGTTGCACCGGCCTGTCTGGTCGGCAAAGGCGTGACCTTTGACACGGGCGGCATCAGTCTAAAACCCGGTAATAATATGTGGGACATGAAAGGTGATATGGGCGGATCCGCCGCTGTTGTAGGCACAATGTGCGCCGTGGCTACGCGAAAGGCCAAAGCTAATGTTGTCGGTATTGTTGGCCTCGTTGAAAATATGCCTGACGGAAAAGCGCAATTGCCGGGCGATATTGTCGTGTCCATGTCAGGGCAAACAATCGAAGTGCAAAATACCGATGCGGAGGGTCGTTTAGTCCTCGCCGATGCGCTGCATTATGCCGTGACGAAATATAAGCCCGCCGCCATGATTGACCTTGCGACTCTCACCGGCGCAATCATTGTCGGATTAGGTCATGAATATTGCGGCCTGTTCACCCCGGATGATGATTTGGCCAAACAGATCTACGCGGCAGGCGAAACGTCGACAGATAAGGCTTGGCGCCTGCCGCTGCATGACGCCTATGACAAGCTGCTGAACTCTCCCAATGCCGATATGAAGAACATTGGCGGGCGAGCCGCCGGGTCTATTACTGCCGCTCAATTCTTAAAGCGTTTTGTCGGCAAAGATACGCCTTGGGCGCATTTGGACATTGCCGGGACCGGAATGGTCAATGGATCAAAAGACCCACGCAATCCGACCTTCGGAACAGGATTTGGTGTCCGTCTGCTCAATCGCTGGATTGCCGATAATCACGAGGGCTAAGCGTGGCCGCCGCCGAATATTGGTTCTACCACTTGGAGGCATCGACGCTGGAAGGCGTATTGCCGGGCTTGCTCGAAAAGACTCTTGAAAAAGGATGGCGGGCTTTGGTGAAACTTCCCGAAGACAAGTTGCCTGAAATGGACAGCTTTCTCTGGACGTTTCGCGATGATGCTTTTTTGCCGCATGGCCGCGATGACGAACCGCAATCCGATCTGCAGCCCATTTTACTTAGCGCCTCAACGGAGAGCGCCAAAGACTTTGATGCTGTTTTCCTGCTGGACGGGGCATCAATCTCAAATATGGAGGGTGTCAGCCGCGCCATGGTGATGATAAATGGCCGCAGCCAAGACGATGTGCAGCGCGAACGCGCGCGATGGAAAACGCTGAAAGATGCCGGTGCAAAGCTCGCCTACTATCAGCAAGACGAACGCGGTCGCTGGGAGAAAAAGGCCTAGCGTGTCTCTTCCCACTCATTTTCCTGAAAATTATGCCGAAGACCCGACCGTCCGGCACATTTTGGAACAGCTGGATTCGGATGATCGCTCGCCCATTCTCGTGACGGGAGAGGCGGGGACAGGGAAATCAACGCTCGTCAATTTTATCAAAATGTCTGGCATTCCGAATACGGTCGTGCTGGCGCCAACAGGTGTCGCGGCATTGAATGTTGGCGGTCAAACAATCCATTCCTTCTTTCGTTTTCCGTTCAAAATTATTGATGAAGCGGCCTTGGTCGATCAGAAGACCAACCGTCTGTGGAAGAAAGTCGACCTCGTTATTATTGATGAAGTGTCCATGCTCCGCGCGGATATATTGGACGGCATCGATTTGGTCCTGCGCAAGGCGCAAGACAGCCGCGAGCCTTTTGGCGGCGTGCGGCTTTTACTCGTCGGAGACTTCTTTCAATTGCCGCCCGTCATCCCGCGACATGAACATCAGATTTTGGCGCAGCGCGGGTACTCCGGACCCTATGCCTATAATTCCAATGTCTTGGAAAATTATCCGCCTGTTCATTTCGAACTCAACAAAGTCTATCGCCAACGTGATGCGCAGTTCGTGAAAATTCTGTCTGACTTGCGGGTCGCGCGAAATGTCGAAGAGGCGGTGATGGGCATTAATGAGGCTTGTGTTGGCCCGCATCGGGAGGGACATACGCCGGTCCTGCTAACCGCAACCAATGCAATTGCGAACCGATATAATCTGTCTGGATTGGCCAATCTGACGTCTCCTGCCGTTGAATATGAATGTGAAACAAAAGGCAAATTCGCGGCCAATCGCGCGCCTGCGCCTGAAACGCTGACACTCAAAAAGGGCGCGCGGGTGATGGCCGTACGCAATGATTCCATGAAACGCTGGGTTAATGGGTCGCTGGGAACTATTGTCGATTTATCGCCGGAGGAAGTGTTTGTTCGCTTTGACGGCAATCCCGCAGTCCGAAAAATCGAGCCGGAAAAATGGGATATGATAAATTACAAATGGAATGAGGCCGAGCTGAAAATGGTAGAATCCACAACGGCGAGTTTTGAACAAATGCCGCTCATTCTTGCATGGGCTGTTACCATTCACAAAGCGCAAGGCCTTACGCTGGATGATGTCCGCATTGATTTGGGGCGCGGCGCCTTTGCCATGGGGCAGGCCTATGTGGCACTCTCCCGGGCGCGGACGCTTGCGGGATTATCACTGACGTCGGCGCTTCGGGTGGAAGACGTCAATATCGGTATGAAATCATGAATATTTAAGACTGCGCGAATTCACCGCATTGTAAATAACTATCTTTTGGTCAATATGTACTTGGGCGCCCTTGAAGAGTGGGGGTTGTAAGGGTTGGAGAAAAAGTCATTAAAAGCTAAGTCTCGGAGTTTTGACAGCTTCCTTCAGGTCATGAAGGTCATCAACGATGCTGAGACATTGGAAGAATTGCTCACCTGTGTGACGCAAATCATGCCAAATATTGTGGCAACTTATCACCATTTTGGAGCCGTGGGTGCATTTGACTACAAAGATAGCTGCGAATTTCACACCTATAATGTACCGCAAAATATAGTTGATTATCTAGATAAACATCGAAAGCTAGAGAGTAATCCAGGCGTGGTCGCGGTTCTATCTAAGGGGCGTGCCATGTGGTTGTCCGAGTTGATCGACGACCCCTATATTGTGAAAAAAGGCCATGTTGAGTTGACGAAAGCGACAATGAACATGACGGGCGATGCGCTCTGTCTGCCGCTATATGGCCCAAACAGCCGGTCCGGGTATATGTTTATCGCTTTTGGAATGTCCAAGGTTGATTGTGATGCCTTTGTCGCGTTTAATGTTCAGGGTCTCGCGCAACATTTTCATGTCAGATATTGTCTGATGATGGAGAGACTCCACAAACAGGTCAGGCTCACACCCAGAGAAGGCGAGGTTTTGGAACTCATAACATTTGGGAAGTCAAATTCCGAAATCGCAACAATCCTCGGGATTTCAGCCAGCACGGTCAGCGGATATGTTCAACGAATTTTCCTCAAACTGGATGTTTCAGATCGCGTGAGTGCGGCCATGCGGGCGCAAACGATAAAGGTCAAAATTTAACGTATTTTGGCTCGGCCTAGGCTACAAAAAATGAAAATCTGAAAAAATTTAAAAAGATTTCCAAGGATTGCCGCTTGGGATACGTCTTACCCCATAGATGAAAGAAAATGTCGAGAGCGAGGAGCTGGCATCACGCGCAGCGACCGGGGATGCGGAGGCATTCCGCGCGCTCTTGCGCCTGCATTATGATCGCGTGTTTCGCGTCGTTTACAGCGTCGTGAAGAACCAGAGCGATGCTGAAGACATAACGCAGGACATCTGGGCGGCTATGCCCGGGAAACTGAGACACTGGAGGGGCGAAGCCAAGCTGACGAGCTGGCTTCACCGGATCGCCGTCAATGCGGCGAAGGACGCGTTGCGAAAATCCGCGACGCGCACACGCACCACCGCCAGCTATGTGGAGGTCGAAGACCTTCGGCGCGGGGAGGCGGAAGACGCGGAAAGACGGCTTAGCTGGCTCCAAACCGCGCTGGACACTTTGTCGGTGGACTTGCGGGCGACAGCGGCGCTGACCTTGGGGGAACAAATGAATTTTGCCGAGGCGGCCGAGGCTCTGGGCGTAGCCGAGGGAACTGTCGCGTGGCGCATGAGTGAGATAAGGCGGCGGCTCAAAACGCTCGCCGCAAGAGATAACGGATTAGATCAGGAGGCGCTGGCATGAGTAAAGACACAGATAAGCTGGCCGCACAGATGCGTAATCTAAAGCCATCTAAGACATCTCGCGCGGCGGGGATGGAGGCTGCCATGGCGGCTTTCGACGCCGAATTTGCGACTGAAACCTCCGCGGATTCCGCGGATTTGGAAAAAAATGCGACCCCAACCCAAGGATTGACGGATGCGCCGCGTCCTACTGGCACACCCACCAAAATGGTGCGTGTGAAAACCAAAAGGGTAGAGACGATGAGCAAGTTCACCAGTATTTTCCAAAAGCCTCAGGCCATGATGATGGCCGGGACCTGTAGCGCGGCATTAATTGCGGCTCTGATTGTTGTGCCGAATATGGATGATTTCGGGATTGAAGCTCCGCTGGAAGTGGTAGCACCTGTCGAGGTGGACCAAACTGCGGAAGCCCCTGTCGTTATTGAGACGCCCCCCGCGATTGAAGACGTTACGGCAGATATGGATACAGCCCCGGAGCCGCTCCAAGCGCCTGCGGATGATAAAACAGCGGCGACCAATGCTAACGTCAATGATGGAAACGCTGTGCCGAAAGGTCAGCCAGAATCTCCAGCCGTTCCTGACGCTGACGAAATTGTCGTGACGGGAACCATACTGAAACGAAACGAGTTCAGTTCGGCTCCACCGCTTGAGGTCGTCGAAGGGGATGTCTCTCGCGACTTAGGTTTAGTAGACTCGGCGGACCTTCTCGGTTCTTCTCCTGAAGCCGCCGCACCAGCACCTGCGCCGATTGCTCAAGGCGATATAACGTCCGTGGATAGTTTGCTGAGTGACATAAAGCGCAATGCGGCCAATGTGGAAGCCGGAAACAAACAAAGAGAGCAACAATTCCGTCAAAGAGCGGCTCAGCAATTGGCATCAACGCCTCCGCCTGCGCCTCAAATCGAACGTGAAATGCCACCCGGAAATCCAATGCCTCAAGTGCAATTTGCACCTGGTTTCACGGCGTCTAATGTCGGCCAGTCACAGATTGCCCTTTCGGCGAATAAAGTGCCGTCTGCGCCACCGCTTGCAACTCTTGGCGGCCTGACTCTCGAAGAAGTTCCTGCTGAGTATACGGTCGAGACCAAGGAAATTGTCACGAAAGAGGCAACGATTGAGTTTATCACGACACCGCCTGAATATGAAACGGTCACAGAATCTGTTGTGACACAAGAGGCATCCACTGAACTTGTGACTATTCCTCCCTCCTTCAATCCAGATGGCACCGTGAAAACCCCGGCAAGAACGGTCGAACGCACTGTTCCTGCCGTGACGAAAATGGAGACGCGCCGTGTTATTAAAACGCCTGCCTCAACGGTTGAGCGCCACGTCCCCGCCGGCACGAAGCGGAAAGTCAAAGTGCGAACGCAAATCAGCCCGCAGAAATTCTATCTCCGCGATGAAGACGGAAAGATTGTGCGGGAATTTGACAGCCGCGATGCCTTTGAAAAATACAAGCTGAACACCACGACCGCTGTGTCGGAGGCTCCGGTCTCTACATTCTCCGTGGATGTAGATACGGCCAGCTATTCCTTCCTGCGCGCCTCTATCAATCGCGGGCAATTGCCGCCGCGTGAGTCGATCCGTCTCGAGGAAATGATCAATTATTTTCCTTATGATTACGAAGCACCAAAATCTGCGGACGAGCCGTTCAAGGCGAATGTGACCGTTACGCAGAACCCGTGGAATGCGGATACAAAGCTGATGCATATTGGCATTAAAGGTTATGTTCCGAAACAAACGGAGAAGCCGCGCAGCAATTTGGTTTTCCTGATTGATACCTCAGGTTCAATGAACCAGCCCAATAAATTGCCGCTATTGATCAATAGCTTCAAACTCCTGCTCAATACGTTGGATGAAGACGATACGGTCTCCATTGTCGCCTATGCGAGTGCAAGCGGAACTGTGCTGGAACCCACTCCTGTCAGCAAGAAATCTGACATTCTTGATGCCTTGAACAATCTCAGGGCAGGTGGTTCCACCGCAGGGGCCGCAGGGCTCGAACTCGCTTATCAAAAGGCCCAAGAGAGCTTTTATGATGAGGGCGTAAATCGTGTCATACTTGCGACAGATGGCGACTTTAATGTCGGTTTTTCCTCACCGGATGATATGAAGGATTTCATCAAAGATAAGCGAGAAACGGGTATTTTCCTCTCTGTGCTCGGCTTCGGGATGGGGAATTACAATGACCATCTCATGCAATCTCTGGCGCAGAACGGGAACGGCGTCGCCGCCTATATCGATACGCTGTCAGAGGCGAATAAGGTGCTGGCCAATGAGGCTGGCAGCGCATTGTTCACGATCGCCAAAGACGTCAAAATCCAAGTCGAGTTTAACCCGGCCACCATCGCGGAGTACCGCCTTATCGGCTATGAAACGCGCGCGCTAAAACGTCAGGACTTTAATAATGACAAAGTCGATGCGGGTGAAATCGGGGCAGGGCACAGCGTCACCGCCATCTATGAGATGACGCCCGTCGGCTCGCCCGCGATTACGATTGATAAGCTGCGTTATGCGTCGGCGGAAGACACGCCCAAAAATAATGGGTCAGACGAATATGCCTTTGTCAAAATCCGTCACAAATTACCGGATGCGGATAAATCGACTCTGCAAACTTTCCCGATTGGAAAGCGCCAAGAACGCCGATTGAGCCGTGCCAGTGATGACATGCGCTTTGCAACAGCGGTTTCTATTGTCGGGCAAAAACTCCGGGGCGATATGCAAGTTGACGATTACAGCTACGCCGACGCTATAAAACTCGCGCAGGGCGCAAAGGGCGAAGATGAAAACGGCTACCGCGCCGAATTTATCCGAATGGTAAAACTGATCGAGGCGATGGAAGAGTAGTTTCGTCGCTTAACAAAAAAAGCCCCGCAAGTCTTCGCTTGCGGGGCTTTTTCGGTCTTAATTTCAGGCTGACTTTACGCCGCTTTTTTCATGCCTTGCGCATTCAAAATTTTGCTGATGGTGTCGGCTTTCAGATCGTCAACGCTGGCAGCGAGGCCCATGGCGTTGGCGATTTTGACGACTTCGACTTCCAACATGCGGTTCAATGTGCCGCGCGTATAAATGCGTTTCGAGCTTGGCGTGCTGTCGGCGTAGAAAGTCTTCCCCTGTTTCGCCATATCGCGAACCATTTGCGGGGGGCTGAAACGCGCGCCGTGACGTTGGGCGAGCATGTCAGCCGTCGCGACATAAGCGTCGAGGCCAATCGTATCGACATAGGAGAGGGGTCCGCCTGTATAGGGCGGGAAGCCCAATCCGAAGATGGCGCCAAGATCCGCGCTTTGCGGATCCGGCACGACGCCTTCAGCAAATGTGCGCACGGATGGCGCGACGAGGGCATAAAGCAAGCGTTGGGAGACTTCTTCCGCAGACGGCTGAACCTCTGTGAGTGGATAGTGATCCGTCATACCTTTCCAAAGGTCGAGGCGTTTGCCGTCTTCATCATAATTATAGAAACCGGCGCCGAGGCGTCGTCCGCCGCGATCCCATTTCGTGACCATATTTGTAATGAACTCTTCCGCGCCGGTCGGCACATATTTGTCGCCCATTTCTTCCATGGTCGATGTCATAATATCATAGCCAAGTTTGAGCGTTGTATCATCGGACACAGCCAGCGGACCGATGGGGAGTCCAAGGTTCGCCGCACAGTTTTCAATCAGCGCCATGGAGACACCCTCTGTTACCATCAAAGCGGCCTCATTGATGTATGGCGGGAAGACTTGATTGGTAAAGAAACCGCGCACATCTTTGACGATGATCGGCGTTTTGCGGATTTTCTTATTGTAATCCAGCGCGGTTGCCAGAGCGAGATCGCCCGTGCCGTCATGTGGGATAATTTCCAAGAGCGGCATTTTGTCGACAGGCGAGAAGAAATGCATGCCGATATAGTTTTCCGGACGATCAGAATGCTTGGCCAAACCACCAATCGGTAGCGTTGATGTATTCGTCGCAAAGACGATATCTTTGCCAATCACAGCCTCTGTTTTTTTGATAACATCGGCTTTGACATCAGGGCGTTCAAAGACAGCTTCGATGACGAGGTCGACGTCTTTCAAGAGGTCGTAATTATCTGTCGGCGTGATGCGTGCGAGGAAAGCGTCGGCTTTCTCTTTGGTCATGCGTCCGCGAGAGACTTTTTTGTCGAGGATTTTTTGCGAGTAAGTGATGGCCTTTTGCGCTTCTTCCATGTTGCGGTCGAGGGAGATGACCTCCATCCCGGCCTTCGCTGTGACGTGGGCGATACCTGCGCCCATCAGGCCGCAGCCCAAAACGCCGACTTTTTTGATGTCTTGCGCGGGAATACTCTCAGGACGGCCTGCGCCCTTGTCTGCAGCGTTCTTGTTCAGGAACAAAGTGCGGATCATATTCTTGGACGTCGCACCCATGAGCAGCTTCGTGATATATTTGCTTTCGATGCGAAGGGCCGTATCCATCGGGACGATAGAGCCTTCATAGAGACAAGACAGTATAGCTTCGACAGCCGGATAATTGCCCTTTGTCTGCTGCAGAGCCATCGCGCCGGATGCCATAAAGAACTGCACAGATTTCGGGTTCATGGCACCGCCGCCGCCTGGAATTTTGAAGCCTTTGACATCCCAAGGCGCAACGACGCCTTTTTCGATATTGTCTTTCACCCAGGCTTTTGCCGCTGCGAGTGTTCCGCCAACTTCGACGACTTCGTGGACGAGGCCTTGCGCTTTGGCTTTTTTCGGATCGAGCGGTTTGCCCTGCGTGCACATCATGGCTGCGGGCTGTAGGCCCATCAGGCGCATTGTGCGTTGCGTTCCGCCGGCGCCAGGCAGGAGGCCGACGAGGACTTCCGGCAGGCCGAGTTTGATTTTTGGATTGTCAGCGACGAAACGCTGATGTGTCGCGAGACAGATTTCCAGACCACCGCCAAGCGCTAGACCTTCAATTGCGGCTGCTGCGGGTTTGGCTTTCTTGCCTTCGCGCTGAATTTGGCGTGTGGTGTAGCCGCCATTTTCCATTTTGCGTAATGCCAGGGTCAGCTTCATGCTTTCTTCAAATGCTTCCATCGTCAGCGTTTTGCCTGCAGCATTATTCTCGCTCATCATGTTCAGATCAGCGCCTGCCAAGAAGGCATTTTCTTTGCCGGATGTGACGACAAGGCCTTTCATGTCGTCATTGGAATTGAAATCGTCGATAAATTTATCGAACTCATTGATGAAATCCGGTGTCCAGACATTCATGGTCTGGTTCGGGACGTCGATTGTCATGGTCACAATGCCGTCTGCATCTGTGTCCAGTTTAAAGTTATTGTAGCTCATGTTCTTATTTCCCGTCTGGTCGTCTTAGACGCGTTCAATGATTGTAGCTGTGCCCATGCCGCCGCCAATGCAGAGCGTGACGAGGGATGTTTCTTTATCAGAGCGTTCCAACTCATCCACCATCGTGCCGAGTATCATGGCGCCTGTGGCCCCGAGCGGGTGACCCATCGCAATTGCTCCGCCATTGACATTGATATTACTGTGATCGATTTCGAGCGCCTGCATGAAGCGTAGAACGACAGCTGCGAAGGCTTCGTTCAGCTCGTAAATATCGATGTCGCTGACATTCATGCCTGCGCGCTTCAAAGCTTTCTGCGCCGCAAATTCCGGACCCGTCAGCATGATAGTCGGCTCTGAGCCGATAGACGCCATAGAGCGGATGCGTGCGCGTGGCTTGAGGCCCAAACGTTCGCCTGTCTCTTTATTGCCGATCAGGATGGCGGCTGCGCCGTCCACGATACCGGAAGAGTTGCCGGCATGATGACGATGTTCGATCTTCTCTACGCCTGGATATTTCTGGTTCGCGACATTGTCGAAGCCGAAATTCTCGCCCATCATCTTAAAGGACGGGTTCAGCGCGCCGAGCGACTGCATATTTGTGTCGGGACGAATGGTTTCGTCTTTTTCCAAAATCGTCAGGCCGAGGATATCTTTGACCGGGACAATAGATTTGTCGAAACGGCCTTCTTTCCAGGCTTTGTCTGCACGCTTGTGAGATTCAACAGCGTAAGCGTCGAGGTCATCACGTGAGAAGCCATATTTCGTGGCGATAAGGTCAGCCGAGACGCCTTGCGGGACAAAGTAGTTTGCAATCGCCACAGCCGGGTCGGTCGCCATTGCACCGCCGTCGCTGCCCATTGGCACGCGGGACATATGCTCGACTCCGCCGCCAATGGCGAGGTCACATTCGCCGGCCATGACTTTGGCCGCTGCGATGTTGGACGCTTCAAGGCCGGAGCCGCAGAAACGGTTGACCTGAATGCCGGATGTCGTTTGCGCATATCCAGCCTGAAGGATAGCAGACCGCGTGATAACGGCGCCTTGCTCACCAACCGGGGACACACAGCCAAAGACAATGTCTTCGATTTCAGCTGAGTCGATGTTGTTACGGTCGCGAACGGCTTCGAGGACCTGCGCGCCCAAGCTAACGGGCGTGACTTCGTGCAGGCTTCCATCGGATTTGCCTTTGCCGCGCGGCGTGCGCACCGCGTCATATATATAGGCTTCGGTCATAGTCTTTCCTCTCGCAATATTATGTTTTGAATACGAATTGTTCGGGCAAGGGGAGGCAGACCCAAACAGACTCGCGTTTTGACTTAGGGTGCAGTTAACGTTCACGTTAACGTAACGCAAGGGTCGAAGGATGAATTATGTGTGTTCGTATGTGATGGGGGTGGGACGGTTTTTACCCGGCAAGTGATACTAACAGCTGTTTTTGGGTGAGCTTGGACAGCCTTTGCCATCACTGATAGGCATAGCCCATGTTTAAATCGACCTTACTATCTCTTTCAATTCTCGCCGCTGCTGCGACCTCCGTTCACGCATGGGGGCCGAATGGTCACCGCGTTACGGGGAAGATTGCGCAGGATCATCTCACGCCCGAAGCGCAAGCCGAAATCACCGCTCTGTTAGGCGTAGAGAGTTTGGCTGAAGCTTCGACCTGGCCGGACTTCATGCGCTCCAACCCCAGTGAATATTGGCGCAAAGGGGCGTCGCCTTGGCATTATATCACCGTTCCGCCGGGCACGACTTATTCAGCTGCGCCGCCGGAAGGCGATGCATTGTCTGCACTGGCCATGTTTTCAAAGCAGATTACGGATGAGACATTGCCCGTGACGCAGCGACAGTTGGCCTTACGCTTCACTATTCATTTGATTGGCGATCTTCATCAACCGCTACATGTTGGCAAAGGTGATGACCGCGGGGGCAATTGGGTTGATGTCCGATTTAAAGACAAGGACACAAACCTTCACGCACTGTGGGATGAGGACCTGATTGAGGATGAAAAACTCTCCTATACGGAGAAAGCCCGCTGGCTAAACCGCCGGATAACCCCGGACCAAAAAGCCATTTGGTCAAATAACAATCCACAGACATGGGTGCGCGAAAGTCTAACTATGCGGGACAAAATCTATGAAGGTTTGGGGCCCTATGACCGTGATACATTGCCAAATCTCAGCTATGATTATGTCTATAAACACCGCGCCGATGTTGATTTGCGTCTGCAACAAGGCGGCGTGCGCATAGCCGCCTATCTAAATAAGATTTTTGCGGAATAGTGGGATTGGCATGACCCATCTTGTTTCAGCTCGTCGGCATGAGTGAGATTTAGAGTAATTTCTTGTTTTTTTGCCGCATAAAAAACGCTGGAGGCGAAATACATGTTCTTTCCATACTCCATCCCCATTTCGGGAAAATGTGTTCCTCAATAAAAACAGCGTCTTGTCAGAAATTTCAGGAGAATAATCCTCGTTTCCAAAAGCTGTGCTATATTGCAGATGTTCTTTCAGACATAGGACAGGTAGACGTCACCTACTGGTCTGGAAGACGGTGGGTCTGAGCATCCGGCGGTGACACGTTGGACTGAGCCGGGACTTTAGGAGTGAGAGCCGATGCGTGGGGCCAGAGATGCCTCAACTCGTAGGACAGACGGGCCGCTTCTTCAAAAACCGCTGCCGCAGAGTTTGTTTGCCGTCTTACAATCGGTGGACATCGTCTTCGCGTAAAACATTTCTTCCTCTTTCCCATGGTATTTCCATCGGGAAGACAACTCTGCGGGCAAGTCCTGCTTTATAATTGAACTCGGCTGACCTCTCGATAGGCGGCAGCAAAATAACCCTGCCCAAATCTGTAACAATGAAAACTGAACAGTTATGTATTCGATGCCGCACTGCGCTGCAGCTTGCCTTTTTCTCTAAGATAATTTTCTGAGAGAACTATCAAAAAATTGCCCGAATAGTGTTGAAAGTACTGACGTTTTGAAGGGCGACATTCCTAGATCCTAAATTTTGAATATCAGAAAGCCCCAAATACCACCCATATGAGGGGGGATGATAGTGGGCTATACAGACAGCTCAAATCACAGCACACAAGACTAACCCACAATCAATATATACATTTGATTGTGAGTGGGGGTCGATATGAACCAAGTGAAAGTGAATTTACCGTCTGAGTTAAAGCCAGACGAGCTAACTGTTAGCGGCCTGCGGGATCTCTATAACGATACGATATCGGATTTGAGAGAGTGCGCGAATATCAAGCCCGGTTATCGTCATGAAGAGCATGCGGTAGATCAGAGAGAAGAGGCGCTTCTTGACTTTGAGATGACTTTGTTAAAACTGGCATCCCGCATCAAAATCAGTTCTAAATCGGACATGCTGGGCCTCATGGACATTTGGGAGAAAGCGTCAGGCGTTAATACGGGCGGAGATGCCGAATCTGATCAAGCTCTCTCCAATCGTATCGCGATGAATATATTTCGCCATATGGTTGATGAGAAGTTTGCTATAGAATAGAGCTTCTTGCACGAAGCGCCACGGTAACACGATCTGTCGCTTCAAATTTTAAAAAGAGCTTTTTCACATAGCCGGAGACAGTGTTGGTTGAGATACCCAAGGCTGTTCCAATTTCGGGATTCGTTTTGCCAAATGTAATCAATTCCAAAACCTCACTCTCTCTTTTTGTCAATTTTACCTGATTGCGTAGAGACTCGACCAGCTTGCAGTAATGTATATGTATGGCCTGCAAAATGGCCTGAAATTGCCACAGAAATATGTCGTCGTAAAAGTCCTTTGGCTGTTTAAAGCCCACAAACATATATCCCCTCCTGTCGAAGGGCCCAAACAAAGGCGCCAGCATCCCATCGCCGACATAGTCTAAGACTAATTTTATGCGGCTTTGATTGTAGTCCCCAGTAAGTTCACTCGATCCGGATAAATCGGATAACCAAAATGGGCGGGCTTTTTCGAATACAAAACTCATTACAGGGTCGGATTTTTGGCCGCGTGTATCGAGGTAATCAAGGACCTGATCGTCGAGCCCAATTGCCCAATATCTGTTAAGTTGATTATAGTTCCGCGTGCCAATGGCTGGAATGTGGTGATAACTACCGTATTGAAAAACAATTAGTTCCTGACATCTTTCAACCAGTGACCTAAGATTATTAGCAGTCAAAATTCCATCCGTTGCCTTCAAGAAATCGTCATGGCTTATACTTGGGTTCAGCCCAATCAATTTATTTATTCCTTAATGTTGAATTTTAGCGTTATCTATTGAAACGCCTTGTTTCAATAATTGTTGCAAAAAATAAGGTTGATATTTCAATGATATAGTTGTGAGGCTTTGATGTATTTGGAATGGGCGGCGATACAAATCATGTGATTTATACACATCAAGTTTTGTGCCGGCCGTTGCGAATGCGGAATAAATTCCTATAACAGTTTCAAATCCGATTGGGCCTATTGCGGATATTTTTATCTTAACGGAGTTCCGTCATGGCCCAGCCTCATATCCTGTCATTCAAGCCACAATCGCGAGAAATAGCTTTACGCGAAAAAGGGCGTGGCACGCGGTGGAATGCGACGGGACGATATGAGCCGGAGTCGCGTGAACAGACGGATGAGGATTGGGACGCCTTGCCGGAAGACGATCGCGTTGCGCGAAAAACCATTGTCTTCAATGAACACCCCAAGACCATAATAAATAAGATCAATTCACCCTATGTCGCCATGCAACGCTCCATTAATCCTTACCGCGGGTGTGAACATGGCTGTTCTTATTGCTTTGCACGCCCATCACATGCCTATCACGGCCTGTCGCCGGGATTGGATTTCGAAACCAAGCTGTTCGCAAAACCTGACGCCGCAAATTTACTAACGGCTGAACTTTCAAAACCGCGCTACAAAGTCATCCCAATTCAAATCGGTACGAATACGGATGCGTATCAACCGATTGAGCGCGAGCGCCGTATCATGCGCGGACTTATTCAGGTGTTGCACGATTTCAATCATCCGGTCTCTATATTGACCAAGAATGCGCTTGTTTTGCGTGATTTAGACTTGCTCACGCCTATGGCCGCAAAAGGTGTGACCCGGGTCATGGTCTCAGTTACAACGCAGGATAGACGCCTTGCCCGCGCTATGGAGCCGCGAACGTCCACACCCGATAAGCGTTTTAATGCTATCCGACAGTTAGCCGAAGCGGGTATCCCCACAGGCATTATGCTGGGGCCGATGATACCCGGCCTCAATGACAGTGAATTGGAAAGCATTATGGCACGCGCCGCAGAATTGGGCGCAACATTCAGCGCCTTTACAATACTCCGTCTTCCGCAAGAGGTCGCGCCGATATTTAAGGCTTGGCTGGAGGAGTTTTCGCCTAATCGCGCTCGACGTATTTTGCATCATATCCGCATTATGAATAATGGCCGCGATTATGATCCCAGCTGGGTCCGCGTTGCCGCGCCGCGCACACCCTTTGCAAAGCTCATCACGCAGCGTTATCGCATGGCGCAAAGAAAATATGGAATAATACCGCGTGAGGACCGTCAACCGCTTCGCCGCGATCTTTTCCGCGTGCCGGCAAGCATTAGCGGGCAGGGCGATTTGTTTGGGTGATACACTTCATCGACTGACACGAAAGGTTCACTTGCGGTTTGGCGCATTTGCGCCCATATGACTTTCATCGAGAACAGGCCTGATGACCCGGCCAGCTTTGTCGTGACATGATGTTACGCCACACTGAGTACGCATTGCATACCTTTTTCGACACTCCCGCGGCTTCACGTTGAAGTCCGCATAAAGACGACGTGAAAGGAATACACATGTCAGACGAAATGAAACCGGGTACGGTTAAATTTTTCAATACAACTAAAGGCTTCGGCTTTGTTCAACCCGATGATGGTGAAGGCGACGTTTTTGTCCACATCACAGCGCTTCAGCGCTCCGGCATTCAAGGCCTCAACGAAGGTGACAAAGTCATGTTCGATACAGCCGTGAACCAACGCACAGGCAAGACTGCTGTTGAGAACATTACAATGGCATAAGTCATTCTCAAGGCTTCGGCTTTGAAGACTGAATAGAGGGTCTGCACGGAAATCCCGTGCGGGCCCTTTTTCTTTGCGCTAGTGTCGTTGAAAATTAGGGGAAATTATATGACATCGACAAGTTTTTTGGCGCCGGTTCTGGCTCTTATTATCTGGACGCTTTTGATTTGGTTGCTTATGTATGCCCGACGTATTCCGGCCATGCAGGCCGCGAAAATGGACCCCGAGACTGCCAAGTCGCCGGATGGAAAATGGAAAGAGGAGCTTCCACTCTCTGTCCAAGCTTCTGCCCATAATTATAATCACCTTTTGGAGCAGCCGACGATTTTTTACGCGTTGATGTTTTACGTCACGCTGACCGCACAAATCTCGATGCCGATTTACTATGCGGCTTGGGCCTATGTCGTGCTGCGCGTTCTGCACAGTTTCATTCAGGTCAGTGCGGGGAAAGTCATGTTGCGTTTCGGCATGTTCTCGCTGTCTACACTCGTGCTGATCGGCATGGTCACTCTCACGATTTTATAGGTCAAATAATGTCCATACTTTTATTCGTCACAGCAGAATTCCACGACAAATCGGAATATGACCGATATGTCGAGCTTTCGACACCGATTTTTATCCGTGAAGGCGTGAATGTAATCGGGAATGATGAAGACGCAAAATTCTTCGATTTGCCCGGTGATAAAGCCGTTCTGTTAGAGTTTCGAGACAAAGATCATATGAAGGATTTCTTCGCCCTTCCGGATTATCAAATAGCCGCGAAACACCGTGATGCAGGCGCGACGATGCGCATGGTTCGGTTCAGGCGGATGCCTGCTTTGTCATAGCGTCCCAGACGGCCGAGAGCGCAATAAAGTCTGCGCTTTCATCCGGGTCACGGTCATGATTCAAATCCGCCGGACTGTTACGTGTTATGATGATGCCGATGGGCTTACGAGTTTTTGCGTCCAGCACAGGGCCTCCACTCATGCCCGTGACCACGGGCTCATCTGGCTCAAAGATATGAGCAATCCATTGTCCGGGGTTGCGTTCAAAATAAACGCGGCCCATGCGGGTTTCCAAATAGCGTGACCCTGCAGGGTAGCCCATAAGAATGACATCTTGGCCAATGACAGGATATTCGGGACGTGTTTTGGGCAGGGTGCAGCCAACTAAGGCCGCATCCAAGCCGTCCGGCCACTTCGTAAAAGGCCGATTTGAGACGAAATTGGGTAAGTGATCCTTCGCTTCTGTCAGGCAATGCCCTGCGCTAATCCATCCATCCCAATGCGCAAACCAGCTGGTGTAACATTGAAAGTGACGTTCATTATGAAAATAGCGCCGTACATCGATTCTGTCGGCACTGGATAACCGAGCAGAAGCTTTTACGGATGAAGGACTGGGGTTTGGATTGCGAACAGGTACTCTGTCGGCTTTGGGCCTGCGGAAAAATCTGAAGATTGACATGTCTGTAACATGACCCCGAAGACGCTTGGCATGCAAATGATTTCGGCTATAGGTAACATATGAGATATTCTAGCCTGCTTCTAATCGCGTTTATGACAGTGGCCTGCACTTCTGCCTCCTACATTCCGGAGGCACTCGCCGCTGAACATCCCGAAGCCCGTCCTTTTGATCCTGACCCTGAATTAATCGCTCAGACGTCCGTTGATGACGTCTTGGCCAGTGTGGCCGCGTCAGGAAAGAATGCTATTATCGTTATGGGCGCGAACTGGTGTCATGACAGTCGTGCGCTGGCCGGCTGGTTTGAAACGCCCAGATTTCAAACACTACTGGCCAATAATTACGAAGTTCGCTTTATCGACGTCGGCCAGAAGAACCGGAATATAGATGTTGCGCAGCGTTTCGGATTGAATGAGATCGTCGGTACTCCAACCATTCTTGTTACGGATACTTATGGAAGTGTCTTAAATTTGGATACCGCTCCTACATGGCGAAATGCGGCCAGCCGATCTGAAGACGAGATTTTTGAGTATTTTCAAGCATTCGCCCCTAAATAGGAGACGCATATGTTTATGGGTCACTATGCGCCTGCCGTTTTTGATACGCAGCGCGGTAAAGGCACGGTCCTCGTTCCCGTTTGGATGGCATTTTTAGCCGTTCAGTTTATGGATATTGTTTTCGCTGTTCTGGTCATGTTTGGGATAGAGGGCGAAACCCGCATTATTGGCGGTGAACCCTATTTCACGATTCCATATTCTCATAGTCTCATCACCTCACTGGGTTGGGCTGCAATTGGTGGTCTGATTTTCAAGCTGTTGAGACCCAAGAGCGGTATGAAAGGTTTTTGGGTCGTGTTTGGCCTCGTTTTCTCCCACTGGATTTTTGACCTTATCGTCCATCGTCCGGATTTGCCGCTTTGGCCCGGTAGTCAGACCGAGCTGGGTTTGAGCATTTGGAACTGGCCTTACCTCGCATTTGCGCTTGAAATGGGTCTCCTTTTAGCCGCTTTCATTTTTTGGGTGCGCGTAACAACAGGACCACGATCGAGCCTCATCGGGCTATCGATTCTATTCTTATTCATGGGGATGCTTCAATTTACCTTTGTCACTGCGCCGGGAGTCCAGGTTCAAAACGGTACTTTCGATCCGGCAGCGGGACCCCACGGCGTGGCGCTTGGTGTGCTAATGTTGTTTACATACGTTCTATTGGCTAGCGCCATTTGGTGGGTCGAGCGTAGACGAACGCCATCGCTTAGTCCTCAAACTTAGGCTTACGCGGCAGACTCTCCGCTATGTTTTTCAGTTTGGCTTGACGGAGGCGAAGCCCGCGCCCTGTGGTGACTGCGTCCGACCCGAATTTTGCGCGGGCAATGTCGCTGGCGCGTTCTGCTGCGCCGCGCTTAGCGGATTTCACATCTAGCATATCGGCAATATCACCAACGGGAGCGGACAAGCCCGAAATGCCTGCACCAATCAGGCGGTAGCTTTTCCGTCCGTCGACCTCCGCTTCTAAGAGAGGTTCCAGTTCTGAGAATATTTTGTCCGCGAGCTGTGCGGGTTGCTGTAAGGTTCGTCGCCGGGTGATGGATTTAAACTGCGCGGTTTTAAGTTTAAGCGTGACAGTCCGCCCCGCCAGATTTTTCGCTTTGGAGCGGTCTGCGGTTTTGAGACAAACTTGCCAGAGCTTATCCTTGAGCTGCTCAAGATTGGATATATCAGTATTGAACGTCGTCTCCGCAGATACAGATTTTCGGTCACTAACGGGATTAACGCGGCGATGGTCTTCGCCCCGTGCGAGCCTTGCCAGCCGAAGCCCGTGATCGCCAAAACGTTGCGCCATCTCTTTATCTGAGCGTTTCCTGACATCAGCAATCGTGCGCAAACCCGCTTTTTCCAGTTTCGCGGCAAAGGCCGGGCCGATACCATAAATGAACCCAACCGATTGTTTGGACAGAAAAGCCTGCGCATCGTCCCGACCCAAGACGGCGAACCCATTGGGTTTGTCGAGATCCGATGCCGTCTTTGCCAGAAACTTATTGTAAGAAAGTCCGATGGATACGGTCACGCCGACCTCTCGCAAAATATCATTCTGTAATTTGATCAAACTTTGCGCCGGACTACGGCCGTGAAGGCGCTCTGTCCCTGTTAAATCCAGAAAAGCCTCATCTATAGAAAGAGGCTCCACCAATGGCGTCAAGGCGCGCATCATTTCGCGAATACGTCCACCCTCATAGGCATATTTCTCCATGCTGCCTTTCACGACGACAATGTCAGGGCAAAGTTTCATGACTTGGAACATGGGCATGGCTGAGCGAACGCCAAAAATGCGGGCGTGATAACAGGCCGCAGAGACCACGCCGCGTCGTCCGCCGCCGACGACAACGGGTTTGTCACGAATGGCCGGATTATCCCGTTTTTCAACAGAACAATAAAAAGCGTCACAATCCACATGAGCGATAGAAAGTGTGTTGAGTTCTTTATGCGATACTGCACGCCGAGAACCGCAGGCCGCACAAACCTCGGCCACAAAAGAATTCGTGCCGCAATCCCGACAAAGTTTTGAGATTTCTGTGCTGCGGGAACTCATTTTTATCTCTTATATAAGATTTAATATGTTCATGCAATGTTCTACTTGCTGATACTTATGTAAAAGCGCTGTGGAACGCTATCATGGTTAACCACAAGTAACCGACCAACACACCAAGATTTAAGGATATTCTGTCAGTGTCAGGTCAACAGAACAAGAACAAGCGCTGCGGGCTAGACAGTGCTGTCAGTTTGGTGAATTGGGATTATGTTGAAGAAAATGTCAAAAAAAGTTCTCATCGTCGAAGATAACGAGCTGAACATGAAACTGTTCGCCGACCTGTTGGAAGCACACGGTTATGAGACGAAGCAGACCCGCGAAGGGTTGAAAGCCATTTCTCTGGCCCGCAGTTTCAAACCTGACCTCATCTTGATGGACATTCAATTGCCCGAAGTCTCTGGCTTGGAAGTCACAAAATGGATTAAAGATGATAAGGCCTTGGCAGATATTCCGGTTATCGCTGTGACGGCCTTTGCCATGAAGGGCGATGAGAAGCGCATTCGCGATGGCGGGTGCGAGGATTACATCGCTAAACCGATTACAGTGTCTTCCTTCCTCGCCAAAGTGCGGAAATTCGCTGAAGCAGCCTGAACCCAGAGGAGACCGCTATGTCCGCGCGTATCCTCATTGTTGACGATCTCGCCCCAAATGTGCACCTGCTGCAAGTCAAATTGCAGGCAGAATATTATGACGTTCTGACAGCCCGTTCAGGATATGAAGCTCTGGAAATTGCGCAGTCTGAGCGACTGGACCTCGTTTTAATGGACGCCATGATGCCGGGTATGGATGGGTTTGAGGCCTGCCGACGTATCAAAAATAATCCGGCAACTTGGCATGTGCCTGTTATTATGGTGACCGCTTTAGAAGAGACGAAGGACCGAATTCGTGGACTGGAAGCCGGAGCGGATGATTTCGTGACCAAGCCGATTGATGATTTCAACATGATGGCGCGGGTGCGCTCACTACTTCGCCTGAAAATGGTGACAGACCAATTGCTTAGTCATACGGGGCATACATTGTCCAATTCCCGCAGTCTGCTGGAAAGTATTGAGAAGCAGAGAGGGAGAATTCTGCTGGTCGAAGATCACGATCTCCATGCCGCAAAAGTCGCCCAACCCTTGCGCGAACGCCATCAGGTCATTGTTGAAAAAGATCCGCTGAAGGCCCTTAGTCTGGCGAAATCCGGTATTGATACGGTCATTGTCAGTCTCGTCAGTGAGACTTTTGATGGTTTACGGGTTTGTGCGTCCTTGAAATTCAATGAGGAAAGTCGCGACATTCCGATTCTTGTCATTGGCGATCCGGAAGACGAGACTCGTTTTGTGCGAGCTTATGATATCGGTATTAATGATACAATTATGCGTCCGGTTGAAATTCAGGAATTGAAAGCCCGGGTCCAGACATTGCTCAGACGGAAGTTCTATGCCGATTCCTTGCGGGAGAATTTCAACGAAAATCTGGAAATGGTCGTGGCTGACCCACTGACGGGATTGGGTAATAGACGCTATTTTGACCGCACAATCGAACCGCTATTTGATGAATTGGAAATGAAGTCGACGCCGTTTTCCATTATGGTATTTGATATCGACCATTTCAAACGGGTGAATGATATTTTAGGTCACGATATGGGTGATCAAATTCTGAAAGAGATTGCGGCGCGGCTTGTGACCAATATGCGCGCTGTGGATGTTGTGGCCCGTTACGGTGGCGAAGAATTCATGATTGCCATGCCCGAAACAAATGCTGAGGAGGCCCTTATCGCAGCGGACCGGGTGCGGTCTTTGATTGCCGGAACACCCATCTTTGTGGACGGCGAAGCCTTGCAAGTTACAATCAGCGTCGGCGTTGCCGAGGTCGAACCGGGTGAGAGCCTGCGAGATGTATTCAAACGCGCAGATGGTGCGCTCTACAAGGCCAAACAGGCGGGGCGGAACAAGGCTCTATCCGCGCAAATCCGCAAAGCCGCGTAGGATCAACTCCATAAAAAAAGCCGCCATTTGCAATTCATTTTCGAAATGCACATGGCGGCTTCTTTATATTTGATATAAAAGCAAATTTTACTTGATTTTGCCTTCTTTGAAATCGACGTGCTTACGTGCGACGGGATCATATTTTTTCTTGACCATTTTTTCGGTCATTGTCCGCGAATTTTTCTTCGTGACATAGAAATAGCCAGTCCCGGCAGTCGAGTTCAGGCGGATTTTAATTGTGGTAGGCTTCGCCATGACGGGGAGTCCTCATATTTCGAGTAATTCAGTTGCGCGCGGATAGGCGCTTGAAGGGCGGCTGTCAACCGATTGCGGGCATTGAACCCTACGGGAATTGCAGCATTTTAAATTCACCGCGAATGGCGCGGGAATAGAAAATCCGCTCCGGTGGTCGGTCCGCTTTCAGATAGCGCTCCAGCACTTGCAGCATCATATCCGTGGCGCGCTGCGTCTCCAGTTTTTCAATCTCGTGAAATGTGAACCATCCGACATTCAAAAGCTCTGAACTGTCAGAAATCTGGGGCGGTTTTATATTCCCAAGATGTTTGACAAAAAACCACGCATCAAAGCGTTTATGACGGTGCGGCGGGGTCACAGCGCGGCCAAAGACTTCAACGCCGGACAAATCAGGCAGCAGGCCTTTTTCGCGAAACGCGTCATAACTGGCATGGGTCAAATTACGGTGAGAGACGGATTTTGCGCCCAGCATGAGACCCGTTTCTTCCCATGTCTCCCGCACGCTGGCGAGGGCAATTGCTCTGGCCCGGCGAGGATTATAAGCCGCTTCCAATATGCGTTCTGTTCGTGCGGACAGATCGCCCGCATATTTGGCATAAGAGTCAGCGCGGTCGACCCGCCCGCCCGGAAAGACATAGACGCTGGGCATGAAATCATGGCGTTTGGATCGCTGTCCCATAAGGATTTTTAGGTTTTTACCCGCCCCACAGGTCAACACCAATGTCGAGGCGAGGCGTGGTCGCGGGGCCCGGTCCAACTCTTTGCGTTTGGCTCGCTCGCCATCGGTAATTTTCATCTTACCGACGAGGACCGGACCGGAATCTTTGATGGGGTCTGACATGGGAGGGTGATGAAGGGTCAGGGATTTGAAGACAAGCGAAAGCTGCTGCTGCCAATTGGAGGGTCAGCCGAGGTCAAATATAAAGCAGGACGTGCCCGCAGAGTTGTCTTCCCGATGGAATACCAGAAGGGGAAGTAGAGTTTTGTTTTACAGAAAGACGTACGTGCCGATTGTAAGACAGCACGCACAAACCCTGCGGCGATGGTTTTTGAAGAAACGGCCGGTGCAACCCTAGAGTTGGCCCACTTGGAACCACTAGTCGGCTCTCGTTTCCAAAGCCCCGGCACAGTCCGATGTCTCACCACCGGATGCTCAGACCCATCGTCCTCCAGACCAGTCGGTGAGCTCCTACCTGTCCCATGTCTGAAAGAACATATGCACTATAGCACGGGTCCCAAGCGACGAGGATTATGTTTTTTCGAGATGGGGACGGAGTTTGAAAAACCTGCGGTAAGCTTGGGAAAAGCGGAAAATAATATGTGGATACGCAGATTTTGAAACGGGGATGGCGCAACGTCCGCATTTGACGTGGGACGTCAAATGCAGTGCAGCGCCGAACTGCTTTGCAGTTCGGTTCCTCGTCAGTGGGTCTCCCGGCCCCATCGTCTTCGTCATCCTCTCCTTGGGGAGAGGTGTTGAATATAAATCACTGGATCGACTTATTGTTTTCAAAATGAACGAGGGAGAGAGCCAGAAACTAACAGAGCCGAATGCGCTTATCTTCGCCTGCGCCTATGCTTTGCGCCCCGTGACTTATGGCTTCCACCGCCGCCGCGGTGGTTTCGTTTGGGCGGTTTGCCCTTTTCGGGTTTGCTGACCATCTCAAAAACGAGACCGCCCGTAACGGGCGTGGCTTCTTCGAGCTTGGCTTTGATGGGGCGTCCGAATCGGTAAGTGTCGCCGCTTTCCGCGCCGACCAAGGCCCGGTTTTTTTCGTCATAGGCGAAATATTCATGGCCGAGATTGCGGGCAGGGATGAGGCCATCCGCGCCCGTTTCGTCCAGGGTGATGAACAAGCCGAATTTCGTCACGCCCGTAATCCGCGCATTGAAGGTGGCACCCACCCGATCCGATAAATAGGCGGCGATATAGCGGTCTTTGGCATCGCGTTCGGCGACCATGGCTTTGCGTTCCGTGGCAGAGATATGTTCGGCGATTTCCTGCAAGCGGGACGTACTTTCCTTATCCATCCCGTCTTCGCCTAGATTGAATTTATCGATTAAAGCGCGGTGAACGACGAGGTCGGCATAACGCCGAATGGGTGAGGTGAAATGGGTATAGTCGGTCAGGTTCAATCCGAAATGACCGCCCTCGCTGGCGCTGTAAATGGCTTGCGATTGGCTACGCAAAACCGCCATGCCAACGGTTTCGGTCAAGTCTTTGGCGTCAGCTTGCGCCAGCAGCTTATTCAGGCGCGCCGTTGTTGTCCGCTCGCCCATGCTGAATTTCAGATCTAAGGCAGGAAGGAATTCGGCGAGACCTTTTAGCTTTTCACCTGACGGCACATCATGGAAGCGCATGATGGCGGGTGTCTTAGTCTCGCCCAAACTCTCTGCCGCGCAGACATTGGCTTGAACCATGAATTCTTCGATCAGCTTATGTGCGTCAAAACGGTCGCGCAGCGTGATGCCGCTGACTTTGCCGTCTTCGTCAATATGGACGCGGCGTTCGGGCAACTCGATGGCCAGCGGGGCGCGGGCATCGCGGCCCTTTTTCAGCACGGCATAGGCGGCGTAAATATCCTGAATAATGTCCAGCACGGGTTCTGCCGCTTCGCCAGCGCGGCCTTCGGCTGCGTCTTGGGCCTGTTGATAGGTCAGGCGGGCATGGCTGCGCATCATGCCGCGCTTAAAGCTGTGGCGCAGTTTCACGCCTGTTTTATCAAACACCATGCGCACGGCCATACAGGCCCGGTCTTCATGTGGGCGGAGGGAGCAGAGGTCGGAAGACAGCTCATGCGGGAGCATCGGCACGACGACATCGGGCAAGTAAACCGAATTGCCGCGCTCGCGGGCTTCCAGGTCCAGTGTGGAACCCGGCGTGACAAAACCTGCGACATCGGCAATTGCGACCCAAACAACCCATCCGCCTTTATTATTTTCATTTTTGTCGGGGTGGGCGAAGACGGCGTCGTCGAAATCTTTCGCATCGACGGGGTCAATCGTGATGAGGGGCAGGTCGCGAATATCTTCACGTGCGCCTTCGATTTTTGGCAATTTCAGAGATTTAGCTTCCTCAATGACTTTATCAGGGAAGGTCACGCGAATGTCGTTTTCATGCAGGCTGATCAGGCTAGCCGATTTCCCGCCTTTGGCCGAGCCGATAA
>JAHDFA010000088.1 GCA_020628495.1 Hellea sp.
ATGTGCCCCTACTTTGTAGACACCTCGCAAGGTAAAACTGGAAGCAAGGAGGCTGTCTTATGGGCAAGCGTATTCGGTATACGGAAGAGTTTAAATTAGAGGCTGTGGCACAGGTTACAGATAAAGGTCACAGCGTGACATAGGTTGCTGGTCGATTAGGCGTGAGCACCAAGTCACTCATAATCTGGAGGCCAGCATGAGCCGGCGTGGTAACTGTTATGATAATGCGGTCGCCGAGAGCTTCTTCCATCTGCTCAAAACCGAGCGCATCCGGAGAAAAACTTACAAAACACGTAAAAATGCCCGTCAGGACGTGTTCGATTACATCGAATTATTCTACAATCCAACGCGCAGGCATGCTAACAACGGAATGTTGTCACCCGTTGATTTTGAGACGACAACAAAGTGAAATAACAAGGTGTCTATAAAGCTAGGGGCACATCACATATTAGCTTTTTTGCCCTAAATCTTGACCTACAAGTTGGTCGACGAATAACTTGATTGTGTTTCTAAAATTATGGTATTTTTTCACCATTCTGGAGCACGCTGCACCCCTTCACCCGCACTACATTGCGAAGTTGGCTTTGTAGGCTTAGCGCGGCTTCCCTGAAAATTGTGCCTATTATATAGACCCCTGCGAGGATAACTCCGCGGATAGTTCCGCTAATTTTAGAAACGCCTATTCTGGCGCGGTAATGTACGGGGACTTCTCTACAGCTTAGGCCTTTTTTCAGAGCGCGGACTTGCATTTCTACGGTCCATCCATATGTCGGTGCCTGCATATTCAGTCGCTCATAACTCTCCCTTGTAATGGCCCGGAATGGTCCCAAATCCGTGAATCGATGGCCCCAAAAAAGATGCATTAACCAGCATGCCAAAGTATTTCCAAATCGCTGCTGCACTGTCAGAGCCCCGGGATCGCAATCGCCTAGTATTCGGGATCCGATCACCATATCGGCCTCACCGGAGAGGATTGGTTGCAACAGGCGGGGCAAATCTGCCGGGTCATCAGACGCATCCCCGTCCATAAAAACCAGAATGTCATGATGTCCGGCCATTTTGACAGCGGCCTGGCAGGCGCGTCCATATCCGGGAATGGGCACCGAAACGACTTTGGCTCCGGCATTGGATGCGACTTTTGCAGTCTCGTCTGTTGATCCGTTATCCGCCACGATTGCCCCGTCGACTTGATTTATGACGGAGGTCACAACTTTACCTATCGCGCCTTCTTCATTTCGCGCTGGTATGATGAGTTTGATAACAGGATCAGCCATGACGTTTCGCTTTCAAACCATCCCAAGCGAGAACCAGCAAGGGAATACCAAATTCCAAAGGCAAAAGGACTTTGGCATATATATCATAATGTCCGGCTTCGCCGATTTTAAAACGCGCAAAATAGGCAGCTGCGCCTATCGTCAAAAGCGCCAGACCGCGCGCAGACCAATGGCTAAGAGAAAAAGGCAAAAACATCAAAAACCAGATAAAATACCAAGGATAGCCTGTGGGGGAGAGGAAAACGAAAGCAGCCGAAAGCAGCATGATATGCGTTGCGATGCTGGTTTCATCTTGCGGTTTAATGAAGCCGAGCCAAAGGCTGAGTGCTGTCAGTATAATAGCGACAAGATATCGGGCTATTCGGTCAGGTGAGTCAAAAACATATCCGATAGCGTCTCGTAATCCGGGGAATAGAAAGCTGCTATTCGTCCAGTTCGCGCTATAGGCCGCGAGGCCGGACTCTGAATTTAATGAGAGCAACATCGGTGAGAGACTGACCAGAGTGAGACTGCCGATTAAGGCTGCAATACTGAAATATAACTTTTGATGGTGTCGCCAGCCTCTGAACAAGACAGGTGCCAATAATAACGGCCAGATTTTTATCGCTGCTGCCAAGCTTAACATCACAGCGGCGCGAATGGGATGGCGACCCACCCAAAGCACGGATGCGAGTAACGGCGCCACGAGGAGCACATCCATATGCAGACCGTTATAAGTCGTGAAAATGATAATGGGGTTAAGCCAGTAAGCCGCGCTGTAAAGCAAGGGTAACTTACGTGCATTCAGGCTCGCAATTAATGCGGCGAATCCCAGAATTTCGATCAATAGAAAAACGATTTTAAGCCCCCATTTTTGATAGGGTGCAATCCAATAGGCTGCTGCAAAGACACCCTGTGCCGCCGGTGGATAAATTGTTGTGAGATTTGGACTGTTGATTTCGCCTGTGATGTAATCAGCGGCATTGGAGCGCAAGGCAAGCCGCGTCAAATCCGGCACGGATCGAGCGCCGACTTCACCGGCCTCAAAAATTTCGGCGGGGCTAAAACGATATGGGTTTTCACCGAATGCCGTGACAGATCCGTCCCAAAGATAACGTTTATAATCATTCTCATAGACCGGCGTTGAACCGAAGAACATCAACCTCAAAATCAGGCCTAAAAGAAATAAAAGCGCAAATGCAGAGCGCTTGGACATACTGATTTTTCGCAAAACCAATATCAAGCAAAGCCAAGCCGATCCGGCAACTATCAATCCGCCGCAGAATATCGCGACAGGATGTTCCGTCGTTGGTCGGCTCGGCGAGAATTCAGGCGTCATCAGTCTGACGATGAAAAGCGCCCCCGCCAGAATTACGGCGAAAGCAGTGAGTGTTTGGATTGGGCGTGATATTGTTTTGTCTCCCAATCGGTACAGTGCAAAATACTGGCTTATTTCAACATACAGGTGCCGTCATTCTGCGGTTCTGTTCCCGCAGGGCAATTGGTCGGCTTCATGGATTCGGATTTTTGCATAACGATTGGTGCATCTTTCATCATCATGGATTTTTCATCCTTCATCATGGCGTCACCGTCTTTCATCATTTTGGCATTAGTCGCGGATGAGTGTTCCTTCATCATCGAGTCGTCTTTTTTCATCATCTTTGCGTCCATTGCAGAAGAGGGCGTTTCCATCATTTTTGCGTCGGTGGCGGATGAGTGGTTTTTCATCATCGTTTTTTCCTTCATGGAGTCAGCCTTCATTTTTTCAGCCTCCATGCGCTTTTTCTCGGCCTTTTTTGCGGCTCTTTTCGCTTTTCTCTCCGCTTTGGCGGCGGCGCGATCTTCAGAATTTCCATAGCTGTCGCCCGTATTTCCACCATAAGAGGATTGGGCGTAACTTGGGGCAGCGGCGAAGGATAGTCCTGCGACTGTCAGGGCGATAAGGGTGAAGCGTTTCATTTGGTCTCTCCGTATGATTGAGTGTGTGACGCTTCCTTTCCACACTGTTTCAACGATGGGGACTCACGCTTCGGAGAGCGGGCGACACAATTTTGTGAGGCATGCGTGAAATTAAATTGATGCCGCATATAGGTCAAACATATCCAGCACAGGCCGTCCGAGGGCTGCTTCAAATGCGGATTGATTACCTGTCCCTGTTTGTGGGTGCGCTTTTTCTGTGTCCCGCAGGTTGGATTTGAAGATACCGGCTGCGCTTACAGGGAGAAAGTCTTCATAAGTGAGCGGTTTCCCCAAGGCGTCATAATAGGCCAATCCTTGCATTTTTAATTCTTCGTCCGTGTCGGGGAAATCTGAGAAGTCTTTTTCGGATAAACAGCGGTCATAAAGCGAACGCCCCTTTGGCGTTAGGGCCGTTCCGCGCTGTTCAATTTCACCAAACCGAGCTGTGTGATGTGCGGTTTCCCATCCGCTTTCCGTTTTAAACTCAACGGATTCCGTCAGTGCCTTAAATGCCGTTTGGCGTAGGAGTATCGGAACGTTCCGTCGGGGCGGGCCTTCAATTGTATCCTTAATTTCCAGACCTTCATCTGCCATCATTTTTTGGGCAGCATCAATGTCCGCAACGCGCGGCGTCAGATGATTCATATGCGGCCCTTGGAAAGAGACGATATCCGCAATCAAGGGGTGTTCAGCTAAAAGCGCGCGGTAAGTCGTAAGATCTACATTTGCCCGTTTGCGCCACGCAAATATGGCGACAGCTTCGCGAACGAATTGCTCCCCCTCTTTCGTGTTAAGACCGCCCTCGCGTTCAGCTTTTTCCAATAGTTGTAAACCCGGATCAGAGATTATTTGTCTTGCTGCAAGCGCCGTCTCGGCTGTTTCTCGTAACGCATCAGGCAACATGTCGAGGCGTAACAAGCTGGTGAACATACGAAATGGGCTAGTGTTGAAACCTTCCGTCGTGATGGGTCGAAAGGCGGTGGAGTGAACGGGCAAGCCTGCAACAGAGAGGTCATAGTAACCAACGGGGTGAAGACCGAGAACTGCAAAGACGCGTCTGATGAGTGAGAGTTCTGATGCTGTTCCCAACCGAATGGCGCCATGACGTTCGCCATCGCTTCGAATGCCTTCATGCTCAGCATTAATACTGCCAACAATATCGATGAGCGTTCCGTAGGCGGGAACTTCGGTACGATACATGTCCGAAAGGGCTTGCGAAAAATCTGCGCGCAATTGGTCAGGATGGCGAAATGTTTGGTCTGTCATTAGGCCATTCTGCGCGCTTGAGTTCGCGTTGGAAACCCCGCAGATGAAATATATATTGGGGCGAGGCAAGAGGGAGTCGGACCATGAAGTCCATAGCTGTTTTAGGATTGGGAAAAGTTGGACGTTTGGCCGCGCAGCTTCTGGTCGATAGTGATTTTGAGGTTGTCGGAGTCGACAGTGCGGCAAATCCTGCGGAATTTCCTCATGAGGTCGTCGCGATTGATGTCACGGATAGTACGACCCTCGGCAACGTATTTGCGAGGGTGGATGCAGTTTTGTCTTGTTTACCTTACCACCTGAACATTGATGTCTCCAATGTAGCTCACGCCGCAGGGATCCACTATTTTGACCTGACAGAGGATGTGCCGACAACGAACCATATTCGGGGCCTCTCACAAACGTCCCAAGGCTTAATGGCTCCACAGTGTGGCTTGGCACCAGGTTTTGTGGGCATTGTTGGCGCCGATCTGATTGCGAAATTCGACGAGTGTCGCTCCTGCCGTATGCGGGTTGGCGCGCTGCCACAAAATCCGACAGGTCTCATGGGCTATGCGTTCAACTGGTCTCCAGAAGGGGTGGTTAATGAGTACCTCAATGATTGTGAGGTGATTGAAAATGGCGAGCGTAAAATGGTCAGTGCCATGGAATGGCGCGAAAAGATCTTTATCGGGGGTCTGGAATTAGAAGCCTTCACGACGTCCGGTGGGCTTGGGACGATGTGCGAAACCTATCTCGGGCGTGTCGATAATCTGGATTATAAGACCATGCGCTATCCGGGTCATTTCGATCTGATGAATTTCTTCTTCCATGAACTCTTGATGCGTGAAGACCGCGAAGCTGCCGGACGTATCCTCACCCATGCCAAACCGCCCGTGGATCAAGATATCGTTTACGTCCATGTCGCGGCAGAAGGGGTGATCGATGGCAAGTTATCACGGAAAGAATTCGTCAATGGCTATAAGCCGCTGATGATTGCGGGCGAAAGCCGCACCGCCATTGCTTGGACGACGGCCGGATCCGTTGTGTCTGTCATTGAATTGGTCAGGGAAGGGAAACTCCCGGCGAAAGGCTTTTTAAAACA
>JAHDFA010000008.1 GCA_020628495.1 Hellea sp.
TGGATCTCGTTGAAATCTGCACGGCTGAGGACGTGACGCTGGCTTATGTCAAACCGCATGGTGCACTATACAATGATTCCGTTTTCGACGCTCAAAAAGCAGACCTCATCGCCACCGTAATCGCCGATCTCAATTTAGGATTAGCGTTTCTTGGTGGCCCAAATTCGGAAATGGGACGCGCCGCAGCTGATCACGGACTTCGCTTTATTTCGGAGGGCTTTATTGATCGCCGCTATACGGATGATGGGCATCTCCTGTCGCGCAAAATTGACGGCGCCGTAATCAAGGATCAGACGGAACGTCTAAACCAAGCCCGGTCATTGGCGACAACTGGCCACGTTCAAACGCATTCCGGGAAGACGCTCACATTGCAAACCGGATCGCTTTGTGTTCATGGAGACAGTGCAGGCGCCGTTGAAACCGCTCGACAAGCCCGCGCAGCAATAGAGGCCGAGGGCCTGAAAATTAAGGCCTTCGCATAAATGACGTCCAGAGCCGATCTTCCGAAAATTTCCGTCTATGGCGATCACGCTGTTTTGGTGGATTGGGAAACGGATACGTTTTCCCCTGACATCAATGACACTGTGCACGGGCTCGCAGCGAAGTTATGGGAGAGCGGAAAATATATTGAAGTCGTACCGGGATATGACTCCTTGGTTTGCGTATTCGATCTCGCTTTGCAGTCAAGCAAATCAACAAAACGCCATATTGAGGATGTGCTGGCGGGACATGACTTCAGTAAAAGTAAAATGGGCAAATTAGTCGAAATTCCGGTGCATTACGGCGGCCTGGATGGACCCGATATGGATAGGATTTGCGCGGCATCCGGGCTTTCAATGGACGCGGTCATTGCTCTTCACAGCCGGGATGAATACCGTGTGTGTATGATGGGCTTTATTCCGGGTTTCTCTTTCCTGTCACCTGCGCCGAAAAAACTACACCACCCCAGACTAGCTACACCGCGTGCAAAAGTTCCCGCAGGAAGTATCGGCATTGCGAATTGGCAAACAGGCATTTACGGGCTTGAGAGCCCTGGCGGCTGGCAAATTATCGGGCGGACACCGCTTTCAATTTTTGATGCAAAGCGCGAGTCCCCGTTTCTTCTTAATGCCGGTGATCGCGTGAGGTTTATTCCGCAATGACTATAAGCGTACTTCATTCCGGCACACAGACCCTCATTATGGATGCTGGCCGTCCGGGCCATCGCCATCAAGGCATTCCTGGCGGCGGCGCGGCGGATAAATTATCATTTGCTATCGCAAATCATCTCGTTGGAAACCGGTGGGATACACCGGCATTGGAATGCGCGCTGGGCGGTCTGCATATTCGGTTCAATAAGGATTATACAATCGCCCTCTCCGGTGCACAGATGTGGTCCCAAAATCAAGGCATGAACCTGCCTTTAAACAAGGCTGTTCAAGTCGAAGCTGGTGACATTCTGACCATGAGTTTCACCCGTGCAGGCTGCCGTGCCTACCTGGCCATTGCAGGCGGCGTGAAGGCAGAGCCTTTTCTGGGATCGGTGTCGACTTATCTGCCGGCAAAAATCGGCGGCTTAAACGGCGAAGCCCTGAAAACAGGCGATGAAGTTGAAATCGGTGAGCCTCAAGGTGAACCGCAAAATCTGCCCAAGGGTCATATTCCGCTGTTGTCCAATCATATTGTTCTACGCGCGGAACAAGGGCCTGAATGGGACGCCCTGTCCGATGCGTCCAAACGCTATCTATTTACCACGCCATTCTATGCCACGACGGCAACGGACAGAATGGGATCCCGTTTGAAAGGCGACTTGGTCACTCTGGATACAGCCTTGAAGATGACGAGTAGTCCGCTCCTACCGGGCAGTTTACAAATTCCACCAGACGGGCAGCCTATTCTCGCCTTGGCCGATGGACATTGCACAGGCGGTTACGCACGCGCCTTGCAAGTCATTCAGGCTGACCTTTGGCTCTTAGGGCAGATCGCCCCCGGTGCAGCCGTCAGCTTCCGTCGCAGTTTTGCGCAAGAAGCAGAAATTGTTCTGCGAGGCAAAAATAGCTATTACGCAGATCTTATTCCCGGATTTTCTTTCTAGATGAAATTTGTCCTTCTGGACGACCAGGGCACCGGAGAACAATTTGTTTTCCGTAATCCCACAAGCCTGATTACGGCGGAAAGTCGTGATGATCTGCCTTGTACTTTCGCGAAAATTGAAGCGGCGCAGGCGGATGGAAAATGGCTCGCGGGATGGATTTCTTATGAGTTGGGGCATGCACTGGAAAAACGTTTCGATACCCCCGATACACCGCTCCTGCAACTCGGTGTGTTTGAAGCACCGTCAGACACGCCGCCTGTCGATTGGCTCTACACTCGAAATATTCCTGAATTGAATTTTCAACCGAAATGGACCGAGGCGGAATATCTTTCGCGGTTTAATCGGGTCCAGGACTATTTGAAATCGGGGGACTGTTATCAAGTCAACTTGACCTTCCCGATGTTTGCGAGAAGCGCGGCCACTGCAACAGAAATTTATGCCGCTTTCCGCCGTCGTCAGCCCGGAAGATATGGCGCGATTGTAAGTCTTGGAAACACTGAAATCGTCAGTTTTTCACCGGAATTATTCTTTGAACGCAAAGGCAGGCATATGCGGATGCGTCCGATGAAAGGAACGCGCCCCCGATCACATGACCCCATCGCGGATGCGGCCTTGCTGGCTGACATGCAGGCTGAACCGAAAAGCCGGGCCGAAAATTTGATGATAGTGGACCTTCTCCGCAATGATCTTTCGCGGCTTTGCGTGCCAGGGAGTGTCGACGTGCCGGAATTATTCGCGTTGGAAACATATCCGACCCTGCATCAAATGACATCACAAGTGACGGGGAAACTCAAAGCGGAGACTCGCTGGTCTGATATTTTGCACAGCCTGTTCCCTTGCGGATCAGTCACAGGGGCGCCTAAAATCCGGGCGATGGAAATTATCAAAGAGTTGGAAAGCGGGCCACGCAATGCCTATTGCGGATCTGTCGGTTATATCGCGCCAAGTGGCGACGCCAGTTTTTCCGTCGCTATCAGAACCGTGCAAATGCGAGACGGCGAGTTGAGATATGATGTCGGCTCCGGTGTCGTGCTGGATAGTGACGGGCCGGACGAATATCGTGAATGTTTGCTGAAATCCCGCATTTTTGATGTATCCTCTGACGGCGTGATTGAGACCTTTCGGCGTTTGCCCAGTGGCGAAATTCCGCGCGCGGCCTTGCATAAAGACCGATTTGCATCCGCAACAACCCCGGCCTTCGCTGACCATCTCTTTAAATCTGCAGACTGTCCGGTCGATAAGGACCTGCGCGTAAGCGTCATTGCGAGGGACGGTAAGATATCGTCCCAAATTATGGACTATCAGGCGATGGACATACCGATTCGGCTTGCCTTATCGCGTTACCCGCTAACGCCAAATGTGCAAAACACGCAAATTAAGACAACTGCGCGAGACTTTTACGAGGGCGAGCGCACCCGCCTCGCAGCTTTAAAAGGCGTAGCCGAAGTTATTTTCGTAAATGAGGAGGGTTTAGTTTGCGAGGGATCTTATACATCAATCTTCATTGAAGTGGGCGGCAAGCTGCTCACACCAGGGCTATCCTGCGGATTACTGCCCGGAGTTTTACGTCAGGCCTTGATTGAAAGTGGCCAGGCGGTTGAGGCGCGGTTGACGATGGCAGACATTAAAACTGCGGATGCCATTTTTGTCGGCAACAGCCTCCGGGGTTTAATGCCCGCCGATTTCATAGACTTTTTGCCACATTAGACACACGCCATTGACGCCCTTTATATGCCCGCTAAAGTGGCGTTTCTTAATGCGGGATATTTCTTAACGTGCCACTCATTCTCCATGCTTTTCATATTTCGGCTGATGGTAAGGCGACGAAAATTTCTGAAGATAAATTAGGGCTGCCAGGGCCTGAGGGCGATGGGTATGATTGGTATCATCTACGCAGACATGATCCGACCATTCAGGCAGTTTTCGACGCTGATATATATTTGGATAAAATCGCCGAACGGACATTATTGGCAGAAGATTCTCGTCCCCGTACAATTCTGAGGGATAAGGATGTACTCCTCAATTTACGAGGCGTAAATCTCAATCCGGGCGCCAAACCCGAGGATATGATTGGCATACGCTTTTTCGTCCAACCCACGCGCATCGTAAGTGTTGAAAAACGCCCGCTTAAGGCCACGCGCGATATCGCCAAACGCCTGCTGACCCAGCCAGCTCCACCCACCCCCGGAGGGTTTATCTCCAACTTCGCTCAAGCCATGATAGATCGCATGGCACCGACAATCACGGATTTGAATGAACAAGTCGATGAGTTGGAAGAACGCATTGAAACCGGAGATACTGAAGCAGCTCGCCCAATGGTCACTGATCTGAGGCGGCAATCAATTTTGTTGCGGCGCTTCCTTGCGCCGCAACGCGATGCTTTGAATTCACTCTCGCAACAAAAATTGCCATGGATAACGACTGACGACCAATTACGCCTACGGGATGCTGCGGATCAGGCAACGCGTGTGACCGAAGAATTGGACGCTGTACGCGAGCGCTGTGCAATAGTGAAAGATCAACTGACCGATCTGCGCGCAGAGCAAATGAATAATAATATGATGATATTGGCCGTCGTCTCGGCGGTTTTCCTGCCATTGGGGTTAATCTCAGGAATGATGGGTATTAATGTTGGTGGCATGCCTTGGACAGAAAGCGCGATGGGTTTTTGGTATGTCACGGCCATTATTTTGGGCATAGGCATTATTCAAATGATTATATTCAAACTCATGAAATGGATCTGACCCGGCTGTGATCCGCTTCATCTTATCTATATTGCTAGTGGCATTTGCGGGGCTTTGGCTTTCGCAACAAAGTGCTGCCGCGCAAAACGCTGATTTAGAAATACCGACGGCCTCAGAACAAAGTATCGTTCACAGCGAAGCTGATATTGAGCGCGCCTATCGCGCGATCAAGCGCAATGAAGATTATCAAATGGAACTCGCAGAGCCCATTCCGCGCAAGCCCGCTTCCGCTTTCGAAAAATGGTTGGGGAAAGTTTTCAGTGCAATTGGTAAAATCCTACTTCCATTATTCGAAATCCTTTTTTGGCTTTGTGCGGGTGGACTGATTCTAGGGGCACTCTACCTCGTGGGCCGCGCAATTTATGAGACGCGCTTTGCCAAACCTGCTAAAAAATCGGACGACACGCCCGATATTCCATTATATCAACCTGCCCAAGCCCAAGCCCGTATCTTGCTGGATGAAGTCGATAAATTGGCGGCGGAAGGACGATATGGGGAGGCCGTGCACACATTACTGTTTCGCTCCATTCAGGACATTGACCGCAACCGCCCCAATGTTGTGCGGCGAAGTCTTACCGCGCGGGAAATTGGGAGCTTGTCAGTCTTGACGACTGAAGCGCGCATCGCATTTTCGACAATTGCGGGCGTCTCGGAACTTGCACATTTTGGCGGTGTTGCTGTCAATAAAGCAGGCTTTGAAACGGCGCGGGCAGCCTATGCTGATTTGACCGGTCAAACGGCCGCGCCGCGAAAGTCTCGCCGATGAGCCGCACCAATACTGCACGTGAACGTCACTTGGCAGCCAGCCTGACCGGGCGAGGCAACAGCTCGCGTCGGCCCGGACTTAGTAACGTTCTGTTCCGCCCCATCACGCTCATCAGCCTGATCCTCATCGGCTTTTTCGCATTCGGCGCCCTGATCGTTTTGGGCGGTTTTGCAAAGGATCTTCGCAAAGCGCCGCCGGGCCAAGCGACTCCGCGCTCCGTTTCCGCTGTGGGATATCAAGCGCTCACGGATTATCTTGAGAAATTGAATTATGATGTGCGCGAAACGCGGGGCAAACGAGATTATTACGACCGTGAAGAAAGACTGGTGATATACACCCCGTCCCGTCCGACTTGGCGCCTCTCAAAAACCTTGGAAAATGAAGGTGACGCCGTCAATTTCATTATATTACCGAAATGGTCCGTGGGGCAAATGATTGCACAGCCCGGAGAAGATGCCCGGAAAGGATGGGCTCGTAAAACTCGGGGCACAGGTCTGTATTATCCAAGCGCATATGAGAACATGATGGACGGGCTGCCCGTTCTGCGACGTCTTGCTAAGCCGTCCCCTGACGCCGAACTGATTTTCAACACCTCAAGCGCACGAAATAGCTTCGGCACCTATCAGCCAGATTTCATCGACCTCCAATATTTTGATTTAGAAAGCAGATGGCCTGCCTATCTTGAGGAATTAAGAGAGGCTGAACGAAAAAAGGCCGAAGAACGCCGCCGGCAAGACGCCGAAGCGAGAGGCGAGACATATGAGCCGAGAAAGAAAAAAGAGAAAAAGAAAAAAGAATCTGACGAAACGAAACCGAAAGAAGAAAACGTCACACCCGAACCTCTTCCCAAGCATAAAGTGATGTTGAAGATAGATGGCAAAGCCGTCTTAATTCAATTGGAAGACACTCAGACATATATCCTTTCAGAGCCTGACCTGATTAACACCATGGCTTTTAAAACACAAAGCGGTGCGGCGTTTACACATGCAATTATTGACGAAATTATTTTTGATGCCAACGCCATATCCATGTCTGCGGATTTTGATGTCAGCTTGCACGGAATCGAAACCAATCGGAACATTATTAAGCTGATGGTGACGCCGCCCTTCCTCGCCGCAACGCTTTGCCTTTTAGCGGCGGGCGGCCTGATTGCTTGGCAAGGATTTAACCGCTTTGGCGACCCGGCGCGGCAGCGCCCTGACTATGCTCATGGTCCTGTCAGCCTTGCCCAAACAGCGGCTGATTTTATGGGCATTGCTGATAGGGCACATAAAACCGGCGAGGATTATGCCGATTTGATAAGGCGGCAAGTCGTGAAAGAACTGGGATATAAAGACCGCACGACAAAGTTTACCGATACTCTCTTAGATACGCGCGAAAAACGCCTGAAAATCCAACCGGAATTTGCCGACCTCAAACGCGCCATTGCCGGTGCAGACCCACAAAGTTACGGACAATATGCCCGCGCCTTAACATTATGGCGCGATGCCATGACCCGCCCTGATTACCCGCAAGGCCCACAAAATTCATGAAGGACTCATGCCAATGACCGATACACCCACTGACAGCCGCCCGAACGAAAAAGCACTGGCCGACATTCAAATGCTTGCTGATTCCATTCGAAAAGAGGTTGGCAAAATCATAATTGGACAGACCGACACAGTCGACCTCATGCTGACGGCGCTTCTTTCGCGCGGCCATATTTTGCTGGAAGGCGTTCCGGGTACGGCTAAAACATTTTTGGCGCAAGTCTTTGCGCATGTGACTAAACTCGACTTTGGACGCATTCAATTCACGCCGGATCTTCTTCCGGGGGATTTGCTCGGCACGAACCTCTTCTCTTTCCAAACCAATGAGTTTACCCTCGTCAAAGGGCCGATTTTTTGCGACATGCTGCTCGCTGATGAAATCAACCGGACGCCTCCAAAAACGCAATCCGCGCTTTTGGAAGCCATGCAGGAGCGCCAAGTCACCATTGATGGAACGCGATTCCCATTGGGCGAAAATTTCATGGTCGTCGCAACGCAGAACCCGATTGAACAACAGGGCACTTACCCCTTGCCGGAGGCACAGTTGGACCGGTTCTTGTTCAAACATATTCTGTCTTATCCTGACCGGGATGAGGAAATCCGAATTATCGAACAACATGGACAACGCAGCGGTACCCCGTCCATGTCCGATCTAGGCCTAAAAACCGTCATGACGAAAGCCGCGCTGAAAAAAGCGCGCGCGGCCATTTCGGGGATTCATCTGAATGACGAAGTTACGCATTACGTCGTCGACTTGGTACGCGGCACACGAGACAACCCATTATTTGAGACCGGGGCCAGCCCGCGCGCCGCCGCGATGATTGCCAGCTCGGCCCGCGCTTTTGCAGCGCTGCAAGGCCGCAATTATGTGCTTCCCGATGACGTTAAATCCATCGCCCTTCCTGCCCTGCGCCACCGGGCCGTCCTCTCTCCAGCAGCTGAAATCGAAGGCCGCACGGCAGATGAAGTCATCACAGCGGTCATTGAGCAAACACAGGCTCCTCGGTGATATTTTTTCCGAGAGATAAACTCCTCCACCACACAGCGGGGGAAGAGACAATTCTGCTTTTTCGTCTATGAAATTCCGCACCCAAACATATCCGACGCGAGCTGCCGTTTTTGCGGCCGCCTTAGGCTTGCCGGTCACGCTTTTGCTGGCTCTATTCCTGCCTGACCTCTGGCTTGTCGGCGCGGCTTGGGTCGCCGGTATTTTGGGACTGATTGCGCTGGACGTGTTCCTTTCGACACCCATCAAAAAGATGGAGCCGCAAATTGAAGCCCCCGGTTCCGGTTATATCGGACATAATTATGATGTCCGGGTCACAACTGAATTCGGGCCGGGCATACCGCCCCGCGCCCCGGAACAACGATTAAGCGTCAATGACCGCCTCTCCGTTTCGCCTGCATTGGCGCAAGCAGGTGTCGGCGAAGGTGGCATGCTGTCGCTTTTTAGTTTGCGGACGGATTTGCGCGGTACAGCGGAGTTGGAGCGAATTTGGACGCGCTGGCAAGGTCCTTTGGGTCTGGTCTGGCGACAACGGATTGATCCGTTACAGCGCGAAATTCCCGTAACATCTGACACGCAAATGGTGCGGGATACGGCCGCTGAAATTTTTACCAAAGACGCTAGTATCGGACAAAAATTACAACGACTGCGCGGCGACGGCACCGAATTTGACGGGCTGACGGAATGGTTGCCGGGCATGGATAAGCGGTCGATTGATTGGAAACACTCCGCACGCCACGGCACACTTTTGTCACGGGAATTTCGGACGGAGCGAAATCATAATATCATCTTTGCCTTTGATAGCGGACATTTAATGGCCGAAGAGGTTGAGAATAGTGAAACAGGCGAAGGGATGACAAAACTGGACCGCGCCTTAAATGCGGCCCTTTTAATGGCGTTTGTCAGTTTGAAAATCGGCGACAAAGTGGGGATGTATGCATTTGATGAGAAGCCTTATCTCTACGCGCCCGCCATTGGCAATACACGTAGCTTCGCGCAAATTCGCCGCGTCTCGGCGCGAGTGGATTATTCTACGGCGGAGACGAATTTCACATTAGGCTTGAGCCAGCTCGCTCAAAATCTACAGCGCCGAACACTCATTGTTGTCTTCACAGATTTTGTGGACAGCACCCAAGCCGAGCTCATGGTCGAGAATATGGCCCGCCTTTTAAAACGTCATATCGTGATTTTTGTGGCATTCCGAAATACGGCGCTGGACAAACTTATCACTCAAGATGCGACAACCCCTGAGGAGGCAGCGGCCAGCCTCATAGGTGACGGGCTGATGCGTGAACGCGATATTGTTTTACGGCGGTTGGAACGCATGGGCGTGAATGTCATCGACGCCGATGCGGATACGCTGAACATGAAAGTGCTCAACACTTATATGCTGCTCAAGGCCCGAAATGCCATTTAAGGACCAGACATGACACCCCGGACCCTGACACTAAAATCCAAACGTTTTCGCGAAGAACGCCAAGCGGTTTGGAAAGAAATGGAAGTGATGCTGCAAAGGATAGAGGCGCGATCAGTCCGCAATCTCACCGATGAGGAAATCATCAAATTGCCACGGCTTTATCGCTCTACCCTCTCCTCCCTGTCGGTCGCGCGCGCGACATCGTTGGACCAGAGCGTCGTCAGCTATCTCGAATCGCTCTCCACCCGCGCCTATTATGTAATTTACGGAAGTCAGCAACGATTACGCGACCGCATTTACGGCTTTTTCGCCCGCGATTGGCCGCTGGCCGTTCAAGGCGCTTGGAAAGACTTGGCTGTGTCGAGTTTTATATTTGCACTCGGCATGTTGATTGGTTTTGTTTTGGTCTCCAATAATCCGGATTGGTTTTATTCTTTCATGGATGAAGCCATGGCGAGTGGACGCACACCGGCGGCGTCCGAGGAGTTTTTGCGTGACACTATATACGGCTATGAGAAAGAGGATGGAGGACTAGGCGTCTTCGCGGCCTTCCTTTTTTCTAATAATAGCCGTGTTTCAATACTGGCATTCGCTCTGGGTTTCGCCTTTGCACTGCCGACCATTGTCCTCTTGCTTTATAACGGTCTGTCGATAGGGGCATTTATTGCGGTCTTTACGGAAAAGGATTTGGGTTTCGAAATTGGCGGTTGGCTCGCCATCCATGGCACAACGGAATTATTCGCAATCGCATTGGCAGGCGCTGGCGGTATGTTGATTGGCCGCGCTGTGGCCTTTCCCGGTGATATGACCCGTATGGAATCCCTGAGGTCCAAAGCCGAGCAAGCCGCCATTATTCTAGGGGGCGTCGTTGTCATGATGTTTGTCGCCGGATTAATTGAAGGGTTCGGGCGACAGCTTATCCAGAATGATTGGGTTCGCTACGGAATTGGCGGATCCATGTTGCTATTCTGGTTGCTTTATTTCTTCTTGCCGCGAAAGGCGTTGGAACAATGAGTACGGCCGGGAACCTCTCCGCCGCTCAGGTCAAAATGGGCCGACGACATTTAATTACGCCTGAGGGTGTCGACCTGCAAATCGAATTGGCTGATGTCGGTGCGCGCATTGGGGCATTTACAATCGACCTGATTATCATCACGCTTGCGCTGATTGCATCTGCCTTCGCCCTAAATTCGATGAGCCTTTATAGCCAAGACATGGCGAATACGATTTTCATTTTAATCGCGTTTCTGTTGCGCAGTTTTTATTTCACCCTTTTTGAATTGGGACGGCGCGCTGCTACGCCCGGAAAAATGGCCCTAAAAATCCGTGTCGCAGCACGCGGTAAAGCCAGACTATCAGCAGCCAGCGTCTTTGCCCGAAACGCCCTTCGCGAAATCGGGTTTTTTCTGCCCATCGGATTTTTATTCGGGATTGGCATGGGCGGCGTTGATGGTTGGATGAGCTTGTTGGCATCCATTTGGGCCGGGATTTTTCTGCTTTTCCCACTCTTCAATAAAGATCGCCTGCGGGTCGGCGACCTCGTTGCGGGGACGTGGGTTGTCCGTGCCCCGCGTCCTATGTTGGCCGCAGATTTGATCACAACCGATCGGCCGGAGCATGAGGCAACATTCTCAAAATTCGCCTTCACTCCAACGCAAATTGATACTTACGGCATCAAAGAATTACATGTTTTGGAAGATGTATTGCGCGCAAGAGACACGGAAATTTTAAAGGATGTTGCCAGCCGTATCCGTACAAAAATCGGCTGGGTTTGGGAAGAAGGCGAGAGCGATGTTGCGTTTTTACGTGCCTATTATGCCGCGCTGCGGGGTCGCCTGGAGTCAAAAATGTTGATGGGCGTCCGCCGTAAGGACAAATTCGATAAGCGCTAACACTCAATCACATTGACAGCCAAGCCACCTTGGCTGGTCTCTTTATATTTTGAGCTCATATCCAGACCTGTCTGGCGCATGGTTTCAATCACTTGATCAAGGCTGACCTTTCCGGCACCGCTGCCATGCAGGGCGAGACGCGCTGCATTAGCCGCCTTCACTGCGCCAATCGCATTGCGTTCAATACAGGGGATCTGCACAAGCCCGCCGACCGGATCACACGTCAGGCCCAGATTATGCTCCATACCGATTTCGGCGGCGCTTGCGACCTGTTCGGGCGATGCGCCCCAAACCGCGGCCAGACCGCCCGCTGCCATGGAGCACGCCACACCGACCTCACCTTGGCAGCCCATCTCCGCGCCTGAAATTGAGGCGCGTTGTTTATAGAGAAGTCCAATCCCGCCAGCTGTTGCTAAAAATATACGCGTTTTTTTCTTGTCCGGTTTTGCTGTCTCGTCGCAGCAATAATGACGGATTATAGCAGGAATGATGCCGGCCGCACCATTCGTAGGCGCGGTTACAACCTGCCCGCCTGCAGCATTCTCCTCATTAACCGCCATAGCGTAAACATTCAGCCAATCGAAAAGAGTTTCCCGTTCATTAGCGCCAGGAGCACCGCAAAGTTTCGCCCAGATATCAGGTGCACGGCGCCTGACGTGAAGGCCGCCCGGAAGTTCGCCACGTGTATTTAATCCGCGCTCTATCCCCTGCAACATCACAGCCATGATGCGGTCCAACCGCACCTCCGTTTGAGCTCTTGGGCGGCGCGCATCTTCATTCTTCATAATCAAATCTGCAATGCTTATTTTCTGTTGCGTACAAACAGACAGCAAGTCTTTTGCAGAGCCAAAGACATATGGGACAGCCCCCCCGCCCACAGCGACTTTGTCATTTTTTGCGGGTTTGGACAGTTGAGCATGGCTGGCGGTAAATCCGCCGCCAGTGGAATAATAAATGCGCTTGTAAATCAGCGCGCCTTTAGAGTCGAAAGCCTGCAATTCCATCTCATTTGGATGCAATTTCGCCGCCTGGTCAAAATCAAGGATAATATCTCTTTTCGGGTCGAATTGTACGGTCCGGCCATCGCGGGTAAATTCGAGATTTTCGGATAATGCAGATAGTGCGGCCTCTGCCATATTCAAATTGATGGTTTCGGGTTTAAAACCCAGTAGTCCGAGTTGACCGGCGCGTAGCGTCCCGTGACCCAATCCCGTAAAGGCCAGTGACCCCCGAAATATCATGCGTATTCTATCAGTTTTCGTGAGAAGTTTCTTTTGACCAAGTCTTCTCCAAAACCGCTGCGATATTCGCATTGGCCCGACGGTATGTGAGGATGACGGCCCAATGCCGATACGAAAAATGTCGAGTATTGAGAGCATGATTGGTACTTACTCTCAATGTCTCCCATGTGGCAATCATTAGAGAATTAATTTTAAGCTGCGGCTAATCCCGGTCGACTTTTGGTCCTGCGATAAACCATATGAGTGTGCCGAAAAAAGGAAAAACCAACACGAATAATGACCAGATTATACGCCCTGCTGTGTCAGTAGAAGATTGCCAAATATGATATAGAGCCCAAGCAGATAAGAGCATGCTCGCTACAAATCCAGCCGTCCAATACATGAAAAATCCTCTTTGTAATAGTCTATGAGAGCGCAAAAGGCTGCGCAGGTTTCTTAACTCATGTTACGAATTGGCCAGGCCCTGGTTCCAAGAAAGCTGAAGAAAGAGTCAGTGGGAACGAAAAGTCTTTCATTAGGGTTGATGAAGTGATGTCAGCCATGCCGAAATTATTGCGATACAGCTCTGATGCGGAACCGGGTTTTACGCGTCGTCGTCGCGGCTCAGGATTCTCCTACCACACATCTGAGGGACAGATCATCAAACAGCGCACAATCTTATCACGCATTCAGTCGCTTGGATTGCCGCCCGCCTATGAAGATGTGTGGATTTGCGAGGATGCCTTTGGTCATTTGCAGGCAACCGGACGAGATGAAAAAGGCCGTAAGCAATATAGATATCATGCGGATTGGCGTGAATTTCGTGATCGTAGAAAATTTGACAGCCTCTCGGACTTTGCATTAGCTCTCCCGCATATCCGTGATAAAGTTGCGCGAGACTTACGGAGGGAAAATCCTGATATGCGGTTCGTATGCGCCGCTTTGGTCCGGCTGATTGACCGTGGGGCTTTACGTATAGGCAATCGCGGATATGAGGGGGATAGCTTTGGGGCATCCACTTTGCGCACACGACATCTAAAATTAATGCAGAATGGCTTTCGCCTGGATTATACTGCAAAAGGCGGAAAGCGTATCCGCAAAACAATCCGTGACAAATATTTAGCCGCAATCTTGGAAAAAATTGACGACCTGCCCGGTCATCATTTATTTCAGTATATTGGCAGAAACGGCAATATTTGCCGACTGGATAGCGGTGACGTTAATCAATATTTACCTGAAACGTTCACGGCTAAAACTTTTCGGACGTGGCATGGGAGTGTTGCGGCGTTCCAAGCGGCAACGCAAGAAAACCCCACTATTAAATCAATGTGTGAGGCTGCCGCAAAGCGTCTACATAATACCCCTGCAATCTGCCGAACATCTTATATTCATCCGAACATTATCGCATTGGCAGGGATGAGTGAGGCAGAGAGATCGGACAAACTAGCATCATTGACGGTGCCGAAAAAACGCGGATTGAAAATTGCGGAACGCAGATGCCTTTCGCTTATCACATCATCATGACTGCGGAACAATGTGGCCACCTGGACCGTTACAAAGGTTGATATATTCGTTAAATTGAAAGTCAAAAGATGAAATTTATTATAAGAACAATCTTCGCTGCAGCCTTGTCATGGGCCGTGCGGGAATTTCTTGAAAGTCAAACAACCACGACAAAGAAAATCGATTAACGCCCTTCGGTAGAGCCTAACAATCGACTTTCCAGTACTGTAACATGATAGCTGAGACCCGTCGGTGAGATGTCAAAACTTGCCTCCCCTTGGAAATCAGCAGGGACGATTCTGCTCAAAATTTGCATACCAAAACCCTTGCCTGATTTTGGGCTTTCAGCCAGTGTTGACCCTACACAGTGCTCTATCCAAGACAATTTAGGGCTAGGCAACATCCTCCAAGAGAAAATAACTTCTCCTGCATCATTTCCAAGCGCACCATGTTTCAAGGCATTGGTGGCCAATTCATTTAGCATCAAGGTGAGTGTAAAAGCCGCGCGGGCGGTTACAAGAATGTCGTCATCTGACTGTATAGAAATGCGGCCGTCGATTTCACCTTTTCGAAAGCCAAATGGGGCTAATGTGATTTCTGATAATTCGCGAAGCGAGACCGGACTGTAATCATTTTGCGCCAGCAGCGTTTGCGTGTGTGATAATACAGTGATTTTATTCCGTAACCGCTTAATCAATTGCTCCCGAGAGGCATCCGTACGCCCCAGAATAGAAACAAGACCGGAAATATGGGCATACATATTCCCCATACGGTGCTGCAATTCTTCATTAATCAGGTTTAAATCTGCATTCTCAGCGTCAAGATTTTCATTCAATTCCTGAAGCTCCGCATTGTCCTGCTGAACAGCGGCGTAAGTAATTTCACTCATCACGGTTTCAGCTAAGTCGGACAATAGCTGCGCCTGCTCTGGACGAAATTCCGACCGGGGTTCGGTATCAATGACGCAAAGCGTTCCCAATGCGTGTCCATCATCTGTAACGAGCGGCGCGCCAGCATAAAATGATATATTGGGATCGCCTGTTACAAGGGGGTTTTCCGAAAAACGACTATCCTTTGACGCATCTAAGATAACTGTAATATTATTAGGTGTCCGTATGGCATGATCGCAAAAAGCGACGTCCCGCGACGTCTCTGTGGCATCAAGACCAATATTTGATTTAAACCACTGCCGGTCAGCATCAATTAACGACACAAGCGCTATTTTTGTACCGAAAGCGTTTTGTGCCATGCGAGTAATTCTATCAAAACGCGCCTCTGCAGAAGTGTCCAGCAGGTTAGTCGCCTTTAATGCACGAAGGCGGCGGGACTCTTCAGAGCTTTCTGACAAGACAGACCTCATCGCTATATTACCTATACTAGGCTGAGTTAGCCCGCTTTCGATTTATGCGATAATTCAAATATAGTGGCAATACGATAACCTATGTTAACGAGACAATGCCGTATTCCACAGTCCAGAAGCGCTATGCCGAGCCGCCAAGCCAATCCTGCTCCTGTCTTGCCTTTTCCAGAGACACATCATTTTGCAAGGCTGCGGCAATTTTAGTGGCAAGTGCTGCAATCGCCTCGCGATCCACTTCATTGGGTAAGGCATCATATGTGGCGCGCACAAGATTGGAAATCTCAGTTTCCAAGACTTTTTTGCGACTCTCCATAGTTGCGCGGGCATGCAATTTGCCCAACATGGACAGCATTGCAGATGCGGCGATTTTATCCGAAGCCACATAAGCCCGACTTTTCCCTGCGAAAACTCCAAGCAATATTTCAAATGTGAGCGGATTCGCAATTATACGCCGCTTATTCTGGTCATCAAAACGATCCGCGACCGGGTCCGGCGCGCTCAGCATCACATTTAAACAGGATTGATACCAGTGAATACAATTTATCGCCGTATAGGGATCGTTCACTCCGGGTGAAAGCGCGCGGGCCAGAACTTCCACAAGCTCGTCCGCGAGGTAGAGCGCGTTTTGATGTACTGTCCGGGCCTTACCCATGGCATAAGCATCCCGAATATTTTCAGCCAATTCCTCTTCTTTTTTTTCAGAAATATGTGTGCCGTCACTTTTCCAAACGTCCACCAAAATATCGCCATATACAACAAAATCCCCTGGCTGAAATTGCAGATCAATTAGGAGATCCCGCTCTGAAGCGATTTTGACCAGATAAGGAAAATTCAATGTTTGCACATAACCCTCATCAGATGCCGTCACGCGCAAAGCCTGCTTTACATCAAAATCGCACCCGCCATCTTCCAGCCTGGGCCGAATCTCATTTTCAGCCCCGACCAATTCTCTCAAACGATCGCGAAGTCTGCGTCCGATGCGCGCCGTGATATTTCCAACATTCAATGTTTCCGGAATATGATGCACAAAATATATTAGAACACCAACGGATAAGAGCGTCATCAACATTGCGACGAGGACAGATATGTTTGGTACGAATTCGGGAATGGCTTCGCCGGGTACGGATTCATCTCCGGTGTGCGCAACACGCAAAATCAAGAGGCTATAAATAAAGGTCGAGGTAAAAACACCCAGAGTGAACTGATTGGCCTTATCGCGCATAAAATTACCGATAAGGCGCGGCCCGTATTGTGCCGCGGCGTTTGTCACAGCCACCATTGTTAGAGAGAAAGTCACGCCTGCAATGGATATCATTGAACCGGTGATGATTGAGAGGATCGCCCGCGTGCCTTCAATACTGTTCGGCGCGAATATTCCGGCCATTCTAAAATCTTCAGAACCTAAAGCGCGATCAATTGCAACGGTTATAGCCGCCAAGATAACGGACCCGATGGCCATAATCATCGGAATGAAATAATAGCTGCTTTGTAAATCTTGCCAGAGCTTCAATATGCGGGCGGATGAGCGGATAGGTTTTATTCCTAATAAAAGAGGGACTAGAAGCCGCGCTTGTTGAAACGTAGCGAAACCACGTCTGAGAGGTTAAGGCCAGAAAATTCAAATAGGCCCGTTCAAATTTGCAATCAGGTAAATCTGAAATCAGGCTTTCGAAATTTCGGAATGAGACTTCAGGACCCGGTCACCATCTTCCTGTTCAATTATATAGGCCGGGGAGTCAGAGGATGCGTTGCGCGTAACCTCTGTGCCTTTAATCGTACGTGTCACATCATCGGTGAAACTTTCCTGAACTTTACCGGTGGCTGTTCCGTTGCCCCAACTCCATTTCACTTTTGTGCCTTTATTATATGCTTTCGACATAATTCTATCACCTTTTTTGCTGACTGCATGCGGCTTACTTACGTCACAAGATTGGAACCGGTTCCCTGGCCTATAGTTTAAAATTTTCCTAATTGCGGGAACTAATCTCGGAATTGCCACGTTGTTTAGATGTCCGGAAGCTAGCCTTCCTTAATTAGTAAACAAAGTTCATATCATGCTACGCTTTATATTCTGCCTCGTATTTATAGCGCCAATATTTTTTCTTCCGAGCATACTCGGAAATCAGGACGCAGTAGCCAGCATTGAAATCCAAGAGGATACATATGATGCGTTCACTGACGCTAAACTCACCGCTTTAGATAAGTGCGAGCCGGAAACCATTCCAGTGTACTTTAGTGATACGTTTGTAGAAACTCACTCAGCTGAATTTCTTCATTCCGCAGTTGATGCAGCTACGGATTGCGCCATTGCAACAGTTCGGGTCGTCGGATTGAAATTCGACACCATGACCGATGCTGAACGCACGATTTCTGACAAGCAAGTTCAGGAAGTAACAGAATTTCTTAACGCCTATGGGATCAATTTGAATGTCGAACGCTCTGCCCGTAAAATTGAGTTGGATACACGCGCCGTTAACGGCCGTGCGGTCATCGTTGAATTTGAATTTGAGCCTTCCTTTGAGACAGCAAGCGCGGCTCAATAAAAGTCGTTTTCTCCCGGAAGGCACAATTTTGAAAAGCCGACGACTACTCTCAAAACTTCTCAACAAAATGCTGAAGAAAAGCCACCTACTGAAAATTCAGTAGGTGGCTTTTTCTTTTTAAAGGATCTTGGACAATATATATAGTTCATTACCAGAACCTTGATTTTTAACTATGGAAGAACAAGGCCTGACTGATAGCGGCTTTCACATTATCCGGCTCGAACGGCTTAGAAATAAGATAGGCTGGTTCGGGCTTATCGCCTGTGAGCAAACGCTCGGGGAAGGCGGTGATGAAGATAACAGGAACATTATATTTTGCGAGAATATCTTCAACTGCGTCAATGCCTGAACTGCCATCAGCAAGATGCACATCCGCCAAAACCAATCCAGGCGTTTTTGCTTTTGCGTTCCGAACCGCATCTTCTCGCGTAGCAGAAATACTGTCAACGACATGTCCCAACTCTAAAACCAGACCTTCAATATCAGCCGCGATAATTGGTTCATCTTCTATAATAAGAACATTGGTGCGCAGCTCTTTTTCAATATCGGCTTCGGCATCTTTTATAAGATCACGCGCATCCGACACACTAATATTCATCACCGCTGCAGTGTCTTCAATTGACAAGCCTTCAAGCGATTGCAGCAAAAAGGCTTGTCTGGAAACCGGTGTCAGCTTCGAAACCCGTTTGACCGTATTAGAGCCATCAACAGACTCATCTGTTTCCAGCTGCGCACCGGTTGTCGACCAAATTGCCAGAAACATGCGGTAAAGCGCAATTTTGGGGCTCAGCGCGGTATCAATATTTGCTTCGCCTGCGGCGAGTGCCTCTAGGGCAGTGCGCACATATGTATCTCCGGAGGCTTGTGAGCCCGTGAGAGCCCGCGCAAATCGGCGTAAATAAGGTAAATACGGACCATAGGTTTCGACTAGGCTCATCGTGTTGTCTCTTTTCCTAACATTTGTGGAACATTTTTATGTTTTTTGCGGAACCAACGCGCGTTCCCTCGCGTTCAGCTGGTTAGCACTCGATTGTTATGTATGACTTACGCGCACTTTGCATAACGGTTCCAGTCAATATTCGCTTTTTTTGAAAGAACGTCATGAGCCAAGATAAAGTTCAGAAGTCCGGAGGCAAGCGAGCCTCAATTACGGAATTTTCCGATGATCCCTTAAAGGATAAAATCGGCTCGTCTTTACGAAAAATGTATGACGAGGTTGTCAATGAACCCATCCCGACTGATTTTCTAAAGCTGCTGGCCAGCGCCGATAAGACATCCTCGTCCGACAATGAGAGTGCTTAATATGTCCGAAACAGCTCAAGTTACCGGCACGGTTTCTAAAACGGAAGCCGAAGAAGACGTCATTCCCTTTAATGAAGAAGAGTTTCGCAATGAATTGACGGCTCTCATTCCGCATTTGCGCGCTTTTTCGCGATCTCTCTGCGGGAACGCAACCTTAGCTGATGACGTTGCTCAGGATGCACTTCTCAAGGCGTGGAACGCGCGGGAGCGCTTTCGTCCGGGATCAAACTTGAAGGCCTGGACATTCACAATTTTGAGAAATCAGTTTTATTCAATCAAGCGCAGATCTTGGCGGGCGACATCCCTTGAACCGGAAGTCGCGGAACAAACCATAGTCTCCGTTTCCAATCAAGATGACGGCGTTCGGTTAAATGAGTTACGGTCTGCTCTTGACCGTCTGTCTGATGATCAACGTGAGGCGATTATTCTCGTGGGCGCGACAGGCATGTCATATGAGGAAGCGGCGGAAGTCTGTGATTGCGCGACAGGCACAATTAAAAGCCGCGTCAGCCGGGCTCGCAAAACACTGCAGTCCATAATGGATGAAGGGGATTTCGAAAATAGATCTGACGGCATTGGCGCATTGCAAGCTATGGATGCCATCTTGGATGAAGCTGACAAACTTTCCAACCGATAGCTGAAACGAGCATTTCGTGGCGCTGGATAGTGAACTTACAGTAGGCAAGACAAGCGATTTAAGGCGTCGATTTGGCCTCATTCTGGCTTTGGCGCTGCTTCCTATTTTGTTGCTGTCAATCTGGCAATCCTATCACGATTATAAGCGCGAAACTCAGCTCCGCGAAATCGCTTTGGAAGTATCAGCTGAGGAAGCTGTCTCCGATATTGTTGATCTACTCAAAACGGCAAAATCTGTCTTAAATTTATCTGCAGATCTTGTGAGGCCTGAAACATGTCAGGTCGACCTCGGCCGAGTTATGCGAGGCTTTCCTGACATCTATAATATGGCCACATATTGGGGCGAAGACGAAGAAATTTGCGAGGTCAGGAGCATCAGAACGAATGCGCCGCTCAGTGCTGCGCTGGAAAATATGACGCCGGAATATCCGTATAAGCTTAATGTTCTGGAGTTCGATGCGGATAATCCCGGTCCCAGACGCACTCTGGTCATGGCCCATGGCAATTTTGATGCTGAAAAAAATCTGAAAAGCATCTTTTTCTCATCCTACGACCTCTCTACGCTCAGAAACCTGAGAAATCGGGAAATTTTACCGAATGATGTTAAGGTTTCCATATTCAGTCGTGACGGGCAAATTTTGGTCGGAGATAATAACAGCACAAAAAATGTCCGCGAAAGCTGGGCCGCGCTTTTAGATAATCAGGACAGAGTAACCATGAGCCTTCCGGATTCCCAAGGCAAACCGCGAGAAATTATCTTATTACCAACAACTGAGAAAGAGTTGTTTCTGGCCATTTCAAGACCAACGCCCAGCTTGATTTCCTGGAATCGTGTTAACCCTTGGGCTTCAATTCTTCTGCCAATTCTAGGCTGGATTTTTGCTTATATTGCGATTTGGCTGGCATTGGACACTTTAATATTGTCACGTATTCGGGCTATGCGACGGGACGTTTTAAAATTCTCGCATTCAAATATCATTCCGCCGCTGGGAAAAGACAAAAACTATTTCGATGCGATTACGGATTTGCGAAAGAGCTTTAGAACAATGTCCAGTCGAATTGTGGATCGGGAGACGGAACTAAGAACATCACTCAGGGAAAAAGACGATATCCTGCGAGAAGTGCATCATCGCGTTAAAAATAATCTTCAAATCATAATTTCCCTACTTAATATGGGAAAACGCCAGGTCGATGACCCCTATTATACGCAGGCTTTGGACGATACCCGCAATCGTATCACAGCAATTTCTCAAGTTCATAAAACGCTGCATGAGTCTGACGCCATGTTGAGCGTTGACCTTGTACCATTCATGAAAGAATTGACGGCCCGCTTAAGCAAGGCATTGGACTTTAAGGCCCGAAATATAAAAATCGTGTCCCACGTAGATGCTGGTGCCGTGAATGCTGATACGGCGACCCCCCTCTCGCTGTTCATGGTGGAGGCTTTAACAAATTCCGCAAAGCACGGTCTGCCAGATGGCGGCACAATCAGCACAACACTTGTCGAGGCAAATGGCGTACTTACGCTCACGGTTCAAGATAATGGTATCGGTGCTGAGGCGGCGTCAAAACGCGATGCGATCAGCCCGGAATTATCGACAAGCACGGGAACCGGACAAAAATTGATGCAGGGATTTGCGCGTCAATTGGGCGGCACATATATATCTGAAAGCTCCAGCCAAGGTTATATGTGCCGTTTATCCTTTCACCGCAGTCGTTGATATTCCCGAATAGCCAAAAATTAAAGACCGATTGCAGGGGAAGCAATCGGTCTTTGAGTGTGTCGAGGGGAACGACGCCATTACTACGCAAGGCTTGGCCATTCGGTTCCATAAAATCTTAATTTTTTGATCTTCTTCAATCTATGCTGGTTTCAAAACGAAGTTTTTAAGGATTTGGAACGATTCATCTTCGGCCTCGTTATTAATGTGACGCCGCACCAATACTGGCGCGCGAAAATGATTAGACGGAGAATTATCATGGCAACTAAGACATCAAAAACGACAGCAAAGAAAAATGTTGTTGCTTTAAAGCCTGACGTACAGACACAAATCGAAGCTTTGCGGAAGGACATCGCACTTCTCGCGGATGCCGTAAAAGTTCAGACGAAACAAACCGTCAATGAGCGCACCGCAACAGCAAAAGCTGTTGCTTCAGAAAAAGCTGATGTTGCAAAAGCTAAATATGACGAGCTGACAACAAAGGCTGAAACCCAAATTAAAGAAAATCCTCTGACATCCATCGCGATTGCAGTAGGTGCAGGAATGCTTTTGGGCGCGATTACGCGCGGCTAATTAAGGATGGCTCTCGCCAGAACGGCATTAGCCCTCGCGCCAATTTTTATCAGAGCGCGCACCCGTCGGCCAGCTAAACGCTTGGCCGGCGTTGTAGTGTCTATAGGTCTCATGGCCTTGGCCTGTTTGTTTTTTCTAATCGCCGGCTTTGTCTGGATCACGAAAACCTATGGTGCAGAATTCGGATTTTTGGCTATCGGGCTAACTTTTTTCTTATTCGCTAACATCATTTACTTTTCGTCACGCGGCTCAAAGGTCAAACCCGAAGATGTGGATGATGAACTGGGCCTAGACCCTATAGCGAAATACATACCTGACGACTTGCAAAATGACCCGCGAGTGCTGGCGCTTCAGGAAAAAATAAAAGAACACCCTGTCGGATCAACTGCTGCCGCGGTTTCCTTGGGTTTCATCATATCCAATCAAGTATTCGGAGATTAAATTATGAGTTACGAAACTTCGGACGGAACAACTCACATTGCAAAAACTGAAGCTCGAGGAGGCAGACGTGTCAAAGCTATGCCGATCATTTTGGGTATTTCCACTGTCGCTGCAGCTTTCATACTCGCAATTATTTTATTCGTCGCGATTTAAAAGACACACTTAAAAATTTGAGAAAGCTCTCCGTTTAGGAGAGCTTTTTCGTTTAACGGAAGACCGGGTCATCCAAACTGCGAAGTTTACGAGAGTGGAGCGTTCCGTTTTCTGCTCCGGTTTTCATGATGCGCATGGCTTCCAAACCGATATTTAAATGTTGCGCCACGCGGGAACGATAGAAGACCGCTGCTGTACCGGGAAGTTTAATTTCCCCATGCAGCGGCCTGTCAGAGACACATAGAAGTGTTCCATATGGCACGCGGAAACGGTATCCATTGGCGGCTATCGTTGCGCTTTCCATATCAATTGCAATGGCCCGGGATTGGTTCAGACGCGGGCGCAGTGCTGCATAGCGCATTTCCCAATTACGGTCATCCGTTGTGACGACCGTTCCGGTGCGAACATGTCGCTTCATCTCTTGGCCCGATAATTCCATCACATCGCCAATCGCATCTGTCAGAGCAATTTGCACCTCGGCAATTGTCGGGAGAGGAATATCCGGCGGCAAAACATCATCCAAAACTTGATCATCCCGCAAATAGGCATGCGCCAAAACGAAATCACCCAAAATTTGAGATGACCGCAAGCCGCCGCAATGCCCCAGCATCAGCCAGCAATGGCTACGGAGGACTGCGATATGGTCTGTTATTGTTTTCGCATTTGAAGGTCCGACACCAATATTAATCAGCGTAATGCCCATCCCGTCTTCGGCCATGAGGTGATAAGCCGGCATTTGCGGTAATTTGTAATTTGGATCTTCCGCATAATCCGCCCCATCGGTAATAACGCCCTGACCGGGCGCGCAAAAACCCGTAATTGCGGGATCCGTGCCGACGACCTCCCGCGCGTGTTCAACAAATTCGTCAACATAGCGCTGGTAATTCGTGAAAATTACGAATTTCTGGAAACACCCCGGTTGCGTGCCGGAATAATGCCGAAGCCGCTGCAGAGAATAATCCGTGCGAAGCGCAGGAAACAGGGCCAGCGGATAAGGCTCATCCGAAGCGCGTTCAGTTACCCCGTCAGCCAAATCATCATGGATATGGGTAAGATCAGGTAGCGTGAAATGCTGCCCGATTGCCGCAGAGCGTTCCGCTGTTAATTCAAATGAAGATGGGTCAATTGCGAATACCAAAGGAATTTTTACGTCTGAAGGCCCGACATAATATTCGACCTCATTCGCGGTCTCAATCCGTGTGAGTTGGTCGAGTAAATAGCTCTCAAAAATATCGGGCGATGTAATGGAGGTCCCGTACCAGCCTGCACCGCGAATAGAGACAAATCCGGAAAATTTTATATCTCCGCTGCGCCGCTTTCCAATGCGAACCAGAAGATAGGGATAAGTCGGCATGGGGCCGGCAGGGGCTTCTCCGCTCGCGGCATAGGCTTCAAAGGCTGTGTTCAAATCCTCTACTGCACCATTATAAAGTCGCCCCAATTCCCGCATGACCTCATCCTTATTTGCACAAGGGGACAAATCGTTAAAAAATGACGGGATATGGCCGAGTAATTTCAAGTTGGAACTCCGAATGTTAAATTAAATTTTTCAGGCCCTATAGCTTTCCGAACCCATAGGCCAGAAAAATCGTTATCACGTTAAGGTGCGCAACCTATAAAGGCGAAAGACCTGTCAAGCCAGCAATCGCGATAACGACGGAAGCAATCGCCGCGCTCATAAAATTAGAAAGATTTCCGGCCAAAACCGTTTTCAGCCCGAGTTTAGAGATTTCCGTTTTTCGCTCAGGCACAACTGCGCTGAGTCCGGCAATCAAAATAGCGAGCCCGCCAAAATTCGCAAAACCGCACAGCGCCAATGTAATGGCGACTTGCCCCTGTCGTGAGAAATCCTCTTTCACCCCGGTGAAATTAAAATAGGCGAGGAACTCATTGAGAATGACTTTTTCACCGAGAAAACGTCCGGCCTCTGCCGATTCATTCCACGGCACGCCAATCATCCAAGCCACGGGTTGGAACAGCACGGAGAAAATTCCTTCCAACGACAAATCAGGCTTACCGAACCATCCGCCAACGCCGCCCAAAATGCCGTTCAGCAAAGCGATGACCGAAAGCACGGCAATCAGCAACGCCATTACGGCCAGCATGATCTGAAGACCTGTCATGGCACCATTGGTCAGCGCCTCAATGAGCGATCCTGCTCGTCCGGAGTCCACTTTTTTGGCTTCCTCACTGTCAATATCGAAAGGCGTTTCCGTTTCCGGTACGAGTATACGCCCCATGAGCAGACCGCCCGGTGCGGCCATGAGCGCAGCGGTGATCAGTAATTTCGGATCAATACCAATCGCGGAGTAAGCGACAAGGACTGTGCCCGCGACGGAAGACAGGCCCAAGCTCATCATGACGAAAAGCTGGGCGCGCGTGATTTTTGGTAGGTAAGGCAGCACTGTCAGTGGGGCCTCCGCCATACCGACAAAAATATTGGCGGCGGCACAGGTAGATTCCAAACGGCTGGCACCCGTGATTTTTCGCACGACGGACCCAATTCCGCGAATAATCCATGTCATAATGCGCAGATGGAACAGGACAGCAAAGAGAGCGGCGATAAAGATGATGATGGGCAAAATCTGGAAGAAGAAAATAACGTTTGTTCCGCCCTTTTCATCGCCGAGCTCGCCAAACATAAAGGTCGTGCCTTGTTTGACGAAACCTTTCATGGCTTCGACTCCGGTGGACATGCCGCTCAGAACAAGATCACCCATGGGCGTTAAAAGCGCGAAGACAGCAATTGCAATTTGAAGCGCCAAAGTCCGCGCGGCGAGATCATAACGCACAGCCGATTTCGTCTCGGAGAATAGCCAGGCAACGGCCAGTAAAACGATAATACCAATTAATCCGGTCATGCGATTTTCCCCGAGGTTCGACCCCGTTTCTCCCCCACGAGAGAGGCGGGCGCAAGGGGGCGCAAGGTCATGGTTCTGTGGATTATAAATGCACGCTCCGCGCTCACTCACCCAATAAAAAAGGCGCCCCGAAGGACGCCTTTGATAATTCGTATTCCAAAAGCGAAGTCTTAGAAATCGTAACGTGCACCGAAACGAATTTCGTAAGCAGACGCTTGGTTGATACCAAAGCGCTGACCTTGATTAAGCGTGTTAGGGAATGCCGGACGCTCCAATACACCCCAGTCGCTATTGATGAGGTTCGTCAGGTTATCGATAACCATGAAGACTTCGGTACGGTCATCCGCGCGCAGACCCGGTAATTCCTGACTGATGCGAAGATCAATCTTTGTCCAGCTTGGAGACGTAAATTCATTCCGCTCAGTGCCAGGCAACAGAATGCTGTCGCCGCTATTTCCGAGGAATGGTGTGAAACGATACAAATCATTCGCAACGCCGTTCAATGTCCGCGAGAATGGTTGACCGGACTGGCTTTGGAAGAAGGCCGAAATATTCGTGTCATAATCTTTAATAATCCAGTCGCTTCTATTCGCCACAGACGCCGTGAAACGGTGTTTTGTGTTATAGTTTGATGTCGACAGGATTTGCTCTTGCGGGTTCAGGAACGCACGGTTGTTATAGTTCGAGAATGCGACAGAACTTGTCATAGGCTGAACATCTTGGGCATCAGAGTATGCATAACCTGCACGCATGGACCAACCGCTATCCCAACGCTTTGACGCGCCGATTGAGGCCACAAAGGCGCTATTGGATTTGTCCGCATTTGTGAGCGTAAAGCTGTCAATCAAGTCACTGCTGAATGTTGGGACAGTCAGGTTATATGTCGTTCCGTTTTCAGTGACTTCAACGTTGCGAGTGCCTGTTTCGACAAGATCGCCGCGCTGGATGATGGCTGTGTTTTGGCTATCTGACCAAAGCAGGTCGGCCTGGAACAACCATTGGCCACCAAAGAGGCTTTCACCCGTGTCAAAGTCAGGCGTGAAGGTCATACCCAAAGAGTATTTCCAATCAGATGGGATTTTGAAATCAGGATCGAGATAGTTAATCTCGAAGTTACGTCCAACACCGGTTCCAACACTGTCAAACAATTCTGTAGGAATAGCGTAACCGGGACCGTTTGGAACGCCGTCTTCTGCAGCGGTATAGTCCAGTGCAAAAAGGTCAATTCCGGCACGATCACGAAGACGCGCACCCACCTGGGTGATGTTGTTGGAGGAGTAGTTGTTTGACAGCCAAACATTCGGGTTACCGCCGGAGTAACGACCTGCACCACCGCGAATTTGCAGCGTGTCAGTCGCATCAAATGTGAAACCAAGACGCGGTTGGAATAAGCTTTCACCATCAAAGTTTTGCGCATTCGAGAAACCGTAATCGGCTGTGAAAGCCGGGTTTTCTGTTGGCGTGTCATCGGAGGTATACCAGTCATAGCGGGCACCCAGAATGACTGTCAGATTGTCAGTCATATTCCACTCGTCTTGCGCATATAACGTATTCAGTGCGTAACCCCAATTGGCGGCTGCGTCGTCAGGGTTTTGCGAGGGGGCGTTATTATATTCAATCTGACTGGCGATACCGTTGCGGAAATCATCGATAGAATTGAAACGGATTTCAGTCTCAGTGTGCTGAACGAACAGATTGAAGATATCCAACTCTGAATATTCACCACCAAATGTGAAGCTATGATCGCCCATTGTGTAGTTTGCACGGCCGAAGAGTTGCAGAACTGTGTAGTTCAGATCATTGGACTGACGTGAGTCGTCACCGCCGAGATAAACATCAACGTCGCCTCTGCCAGTCGGGCTTTCAGCCGTGACACGGAATTCACCAAAATCGTTTCCGCCAAGGGTTTCCTGACGGTTATCGACATCGATATAATTGGCACGAAGTTCTGTAGAGAAATTATCCGTCCAGTCAGAGAATAATGAACCGGAGTAAGAGAAGAGCTCTGTGCCGCGCTCATATAAGTGATTGGAGAATTCGAGCTCATCCGTATCGCCATCGGAGCGGATGATGTTGAAGCCGTCATTCCAATTGATTGTACCGGAGGCACGATGCGCGTCGCTGATGTTCCAATCCAGACGCACAAGGATTTTGTCGTCTTTGTTGCCGAAGCTGTCCGGAATAAAGCCGGGGTCATAGTCATAAACTTCTTGGGAAATTCGCGCAATTTCTTCGATTTGTGTTTGACTGATTTGGAAGTCACCGTCTCCAACAGTAATCGCAGTCTGCGGATATGTGTTCGCCCCGTCGAGACCTTCATAAGACGCGTAGAAGAACAGCTTGTCTTTAATGATTGGGCCGCCAATACCGACGCCGTAACGGAATTCGTCAAAGTCACCGAAATCGAAATCAACGTCTTTGACATTCTTGCCGCGCAGGGAGTCATTTGTGTAATCGACAAATGCGCTGCCGCGGAATTCGTTTGTCCCGGATTTCGTGACAGAGTTGATGTTACAGGCTGTGAAACCGCCATATTTCACGTCAAATGGCGCGATTTCCACAGAGACCTGTTCAAGGGAATCATATGGGAAAGGCTGACGCTCTGTTGGATAGCCATTGGAATTCAAACCAAAGCTGTCATTCAATGCAATCCCGTCCAGCGTGATAGAGTTAAAGCGGGAAGATTGGCCCACACACTGAACGGAGTTGATACCGCCGCGGCCTTCATCAACAAAGACGCGTGGGTCAATCCGGATAACGTCGGCAATGTTCCGGTTAATAGCCGGTGCATCTTCAAGTGTTTCCAGACCAAAACTGGCATTTGGACCCAATGCCAAATTAGTCACGACCTGACGCTGTGCAACAACGATGATTTCGTCTGCGCCAACTGTTTCGCCTTCTAATTGGAAGCTAAGTTGTGTGTCGTCACTCAAGGAGAGTGCTACGCCTTCAACGGATTCGCCTTGGAAACCGGGGGCGCGGACTGTGATGCTGTAAACACCTGTGATGGGCAGGTTCCGGCCTGTGAATGCGCCGTTGCTGTCCGTGGATAATGTTCTCGCAAATCCTGTGGATGTATTGACGAGAGCAACAGAAGCATTCGCAATACCGTTACCATTGGAGTCGACAACTGTACCCACAATGGATGAGGACGTGACCTGTGCATGTGCGACGCCTGTTGTCGCGGCGAGTGTCAGAGCGATGGTGCTCGCTGACATAATGGCGCTTAGGCCGAAGGAGGCGAAAGTTTTGTTCATTTTGGTGGACCCATATTTGGTTCGAGAAAATTTGAGCGGCATATGCGCGAGTTATATGACAGGGTTATGACACGCAAATGTGACTCACCGTGATTATTAAAGTTACCCACATGTGCTCCAAACAGAGCAAAATCCTACGCAATCCCCCATAAATGTGGAGGTTTTATCATCGTTTTTGACCAAAACTCAGGAATTATCCCCAAATCTAAATTCGCAGAGTCTGTGTTTTTTTGCGCTCTGTTGCTTTAAAACCACACTATGTTGACGCTCTCCCCCCTTCCCGATTCTCCGCGAATCCTTGCCATTGCAGGTGGGAGTTGTTCCGGGAAATCGACTCTGGCTGCTTATTTGCGCGATTATGTGGGGGCAGAAATCTGCCGCCTTGTCCGACAAGATGATTATTATCACGACATACGCGAGCGCGGCGGCTCCCCCATGGTCAATTTCGATATTCCTGAGGCATTGGATTTCGATCTGCTGCGCGAAAATTTACTGGCATTTAAGAGAAACGAACCCGTCGCATTGCCGAATTATGATTTCACCACCCACCAACGCCGCACGCCGAGCGAGCCGCGCAATCCGCGTCCCTTGATTATCGTCGAAGGGATTTTGCTGCTGGCCCAAGCGGAATTGCGCGACGTGTTTGACCATAGTGTCTTTATGCGCTGCGCGCCCGAGCTGCGCCTGTCCCGCCGTCTGGAACGCGATACAACGGAACGCGGCCGCTCCCGCGATGATGTTTTGCGCCAATTCCACGACCAGGTTGAACCGGCCCATCAATCTTTTGTCAGCCCGTCTCAAATTCATGCCGATCTCGTCATCGACCAAACGCAATATATTTCAAATATGACCCGCGTTGTTGAATCCGTCGTGGCATTGGTGAATGCTGGCGCGTAAGGATAATCAACGCTAAATATAAAGACCGTCCATGGAACACCGCGCATTTGGCCTGATTGGCATTATTCTTATCCTCTTCATTGCGTGGGCCGCGTCTGAAAATCGCAAAGCCATTCGACTGCGCACGGTCGGGGCCTGTTTCGCTCTGCAAGTCGCCATCGCGATTTTCGTGCTTTATATTCCGGCAGGCAAAACTGTGCTGGAAATCGCGGCAAACAAAGTCTCGACCCTTCTCTCTTATGCGGATGCGGGCATCGGGTTTGTTTTCGGCAATTTGTCCGATTTGGAAGGGTTCTCTTTTCTGGTAAGAGTTCTGCCCATAATTATTTTCTTCGCCGCGTTAATGGAAGTTCTTTATCATCTTCGCATTATGCAAATTATAGTGCGCTTGGGCGGGTCTGCCATTCGCTGGCTGACAGATACGCGTCCGGTGGAAAGTTTGAACGTCATTGCCAATATTTTCGTCGGGCAAACGGAAGCGCCCCTGTCCCTGAAACCCTATCTGCCCAGCATCGGAAAGCCTGAGCTATTCGCCATTATGGTCTCGGGTCTGGCCTCGGTCTCGGGCACGGTTTTGGGCGGATATATCGCTCTTGGGATTGAGCCAAAATATCTTCTCGCGGCCTGTTTCATGTCCGCACCGGCCGGATTATTGATGGCCAAAATGATTATGCCCGACTCGTCAACAGATACGAAGGAAGAGAAATTACAAAACGCCAAAGCGGTCTACGCCATGGCGGAAACCGGACCGCGTCACCCCAGCATTTTTATGGCCGCCGCAGTCGGAGCTCAAAATGGGGTCAGCCTGGCCGTTGCCATCGGTGCCATGTTGATTGCCTTTATCTCCCTGATTGCGCTGGTCAACGGCTTGCTGGGCTGGACAGGCGGGTGGTTCGGTCAGGACGAGCTTTCGCTGCAAATGATTTTGGGCTGGATCTTCTCGCCCGTTATGTGGGCCGTCGGCGTGCCATGGTCCGAAGCTCAATTAGCGGGCGGCATTTTCGGTGAGAAATTGGTCGTGAATGAATTTATCGCCTTTGGGTCTCTGATAGAGGCGGAAAGCTCGCTTTCGCCAAAATCCGTCGTCGTTCTCTCTTTTGCTTTATGCGGCTTTGCCAATATTGGTTCCATCGCCATTCTTCTGGGCGGGCTCGGTACGCTCATTCCTGACCGCATGCCCGACATTGCGCGCATGGGCGTTAAAGCCGTCTTCGCCGCCAGCCTCGCCAACCTCATGAGTGCGGCTTTGGCCGGGATATTGGTGGGGTTATAGAAGACGTTATCTATTCAAACTTCGTCCCTGTTTTTCGACGGCTAAAGACAAATAAAATTTAATCACCTCAATCGGTTATAAAAAACTTCAGAAACTCCGTCCTCGTTTTCAGTTTTGAGGGGCATATTTAAGCTGTTCTTTCAGACATTGGACAGGTGAGCGCTTACTTGCTGGTCTGGAGGACGGTAGGGTTGAGCGGCTTGGTGTGAGAACCAAGCGTGTGCCGGACCTTTTGTGGCGAGAGACGACCGCTGGTTCTTAAACCGGGGCTGTTGTGACTGTCGGAAGATGGGGTTGGTTTGAGGTGGTAGGAAACGCCAAAGGCTGACAGGTTTGATCATCCTCACCAGATGATGCGGCCTCATGGCAAGTCTGACCGGAAGGGCTAACTGCGGGACCCCCGACCGTTGCATCAAAAACTGCCGCCGCAGGGCCTAGCAATTGGCGTAAGCCAAATGCGGGGATGGAATGGGCTTTCTGCCCAATCCATTTCGGTCAACGCGAGAAACACTTTTACTATTCGGTACTTCCGTCGTGGAGGCCGACCCTGCGGGCAGTCCTTTTGCCCAAAGAAGAGAACTTGGCAGACTCCTTGATGGGCTGTGAGCGCTCTCGCATGGGCTGATTTCATCCGTAACTTTTTATTAATGACGTCGACCCCGCGATTAAAAGGTCTTCATGTCCACGCCATTCAGCTTGCGTTAATTCACCGAGTCTGCGTTAGTTATAACATTGCGCTAAGGAACGAGTGCAAACCCCTACATTGTTAACCCACGGAGCCCGCCTTGCGCCAAATCCTCGCCGCCTTCATTCCACTATTTGCTTTAACACTTGCTTTGCCCTCTCCTGCGGCGGCGCAATCCAAATCCGCCATCAGCTATGACGCTTCACGCAATGTCTTCACCATGGCACCAACCATTCAAAAGGTCACGCCGGGCGTTGTGTCAATTTCCACGATTGAAACCGAGGAAGCAGATGGCAGCACAATCGGCGGCATTGGGTCCGGCGTTATCATTGACGCAGAGGCAGGCCTGATTTTGACGAATGACCATGTGATTGAAGATGCGCAATCCATCACCGTTATCTTGTCCGACAAAAGACGTTATCGCGCCACCGTGCGCGGGCAGGACCCGGAAACAGATTTGGCCTTGTTGGAAATCCCCGGGACGAATTTAACGGCCCTGCCCGTCTCTGCATCGGATGATGTTCTGGTCGGGGATATCGTCATAGCTGTCGGCAATCCTTTCGGCCTGTCCCATAGCGTCAGCACGGGCATCGTCTCTGCGATTGGGCGAACGGATGATAATCCACTGGGATATTCCGATCTCATTCAAACGGACGCAGCAATTAACCCCGGTAATTCAGGCGGCGCGCTCGTCAATTCCGCCGGGGAATTAATCGGAATTAATTCCGCTTTGGTCTCAAAACAAAGCGGGGGCGGCGGCATCGGTTTTGCCATTCCCGCCCATACATTCCGTGCCATCGCCGCGCAATTGCAAGTCTATGGTGAGGTCACGCGCGGCTCTCTCGGGGTGATGATTTCTCCTGTCACGCAGGATGCTCAAGCCCGATTGGACCTGCCGCATCTCAACGGCGCCCATATTGTGGAAGTCACTCAAAACGGCGCAGGCTTTGCCGCAGGACTGCAAGTAGATGATGTTGTGACGGAATTTGCCGGGCGCGAAATCGGGAACAGCTCTGACTTGCGCTATGCCGTCGGGCTCGTGCGGCCCGATACGGTTTCACGGCTGACATATATTCGCGGCGGGGCAGTGTCTGAAATCGATGTGATTATCCGCGCCAAAGACTATGTGCAAACGGCGGAAATCCAAAACATATTGGAACCGGCTTCAATTAATTAGCGCGATAAAATAGCGTCACAAATCTCTATGGCGGCTTGCAAAACTTCGTCAATGCCAAGGCCTGTCGTATCGAGCATATGCGCATCTTCCGCAGGCTTCAGGGGCGCAGTCGCCCGCGTGCTGTCGCGGGTATCGCGTTCGATGAGCTGCGACAGAACCTGCTCGACGCTCAAATTTTCACCATATCCCGTCAGTTCAGCATGACGGCGTTTTGCGCGCTCTGCCTGACTGGCTGTGACGTAAAGTTTCACATCCGCATCCGGGCAAATAACGGTTCCGATATCCCGCCCGTCGAGCACGCCGCCCGATGCCGCGAAGTTGCGCTGGAAATCGAAAAGGGCCGCACGGACTTCGGGATGGACGGACACTCTGGAGGCTGCTGCCCCTATTGGACCGGATTTCAAAATGGGATCGGACAGAGCGTCAGCAGAAATCGCCTTCGCAGCGCGCGCCGCGTCACGGGCATTGTCAACATCGTCGCCGGCGTCCAGAACGCGCTTTGCCGCCGCGCGGTACAGTTTTCCCGTATCGAGATAGGGCAGTCCGTAATGCGCCGAGAGCCCTTTGCCCAGCGTGCCTTTACCGGAGGCAAATGTGCCGTCTATCGCAATAACCGTCATGATATTTCATCCTCTCGGATCTCAGCCCCAAGCCCGCGCATCAACTCAAAAAAGGTCGGGAAACTTGTTGCAATCATGGAAGCATCATCAATGGAAATGGGTCCGTCTGCAACACATCCCAATATAAGCGCACTCATGGCAATCCTGTGGTCATGATAGGTTTTGACTAGACCACCGCCACTGACAATGCCGCCCGTGACTTTCAATCCGTTCTCCAGTTCTTCGACCTGAACGCCGTTCTGCCTCAGTAAATCGGCGGTCGCTGTAATCCGGTCACTTTCCTTCACGCGCAGCTCGCCAATATCATCCATAATGGTCGTTCCATTTGCGACGGAGGCCGCGACAGCGAGAATGGGATATTCATCAATCATAGACGCAGCGCGTTCGGGGGGCACCGTGATCCCGCTCAGCTTTGAATATCTAACGTGAATATCTGCAATGACCTCACCGCCCGATTTGCGAAAGTTATCGGCTTGGACGTGACCGCCCATTTCCGTCAAGCAATCAAACAGGCCCGTCCGCGTTGGATTCATCATGACATTCTCGACAATAATATCCGATCCCGGCGTTATCAGCGCCGCAACAATCGGAAAGGCCGCAGAGGAGGGATCGCCAGGGACATTTATTCTCGTCGATTCCAAAGCGACAGGCCCTTCGAGCTTGATCAAATCCGCGCCGTTTCGCTTGGTCACCTCGACTTTGACTCCAAACGCGCGGAGCATATTTTCGGTATGATCGCGTGTCGGAATGGGTTCCGTCACCGTCGTAATACCGTTCGTATTTACCGCCGCCAACAAAACGGCAGACTTCACCTGCGCAGACGCGATTGGCGGCGTATAACTGAGCGGTGTCAAACTGCCGTCGCTTTCAAGCGTCACAGGCAGACGACCGCCCTCTTGCGCCGTCGCGGTGACACCCATGTCGCGCAATGGATCCAAAATCCTGTTCATTGGCCGAGACGACAGCGAGGCATCTCCGGTAAATGTCGCGCGAAGATTATATCCTGCACACGCGCCCATAATCAGACGCACCCCGGTGCCGGCATTGCCACAGTCCAAATCAACATCGGGTGTTTGCAATCCGGCCGCGCCGCACCCTTCCACCGTGTAAGCGCCCTCACCCGTCTTTGTGATAACAGCGCCCAAAGCCTGCATCACAGATGCCGTCGAGAGAATGTCTGCCCCTTCCAACAAACCTGTAATTTGAGTCGTGCCTTCCGCCATCGCGCCCAAGATCATTGATCTATGGCTAATAGACTTATCTCCCGGCGCACGCACCGTGCCTGAAAGCGGTTTGGATTTACTTGACGAACTGCGCATGAGGGGCTGTCGCTTCCATTGATTGTTGACTCACATAAGCCAAACGCTAAGAGGCGCGGGTCTCGCAAATTCACACGTTCACCGCAAGCGTTTCTGCAAGACATCAAGCAAGGCATGAAGAAGGTGTTCAACATGGCAAAAGTCGATATCGGCACAAAACGGGTTTGCCCCGAATGTGAAGCCAAATTTTACGATCTGACAAAAAATCCGGCCGTTTGCCCGATGTGTCAAAACAGTTTTGATCCGTCAGAACTGGATCCAAATGTTGTTCTGCCAACAGCCCCGCTTAAGCCGCAAACGTCTAAAGCCGATGATGATGAAGATGATGATATCGAAGACGCGGTTGAAGTGGATGAAGATGACATCGACGAAGAAGAGCAAGCGGCCAAAGAGCTGGAGCTCGACGGTGACGATGCCGCTATTATTTCAGGCGGCGCCAGCGATGATGACGATGATGCACCTGACTTTGACGGCTTCTCGACAGATGAAGATGAAGACGAAGATGCGGCTCTTGTTACAGATGATGACGAAGACACGCTTCCGCCAGGCATTGCTGATGACGATGATGACGAGGAAGAAATCGAGATCTGAGCGAACAGTTGGGCCGGTTCATTCCGGCCCGCAAATCCCGCTTGCCACGCCGCGCAACGGGCGTTAAACGGCGCGACCAAACCCCGGTTTTCGCATTCAGGTTACCGGGCCGAATGGAATAGTTCGGGGCCTTAGCTCAGCTGGTAGAGCGCTTCGCTGGCAGCGAAGAGGTCAGGGGTTCGACTCCCCTAGGCTCCACCATTCTCAAAATATCCCGTCACGAAACGTCACTAAAATTTCATATTCTCAGACTCTAACGCGGCTTGCATTGCGTTCAGGCCGCAGGCAGTGAGCCCATATGAAAAGCATACGTGACCTGAAAATTGCAACAATTGGTGCGGGCTATGTCGGCCTGGTGACCGGCGTTTGCTTTTCCGATTTTGGCTATGACGTCACCTGTGTTGATAAAGACAAACGTAAGGTTGACCAGCTCAAAGCCGGACAAATGCCCATTTTTGAAGACGGGCTTGAGGCTTTAGTGAAACGCAATGTCAAAGCCGGGCGATTACACTTTACAACAGAGCTATCAGACGCGGCGTCAAAGGCTGATGTTGTCTTCATCGGGGTCGGTACGCCGCCTGCCGAGGACGGGTCCGCAGACCTTCAATATGTTATGGCGGCCGCGAAAGAACTTGCCTCATTATTGGACGGCTTTACCGTCATCGCTATCAAGTCAACAGTTCCGGTCGGAACGGGCGATAAAGTCGAGGCTTTGATGCGGGAGGTCGCGCCAGATGCGGACTTCGCGGTGGTATCCAATCCCGAATTCTTGCGCGAAGGCGCTGCGATAGCCGATTTCACGGATCCGGACCGCGTTATCATTGGGACAACGGATGAGCGGGCGCGTGATGTGATGGCACGACTTTATCGGCCATTCTCGGCGCTCGGGCCGCCGACGGTTTTCACGGATAGGCGTACGTCCGAGCTACTTAAATATGCAGCGAATGCCTATCTCGCCACGAAAATCAGTTTCATCAATGAAATTGCAGACCTTTGCGAAGCTGTCGGGGCAAATGTTACTGACGTTGCATTTGGGATGGGGTTGGACGAGCGGATTGGATCGAAATATCTGGCCCCCGGCCCCGGTTATGGCGGATCTTGCTTTCCTAAAGACACCAAAGCGCTGCTCGATATCGCTAAAAAAGCGGGGGCTCAGTCGCGTATCGTCGAACAAGTCGTGGCTGTGAATGAAGCCCGCAAACAGTCCATGGCAGAAAAGGTCATTACATTATGTGGAGGATCGGTGCAAAATCTGACTGTCGCCATGTTGGGGCTGGCTTTCAAGCCTGATACGGATGACGTTCGCGAAACACCGGCCTTTCCAATCATCGAAGCCCTACAAAAAGCCGGTGCCAGAGTCCGAGCCTTTGATCCCGAGGCAATGGAAGAGTCCAAAGATCATCTATCAAATGTTATCTATGCGCAGGATGCTTATGATTGCGCGCGCGGTGCGGATGTCATCGTTCTGGCGACGGAATGGAAACAGTTCCGAAATCTGGATTTCAACTATTTAGGTGAGATCATGGTGTCTCGAAAATTCGCTGATTTACGCAATGTCTACGCCCCCGAACATGTTCGCAGTCATGATTTTGACTATGTGAGCATTGGACGCGCATAAAACGTCAGTTCTATGGTCGATTTTGCACGATTTCGGCGAGTGACTTATTGAAAAGCGATAAAATCGTCATTAGGTCTATCAGGTAAGAAAAGACGAAGAGGGAGGAAGTTCGAAAATGTCTACGTTCGAAACACAGATAGAAAAATCAAAGCAGGAAGTAGCGGAAGCGCAGAGCAAAATTGCTGAGCTATCGGCGCGTATTGATACGGCGCGTTCGAAAATGAGCCAGGGTACAGATATTTCCTTGGATATTGAAAATGCGTCCTTGGATGACGTCCATGCGCATTCCGATCTGATGAATGCCAATATCGCCGAGCTGATTATGGGTTTGGACGATGTGACTGCTGGGTTTTCAAAAGACTTTGACGGCTTGCGGTCCAAGACGGGCTGGGAAAAATTTGTCGGCATCTTCTCAAAACAGCGGGCGGAAAGCCTCCGGGCAGAGCGTGTTCGTGCGGCGTCTATTGAGGACAAGCTGCAAGACTTGATTGCCAAATCCAACACGATCCAAGCCATGCTGCAAGAACAGTTGAATGAACTGGGTCATCACAAGAATAAGGTCGAAGGCAATTTGCAGAAGACTTTGGTTGACCGTGAAGCCGCTGTGACTGTGCTGGAAGAGATCAAAGGCGAAATTCAGGCGCTTGACCCGCAGATCATCGAGCTGGAAGGCAAGCTCGGTGTCGTAACCAAGCCAAAAGAGCGTGCGCAGTTGGAAGCTGAAATGGCAAAGCTGAATGCCCGTCATAATGAGCTGGCGCAGCTGGAGCAGGTCAAAATTTCGGAAAGCCAAACACTCGAGCGCTACATCGAAAAGGGTAAGACTTGGATGGACTCGCTCCAAAACCAAATCGCCACACAAATGGTGCTCCTGAACAAGCTCTCGACCGACACAAAGCAACGGGTTGTTCTCTATGATGCCTTGTCGAAATCTCTAAAAACGGCACAGCAGCAAGACGTCGCGCATAAGATCAACGAGATTGGTGTGGCTACGGATAAAGAGGCGCAAGTCGCTATGGCCGCCATCGGCGCTGCGACAAATTCAAAAATGGCTGAGATGATGGAAGCTCATGAGGACCATATCGTCTTTGCGCGGAAAGTTCTGGAAGAGAAGGTCAAGGCTGATGAGCGTTTTGCACGCCGCTTTGAGAAGATCGTCGAGAAACATGATGCCAATGCCTATGGCGAAGAGTCCTTAGGCACGGCCGGAGGCCAGGCCTAAGGTGGACCTGTCTTATACGCACCGCGTGCTGGATAGCGCGCGGGCGACCCGCCGATATTTTGCTAAATTCGAGCGTATCATCACGCATTTGCGCTCTGTGGCCACACTTTCCTCTGATGAAGGTTTGATCACAGAAGCCGAGCAGAAAATTTTGAGCCAATATCTGGGCGATTTGAATAATAGCTTCACGGCCCTGTCTTATAAATATCTGATGACGAACCGCGCGCCGGATTCGGGAAAGATGAGTATTGATAAAACAGAATCCGGATTTCCGGTTTTCTCTGAAATTATACAGCTCGCTGCCGATGCGACTCAAGCAAAGAAGCATCTGAAGTCTCTGCCCGACCAAGAGCGCCTTAAAAAGGATATGGTCAATCATATCCTGACCGAACGCTCCGCGCCGACAACGCTTCAATATGCACTGGCGCAACGGATTTATTATGAGACTTTGGTGAATGAAAATCTGTTCTTGTCGCAGAACCACCCGCAAATCGTGTGGGTCGGCAAGGATCTGCATCGTCAGAAACGGCGCTATATCATTCATTGGGCCGCCTATGATTCAAAGACGAATATTCCTGTCGTCTATTTGATGGTTGTGGATGACACAGCCAATCGAGCGCTGCCAAATGATGAACGCCGCTGGCCGCGCGTTCAGGATGCGCTGATGGCGCAGGCCATATCCGAATTGAAACTGCTGACGATTGCGAAAGGCTTTGACGAAGACTTTAACGGGCTGCATCCGAAAAGCCTCCGCCGGTTTCATTTAGGACCGATGCACAGCCATGCCTTTACCGAACAGCGTGGCCCCATTCGTGAGGTCTTAGCCAATGCAATTGGCGAAGAAGGTTTGGATTGGGCGCTCGCTTGGACGGTGGAAACGCTAATTTCCGATGGGCAAGAATGGAAGAAAGTCGGCGTATTCAAACAAGCGCCCCGCGAAGTCTTCAAACTCGATGCGTTTAACATGTCCGGCAAAATGGACGGCGTCACAGATGTGACCCGGGCGCTGATTTTGCCGCACCGCGCCTTTCAGGTGATGGAAGAAAAACATGCCGATGATTTCGCAGGCGTCCGCAAATATGTCGTCGGGCAGAACGCGAAAATTTTAAGTTACACCTAGAGGAAATAATATGTCGAACGCCTCTGACCTGATGGAAATAAAAGAAACCGCAATCCGTGAGAAAGTTCCGGCGGCGCAATCGATGCTGGATGGTTTTGACCATACGCCGCGTCTGGCCAAAGCAAAGGATATCGAAACGGTAGCGTCTAAATCTCCGGGTATTGGCGGCACGCGCCGTCGCTTTCGCTCGACAACGCCGGGTCTGGTGACCGCGTCAACGGCGAAAGCCGAAGGCGTCAATATTATCGCCCGCGTTGAAGCTACAGATGAAGATGATGCCTTGATGAGCCCTGTACAGGCGGGCGTGCTCCATGGCTTAAGACGGGCGCTTTCAACAGCGCTGACCGTTGTTGATCAATATGCGGATGCGACGGGCTTATCCGCCCTGATGAAGGCGAATTTGGAGGGGAAGCTCCCGGCGTCAAAACAAACGGAATTTAACGAAGGCCTTGCTGCCAGCTCGATCATCTCGCTGCATGTCTTCGCCAATATGGCGAGTTATTTACTGTCATCCCTGCATGACACGTCAGAGCTCTCAATTGATGTCGGGGATGTCGAAGAAGTCCTGACGGACAACCCGCAACTCGCGCTGTTGGGGGCTTTGTGGGAACTCGATCAAGACCTCGCGGTGTTTGCGGATAGCGAAGATAAACTCATCCCAACTGTGACGGCTTTTCTTGAACAACTCATGGAAAAAGCAAGTCTGCGCGCGGCGAACTTGCCGCGTCTGGAGGCTTTTACATCTGTCGCCTACCGCGTCGAAGAGGATGATTTTGAAATCCGTGGCTTTGAAGCGGCCAGCCGGGCCAAATCGTCCAAGCTAACCATGACCTTCAAAAAGCCGAATGAAATTGTCGGCAACCATATCGCCAAATATCAGGCCATGAAATTGGCGAAAATGATCATGGCCTATGATTTTGATCGGAAGTTAAATCCTTTTGTTGAGCTTGGCGGTTTCATCTTCACCTTTATGGGTGATGGCAAACCCGGAACAGGTAAGACCATCTTAATCCAGATGATGGCCGGGTTGATAAATGATTATTGCAACAATGCGGGATATCCCTTCCGCTATCAGAACCTCTCCACCGAGAGCATTGATAGCTATCAGGGTAAGTCGGCGCAAAATGCCAAGGCCTTTTTCAATACGGTAATTGATCCCAATGTCATTGGTTTTGGGACAATTGACGATATTGACCAACTCGCCGGAAAACGCGGTGACCGTCAATCTTCTGCCGGCCAATTAGAAATCACAGCCGTCTTGATGGAGAGTTTTGCAGGCGCCAATACGGTCGTGCGCGGGAATTGCACCTTTGGCATGTTTTCCAACTATCCGGAGAATGTTGATGATGCATTGCGGCAGCGTGCGGGCGCAAGGTTCCTTGTCGACGGCCCGCAAACGCGCGAAGACTATATTGATATCCTGCATATTTTGATGGGTAAGAACCATAAAATCCCTGTTGGGGATCATGAGTTGTTTGAGACGCAGCAAATTAAAAAAGCTGTGGCGCGCTCGTTTGAAGCGCATAGTAAGCCACAAGAAGATGGCCTGATCAAAGTCTATGAAGAGACGACAAAACAGCTCGGTAAGCTGGATACGCTGGCCAAAATCGGCGCTTATTTGAATAATATTCAGAATGTCGATGAGCGCTTTACGGGCCGCGCGATTAAAAACATCACGGACGCGATTAAAGTCCGGGCCATGGATTTTGAACTTCCCGATGAGTGGATGGAAAACCCCGACCTCTTCCTGTTCAAAAATTACGACGCAAAGAAAGAGATGATAGCCGATCTGGCCGTGCCGATCACGGTCGACATGGTCCTGCAAGAAATCAATCGCTACGCCGATTCAGAATTCCGCTACGCCGATAAATCAGACG
>JAHDFA010000009.1 GCA_020628495.1 Hellea sp.
GCTGGCACGTGCCGACCGGGCCATGTATATGTCAAAACGCAGTCGTAATTAGTGCTATTTTATGTAATAAGAAAATGGCAAGTTGCTTGAAAGTTCAATTAAATATCTTGTATTTTGCCTTAATCAGACCTTAATTCAGACGGAACTTCCACCTCTATTCAACGTTATTGTTGTATGAGAGGAGAATTCAAAATGAATTTTTACGCTAAAAAACTGACACCCCTCGCTGCTTTACTAGGCGCCGTAATTTTACCGGCCTCCGCGTTTGCATCCGATGTGGAAACAAAAACCGTCGTCGTTCAGACAGAGGTTAGCGCAGACGAATTACCGGAAATGACAGACATCATTTATGAGGCCGCGTTAGCTAATGCAGCGGTCAAGACTTTGGATGAAAATAAAGACTGGTTCAATGTTGTTTATCGCGAAACACATACCGAGACGGTTTCCCGCAACGTATCGTCCAGCGCTGAATCGCGCTATCTTGATTTGGAAGACGGCGAGCGTATTGAGCTCGAAATTCCGACAAAAGATGTCACCGTCCAAGTTCAGAAAATTGACTTTAAAATGGGAACAGGTCCCACGCCGGATGCTAAAAACGCATTTGTCGCGAAAAAGCTGATTTTACCTGACAGCTAGTCAGAATAATAAAACTCATATAAAGCCCGCTCCGAAAAATGAGCGGGCTTTTTTATGACGCTGCAAAGACCGGATGCCATAGAATGAAACTTTGCTCATGATTGCTGCGTACCCATAAATGTGAACTGACTTCACTATAATCCCAGCGGAAACGACTTTCATGAAGTACTATGTTGCCATCCTAATCAGTTTTGCAGCCTCTGCCTGCACAGCCACTGCGGAGCCTAATTCTATGCCTGATGCCGAAGTCGAATTGTATTCGTCTAGCTGTGAAATGAACTTATCCATGCGGGACGAAACGGAAGTCTCTAAATGGAAAACCGTGCTGGACGGCGTCATGGGTGGACGCTCAACAGGTAATCGTTTCCCGCAAGATGGCCATATGGTGTTCAAGGGCAACATTAATACAAATGGCGGCGGGTTTTCCTCTATTCGTCGGGTTATCTCGCGTGGTGATATGAGCGGCGCAGAAGCCCTGAAACTGCGCTTAAAGCAAGATGGTCGTGCTTATCGCTTGACCTTTCGGACTGAAGCTCGATTACGCGGACGATCCATTAGCTATCAACTTGATATTCCGAAAACACCTAAAGGCGAATGGGCAGAGGTGACAGTCCCTCTCAAAGATTTCCGGACATCCATATTCGGCTATGACGTCACGGCTCCGCCTTTCAACCCCGAGGAGGTACGCGAAATGGGCATTATTCTGGCTGACGGCGTAGATGGTCCGTTTCAGATTGAACTGGCAGAGATTAGCTGCACCAGCCCTTAGAGCGACTTAATGATTTCCTCGACCATTTTCTTGGCGTCAGACAAAAGCATCATCGTATTGTCGCGATAGAAAAGGTCATTATCAATCCCCGCATAACCCGGTGAGAGCGAGCGTTTGACAAAGAGAACCGTGCTGGCCTTGTCGACGTCTAAGATTGGCATACCTGCAATCGGGCTCTGCGGATCGGTTTTGGCTGCCGGATTTGTCACATCATTCGCGCCGATGACAAAAGCGACATCCGCATTTGAAAATTCAGAGTTAATATCTTCCAGCTCAAACACTTCATCATAGGGCACATTGGCTTCAGCCAGCAGGACGTTCATGTGGCCTGGCATTCGACCCGCAACAGGATGAATGGCGTAAACAACGTCTACGCCTTCTTCTTTCAGTGCATCTGCCATTTCGCGAATTGCATGTTGGGCTTGCGCCACAGCGAGGCCATATCCCGGAACGATGATGACTTTTGAAGCATTCTTCATGATGAAAGCAGCATCCTCAGCAGAGCCGCGTTTGACAGGGCGCTGTTCTTTATCACCCGCATCTCCTGACGCAGCATCCGCGCCAAAGCCGCCGAGAATGACCGAGATAAAGCTCCGGTTCATCGCTTTACACATGATGTAGGACAAGATTGCACCGGACGATCCCACAAGTGCGCCAACAATAATCAGCGCCAAGTTTCCAAGCGTGAAACCAAGCGCCGCCGCAGCCCAGCCGGAATAGCTGTTCAGCATGGACACAACGACAGGCATATCCGCGCCGCCAATTGGGATGATCAAGAGAAAGCCAATTAAGAATGTCGTGGCGAGCAGGGCCCAAATCATCCAGTGCTCTGTGCCGCCGGATTTCATCAACATTCCGATAAGAACAGCAATCACCAAAGCCAGCGCAATATTTATGAGATGTCGTGCGGGCAAGAGAATTGGCGAACCGCTCATATTCCCATTCAATTTTGCAAAAGCGATAACTGAGCCGGAGAATGTAATCGCGCCGATTGCCGCGCCTAGACCGAGTTCAAGCAAAGAACCTGGCTTAATCCGACCTTCAGACAAAATTCCAAAATCACCGGGGCTAAAGAAGGCTGCAACAGCGACCAAAACTGCTGCCAAGCCTACCAGCGAGTGAAACGCTGCGACGAGTTGAGGCATATCCGTCATTGGAATTTTCTTCGCAATAATTGCACCGATAATCCCGCCAAGGGCAAGGCCGCCTGCAGACAAGATAAAACCCATCCCGTTCATACCTGCCACGAGAAGCGTTGTAATAATCGCAATCGCGATACCAATCATCCCAAATGTATTTCCGCGGCGGGACGTTTCAGGCGAAGACAGCCCCCGCAAAGCGAGGATAAAGAGAACAGCGGAAACTGTGTAAAGAACAGCTGCAAAATCAGCAGAGAGCGTCGGCATAACTACTTTGCCTTCTTCTTATACATGGCCAGCATGCGCTGGGTGACGAGAAAGCCGCCAAATATATTCACGGCGCAGAGTGCTACGGCAGCAAAGCCGGCCCAAGTGGATATCCCTGACCCGCCTTTCACGCCTGCCGCTACGGCAATCAAGGCTCCAACGATAATAACGGAAGAGATTGCATTTGTTACGGCCATAAGAGGCGTATGCAAGGCCGGGGTCACCGACCAGACGACATAGTATCCGACAAAGATAGCCAACACGAAAATGGCGAGTTGAAAGACGAGAGGCGAGACGGCAGCGCCACCTGCCATGATGAGAAAAGCTGTCATTTCAAAACCTCTTCATGAATTTGCGGCGATAAGCCGAAGAGACGCCAAACCTTGTGACAGGGCAGACATACAAAGCCCTGCGACAACGCCCGAAGCGCCAATAAAGAATAAGGAAAGCGCAATCATGCTGAGCATCGGCCAACCAAAAAGCAGGAATGGCGATGCCAGCACCATTAGAATTCCGAGCCCGCAACCAGCAATACCGACCCACCGTAAAGCAAGTTCCGTTTTGGTGTGATCCGGTGGCAACCCAATCATCACCTTAACCGCTCATGCACAACTTCGCCGTCGCGTGTCAGTGCGCAGCCTTGGATGATTTCGTCGTCCCAATCCGGCGCGTAAGCGCCGTCTTCTGCCGTGACGAGCGGTAGGAAGTTTTTGATATTTCGCGCGAACATGTTCGACGCATCAGCTGCCATGCGGGATGGCCAATTTAGATGGCCCACAATATGGACACCATTCTTCGTCGTGACAATTTCGCCGGGCTTGGCCCCTTCAACATTGCCGCCGCGCTCTACCGCTAGGTCAATCAAAACAGACCCAGGACGCATCGTGTCGAGCATCGCTTTCGTCACAAGTACGGGCGCTTTACGGCCCGGAATAAGTGCCGTTGTAATAACGATATCCTGCTTAGCGATGTGTGATGCCGTCAACTCTGCCTGTAACGCTTGATATTCCGCGCTCATCTGTTTGGCGTAGCCCCCGGCTGTTTCAGCCGCTTTGAATTCTTCGTTCTCAACCGCGATAAATTTTGCGCCGAGCGAAGCAACTTGTTCCTTGGTCGCCGGACGCACGTCGGTCGCCGTAGTGACTGCACCCAGACGGCGGGCCGTCGCGATAGCCTGCAAACCAGCAACGCCTACACCCATGATGAAAACTTTGGCCGGAGCAATCGTGCCTGCTGCCGTCATCATCATCGGAAAGGCACGACCGTAAATCGCGCCTGCCTCGACCACGGAGCGGTAGCCGGAAAGGTTGGATTGGGAAGACAGCACATCCATAGCCTGCGCCCGGGAGATACGCGGAATATAATCCAACGCATAGGCTGTCACGCCTGCCTTCGCGCAAGCGGCGGCATATTTCGGGTTGTCTGTTGGAGAAAGAACGCCTGTAATGCCCGCACCGGATTTCATCCCCGCGACAAGTTTCTCTGTTCCGCCTGTTACGGATAACACTAAGTCAGCGGACTTGACCGCTGCCGTATTAGTGGTGGCGATTGAGGCGCCCGCATCTTTATAAAGCGCATCGGAAAAATCCGCCTTAGCACCTGCGCCTTTGACAACGGAAACATCGTGCCCGGCTTTTACATATCCGGCGACGGTATCCGGCGTTGCAGCAACACGGGCTTCCGCACCGCCTTTCGTCTGCGAGGCCACATCATTCAGAACAGAGAGTTTCACGCGATATAGCCTTTATAAGTGTCGCGCCAATTACGCGAAAAGTGACAGAATGAATGAGAAGAAAGCGATGAGGATAGCCAAACCAATGAGACCGACATACCAACCGCCTTTAAGCTTCAGAGCCAAGCCAGTGATAAAACCCAAAATCACAGTCGCGACCAAGGCCGGGAACCAATGCATGCCAACCGCAAAAACGAGCGTTGGCATAATTACGACCAAAGCAATCAATGCGCCGCCATATTTCGTACCGCCCATAAATCCTGAGAAAGTGCCGGATTGTGCGTCGACCTTCATCGTGCCGCGCGTATAATCGGAATGTCCGCCTGCCATGTCCCTATCCTGTCGTAACAAATAGCGTTTTATCTGAGCCGAGCGGTTACCATGAGGTAAAGGTTGAGACAAGCAGTCCAATCTCCCCTAAGCACAATTATTTTTAGGGGTTGACGCAAAATTTTGCTGTGAATTGAACATTTCCACCAAATAGGAATTCATAGTTTCTTTAGCATAATTTCGAACCTGAAATTCACCTCCCTGCGTCATGTTCCGGGAAGAGAGAGATTCGGACGAACCGCATCCTTTCCATTTGACCGGGTGAATCTATGTCCAAAACTGTACTGATTGTTGATGATGATCCAACGCAGCGCCGCCTGTTACAGGCCGTTGTTGAAAAATCAGGGTTTTCTACATTGCAGGCTGGTGACGGTGACGCTGCCCTAGCGATGGCCTTGGGCACGGAGCAAGATAAAATACATGTGATGTTACTGGACCTAGTCATGCCGGGCCGCGACGGCATGGAAACATTAGAAGAGCTGGCCAAAAAGCGCCCGGACCTCCCTGTTATTGTTCTGACAGGTAAAGGCTCTATCGACGCAGTTGTCAAAGCCATGAAAGCCGGCGCCCGCGATTTCGTGGTAAAGCCCGCAGCGCCAGAGCGCATCGTCGTTTCCATTCGGAATGCGCTGGATATGAAAACACTTGTGGGTGAAGTGAAACGCCTGAAGAAAACGGCGGAAGGCGGTCTGTCTTTTGACGATCTAATTGGAAACGCCTCCTCCATGCGGTCTGTGGTCGCCATGGGTGAACGCGGTGCGAAAGCAAACATCCCCATCCTCATCACAGGCGAATCCGGTGTGGGTAAAGAGGTTATAGCACGGGCCATTCAGAGTGCGTCAGAACGCTCCGACAAACCATTCATCACAGTCAATTGCGGGGCAATTTCTGAGAGCTTGGTTGAGTCCATTCTATTTGGTCATGAAAAAGGGTCTTTCACGGGCGCTAATGCCAAACATCTTGGTAAATTCCAAGAGGCCCATACGGGAACTTTGTTCTTGGATGAAGTTGGGGAATTGCCGCTTGAAATGCAGGTAAAGTTATTGCGCGTTCTCCAAGAAGGCGAAGTTGATCCAATAGGCTCCAAACGTACCGTACCCGTTGACGTCCGTATTATCAGCGCGACAAATCGCGATTTAGCGGAAGCAGTCAAAGACGGAACCTTCCGTGAGGATTTATATTATCGTTTAAATGTGTTCCCGATTGCCGTGCCACCATTGCGCGAGCGCAGGGAAGATATTCCGGCACTGGTAGAGCATTTCATTCGCCGCATTAACGCCGCCGAACGATTAAATGTATCCGGCGCAACATCCGAAACATTGGACTTGCTGAAAGCTCATGACTGGAAGGGTAATGTCCGCCAGCTAGAAAATACGGTCTTTCGCGCCATGATCCTGTCTGACGGACATAAATTGCGACCGCAGGATTTCCCGCAAATTTCCGGTCTGATGCCTGGCCTGGCCGCTAAGTCCGAAGCTGAGACGACTGACCCGATTAACAGCCTGGTTCCGGCTGATCTCAGACAAGAGCCGACAACGCCCGATTCCGCGGTTTCCGTTCTCGACCGCGAAGGTCACTTACGCACATTGGAAGATATTGAACGCGATCTGATTGAATTCGCGATTACGAATTATTCCGGACATATGTCCGAAGTTGCCCGGCGCTTAGGGATAGGCCGATCAACGCTTTACCGCAAAGTGCGCGAACATGAACTTGACGTCGATGACGTCCGTTCCGCTTAATTTTATTGGTCGTGGGGACTTAAAATGAAACGCAATACTTATCTTATCAGTGCGGCTGCGCTGGCTTGTCTTATAGCTGTGCCTGTTGCCGCAACGCATCAATCCAACGGACTGCGTGGCACATTTTCCGGACAAGGTGTCAGCGCTCAAAATTACGTTGCGGCCGGTTCTTGGCAGCAGCAGCGTTTGCATGCCCAACTCGCAGCTCAACAAACATATGAATCTGGCCGCTGTGCATATGGTGCCGCGGAAGGTCCCTATTGTGTGTCGCAACCCGCACACGGATATACTTCGGCACCGCAATATGTGCGTCTCGAGACAACACCAAAGAAAAAGAAACGTTCATTCCTGTCTGGACTTCGCGGTTTATCCGCGCCGCGTTCCGTGTCTTATGATCCGGCTGCGGCAAAACACTTTACCCGTCGTCACAATGTCGGCGGCGTGACAGTTAGGACCAATGCTTTGCACACGCGCGACATGCTCGATTGGCAAGAAAACACGACTGGAAAAACCATGACGCTACTGGCCAATCGCGCCAATGGCACGCTAGAGCCGAACTCTCTTTATCTGGGAGCAGGATTCCAAGGCGGATTGAAATGGCAGACGACAGAGGTGCCGGGTCAATTCCCTTTACTGTCTCGCTTCCCGTTCTTCTCTGACCGCACAGATCGTCAAGCCGGTGTGTTTGCCATTGATCACGCTGCCTTGTCTTTCACCTCGACATTTGGAGATTGGACAACCGTCTATCTTCAGCCGGAATATTCCGAAACAGAATATGGCCGCGATCAGGATGAATTCCAACTCCGCAAGGCTTTTGTTGTATTTGGTAATTTAGAAAAGACGCCATTCTATGCCGCTTTTGGCCGCAAGACGATCGACTTCGGTAATTTCGACAGCTATAACGCCTTCACGCATAATGAGGGCGCGCATTATTTCCATGCCGTCAGCGATCAACCTGTTTTAGAAGCCGGTTTTTATTCCAACGGTTTCAAAGCAACGGCCTCTGCGTTTTCCGCAGGACGTCAGCTACGCGTCGCACTGGCTGGGGAAGAAAATAATCTCGGCAATTACGCCTTTAATGCGGAAAAGGAGTTCCGCTTTGGACCAGAAGATCGTCAAGCCTTTACTATCGGGGGTGGCTATCTCCATGACACGATTTATCGGGATAATTGGACAGCCCATACCTTTCAAGGCCGGGTAAACGGTACGCCGCCTGCGAATTTCATCGAATATCGCAATAGTGCGGTGAATGGTTTCGCAGAATATAATTCGCCGTTCTTTGACGCGATGGTGGAATATACCACGACGTTAAAACCTTGGGGCGCTGCAATACCACAAACGATAGACGGAACTCCATTGCCGCAATTCCTAATAGATCCGACAGGCTCGACGACGGATATTGATAATATAAATTTCGATGAAAAGCTCTCGACTTTGGTCGCACAAGCCCGGATCAAACCAATGGTCGCCGGACGCCGCATGTCAATTGCGGCTGTGGGGAGTTGGGGCAACATTAGTGATGACACCGGCAATGTGGGCGTATTCGGTCAACCCACATCATTCGAGAAAAATCAACAACACGCTTTGTCTGTTGAATATCCGGTTAATGACTATCTCGAATTCGGTGCGGAATATGTCTATAATAAAGGCTTTATTCCGTTTGTTGCCCCGCAACAGGTCAGTAATGATGAAACGGAAGCTCACGCCATTAATGTTGGCTTTAAAGCGCGCTTCTAACGCAACAGACCATCTATAGGGGCGAAGCATACCTCTACTCCCGCGCGCAGCTGCTCGCTTTGCGCAGGTACAAGGCCACATGTTCGGGGGAGCGTGTGGCCTTGTTTGTTTCATAAAGATTGACTTTTCACGATCCACTCCGTAACAAATGACAGCGCTGTCAAATATTCAGCCTTTAATTCGGGGAAGATAAATATGCTAACATTTACGCCCCGAGACCGCTTAAAACTTATCGCAGGCGGAGCAGCTGTTCTCCTCGGAGGGTGCGGCGGCGGATCAAACTCGTCACCACCTCCCGTAACGATCCCCCCTCCCGTTCCGCCAACATCGCCGCCCGCAGCTTTCATACCGACAGCTGGACAATTTAAAGATAGTTTTGCCACGAATTTTCAAGTCGGTGCGGCCATACAAACATCACAGCTGAACGCCGAATCAGAGGCTGCGGCAATTGTCGCTGACCAATTCAGCTCGATCACCGCTGAATTTGAAATGAAGCCTGATATTATCGCGCCATCTGAGGGCACATATAATTGGGACCCTGCGGATCAATTGATGGACTTTGCCGAGAACAACGGGATTGCCGTTAGAGGACATGCTTTGGTCTGGCACGTCACAGCGCCAGATTGGATGCTCAGCGGCACACCTGATGAGGTCAAAACGAAGCTGCAAACCTACATAGCCGATGTTGTTACCCGATATCGAGGCCGAATTTATGCCTGGGACGTGGTGAATGAGGTGATTACGGATGATGACTCAGCTGCTGATCCTTATCGTCGTTCTAATTGGTGGGCAGCGTCGGGTGGAAATGCTGATTATATTGATTGGGCATTCGAAGCCGCAAGAACTGCAGATCCGGGCTGCCGGCTTCACATTAATGATTATAGTACAGAATTTGCAGGAAAACGCCGCCGATTAATTGAAGTGGTCAGAGACCTACAAAACAGGAATATACCCGTTGATGGCTTAGGCCACCAAATGCATATCAATGTCGGGTCTACCGCGCAGCAGGTTTTTGACGCTGTTGATGATATAGAAAATGAGTTTATGGGTCTGGAACAACATATAACTGAGCTGGATATCTCAGTCTATTCTGATCCCGGATCGTGTTTTAGCAATCAAACCGGATGCCAAGCCGATTATGGCGCGAATATTCCCGAGAGCATTATCCGAGACCAAGCTCTGCTTTATCGCGACATTTTTGAGGGCCTCAAAACCCGTATGTCTGTAAATTCAGTGACGCTATGGGGCGTGGATGACGGACAATCCTGGCTAAACAGATTTCCTGTCAACCGCACCAATGCGCCGCTGCTTTGGGATCGGGAATTCGAAGCCAAGCCAGCTTTACAAGCGATTCTTGATCCGAATTTTACGCCCTAGGGTCCTGTTCTCGGCCCGTCCGAATTCTGACAGCAGCGCAACGTTTTGCATGAATTCAAACTTAATCACGCCGCAGTTCAACGGTCTCCTCAGCGCTCATATCGAGCAACGCCGAGGAGATGGATATGAACACGTTGAAAACAGCATTATCTACCATCGCCGTTTTAGCGATTGCCGGTTCCGCACTCGCAGCAGATTTCGTAGCACTAGATGTGAACAAAGACGGGCAACTCAGCTTCAATAAGTCTTCAGTGGGCGTTTTTTCGCAACGCTTTTCTATCTTATCCGTTTATTTTTCACGACGACGCGTAGGAACCTGACTGGCGAAATCAATTCCCTTTTTCCGTCCCGAAAAATGGTCAAGCCAATCATATACAGTTTCCTTACGCGTCGTCACTTTCAGATAATTTTGGGACAAGGCGCAAAAAAGGCCGCTTTGCAGCAGACGGCTTGGAAGGTGGTGTGTATTCCGGAATATAGGGTTTAACTTTTTGACGATGCGGCACATCTTCAATGCTCACCAATTTTGGCGGCATGGGATTTGTAGGCGGCAGCGGATTCTCGTCTACCATTTCGTCTTCTATATTTCGAACACGTGGCGTGAAGTTAGATTTTCTTTTCGAGCTGAAACCGCTTTTTTTCCGGCCTTCATTTTTCCACCGATCTGCCGTCCGGACGTAATCCGCGTCCGAGTCATCGTCCTGTTCTTTCGCGGCCAGTTGCTTGGCTTTCAGATCTTTGACCTTTTTATTCATTCGCGCGACAACTTGTCTTTGTGCGGTGGAGAGCGCGTCACCCGCACGCCCTTTTTCCATGTCATAAAAAGCCGATCCAAATTTTTCGAGGCGCTCTAAAACGCTTTCACCAAACTCATCTTCAAATTCGGAAATGTGCCCAAGCTCTGTCAACTTGGCGTGCAATCGGGCAATTTTTCGCTTCGCATTGCGGGCAGAACGTTCACGGGCCTTTGCCATTTTATCACGATAAGCCGTTTGCACTTCATCTTGCGCAGCTTGTTCTGCCTGCCATATTTCGCGATCGTAGTCCGACATGTCGCCTGCCTATCATAAGCAGAACGAAAAGAGAACAAATTTTAAGGCAGAATTTAGACCCCGTCAGAGGCCTCCAAGTAAAGCTCTAACAAAGCTTCCTGCTCGGCACGTTCATTAGCATCTTGTTTTCGCAGAGCGATGACCTTGCGCATAACCTTAGTGTCGAGACCAAAAGTTTTCATTTCGGCATAGACATCTCGAATGTCAGAGGCGAGCTCGGCCTTTTCGCCTTCAAGACGTTCAATACGCGCAATAAATTGGCGCAGTTTCTCGCGTGTGGCTTGGCCCATTTTATCGGCGCGGTCGGAATCACTCATCATGGCGTAAACTCTTCGATCATAAGAAACTGGAACCCGTCACATAGCGCCGCGAAACTGAATCCAACAGAGCCCGCCACATCAAAAATTGTGGATGGAAGAAATTCTCTGCACCCTATTTAGCTCGAACTTTGCGTCGATGCGTATATAAGGCAAATCAAATCTAAATTGGACCCTCACCATGCTCACTCTACTTTACATTTTGACAGGCCTCGCTTTTCTCTGCGTTGTAATCACTCTGGTCATGGGCACAGTCGCCATGAGCAAAAAAAGCGAAGAGAACCGCAAGAAGTCGAATGATTGGATGTGGCGGCGAATTTACGCGCAGGTCGCCGCAATCGGATTGCTGGCATTAACCGTCTATATGCGGTCAAAAGGGGCATAAAGACCCTATGGTCAAGCTGAACAAAATCTACACTCGTACTGGGGATGACGGCTCGACTGGACTGGTTGACGGTTCACGCCTGGGCAAAGACGCACTGCGCGTGCGCGCATATGGCGATGTTGATGAAACCAATAGCGTTATCGGCCTTGTTCGGCTTCATTTGGAGAACCGCCGCTTGGACGATATGCTGTCGCGCATTCAGAATGACCTTTTCGATTTGGGCGCTGACCTCGCCACACCTCTGCCAAAGCCGGGCTTGGCGGATAGTGAATATGCGCTGCGCATGGTCGCAAGCCAGACAGAGCGTTTGGAAACGGAACTGGATTCGCTGAATGCGGACTTGGAACCGCTAAACTCATTTGTTTTGCCGGGCGGCCATCCACCGGCCGCCTATCTGCACCAAGCCCGAACGGTTTGCCGCCGCGCGGAACGAATCTGCGTGGCGCTGGCAGCGGAGGATGAGGTGAACCCCCATGCGCTAGCCTATCTCAACCGTTTATCCGACTTCCTCTTTGTCGCGGCCCGGTGGTGCAATGATCAAGGCATATCAGACGTGAAATGGGTTCCCGGGCAGAACCGATAAGGCTCATTTGTCAGATTTCATCAATTCCTGCCGCACCCGGACAGCAATATCCTGAGGGGTAGAGCGGCTGTAAAAATAATCCGCAAATTTTCCGTCTGCTCCCATCAAATATGTAATATCAGAATGATTGACGGTATAATCATTGGCGCCTTCCGCAACGGGGCCGCCGTCAAAGGCTGATTTTGTCGACGAAATTTTATAGGCAAGTTTCGCCTTATCAATCTGCTCCGCCGTGCCTGTAAATCCGCGCAAGCCCTTAGGGAATGGTTCGAAAGTCACGTATTGCGCGAGTTTTTCAACAGTATCGCGTTCCGGATCGACTGTAATCAGGACATAGCCCACATCATCCCCTGCCTCGCGCAACAGAGTTTGCGCTGCGCCGAGTTTTTGCAAAGAGGTCGGGCAAATATCAGGGCAATAAGCAAAGCCGAAATAAACTAAATGCGGTTTCCCGATTAGATCGGCTTCCGTTACGGTCGCGCCCGTTTCATCAATCAATGTGAACGGTCCGCCAATAGCGGCTGTGCCTGAACTAAAAACAGTCTTGCCCGATACACCCGCGGCGTTTTGGTTTTCAGCCTTGCAGCCGATAAGTGCGGAGGCGGTCAAAATGCTCAATGTCAAATTTGTCGCAAGTCTCATACTGCAAAGCTCTGAACTAAAGTGGTAAGGGCAGACCACTATATAAATGAAAGAGACGAATGTGAAAGCGCATAACGCCGCAACTACCAATATGATCGGCCCCATTTCGGGCGAGGTCAGCGATACCCGGCTGCGTGGCTTTGGCGGATTCGGAAACTCGCAAGGCCATGATCATGTTGAAAGCCTGGGGTCTCTGCGCCGTCAGACTCTCGTGGCTTTACGCTGGGGCGCGGTCATTGGACAAATTCTGGCGTTGATTATCGTGAGCCAGATTTTGGGGTTCGACTATCCTCTACTGGCATGCGGTTTAACCGTGCTGGCCTCCGTCATCGTCAATATTGTCGTCTCCCTTAAATTACCGCTTGACCGCAGGGTTTCAGATTTTGAAGCATATATGCAATTAGGGTTCGACCTTTGGCAGTTGGCCGGTTTGCTTTGGCTGACCGGTGGTATCGTAAATCCGTTTTCCATCCTTTTCCTTGCGCCCGTTGTGACAGCAGCGACGACATTATCCCGCTGGGTCGTTTTGGCGCTGGGTGGAATGGCTCTGACCTTGTCTTTTGGCTTGGTTTTTGTTCACCATCCTTTGCCTTGGTCACCGGCCGGAAGTTTCGATTTACCGCTGGTTTTGAAAATCGGGATCTGGATGGCCATTTGTGTTGGGGCGAGTTTCACATCCTTCTATGCTTGGCGATCAACGCATGAGAGCCGAAAAATGGCATTTGCCCTTGCGGCTGCCGAGGCCATGCTCGCCCATGAGCAAAAACTCAGTGCGCTTGGCGGGCTGGCTGCCGCGGCCGCACATGAATTGGGGACGCCGCTTGCCACCATTCAAGTTGTCGCAAAGGAAATGAGCCGCGAAGTGGATGCGAACACACCGCTCGGCGAAGATGCGGCCCTCATTCTGTCACAGGCTCAGCGCTGCCGCGATATTCTGGAACAACTTTCCCGCCGCGGAGATGAAGGCGACATCATCCATGACGCACTCTCCATAGAAGACCTTTTGGAAGAGGCTGCAGAGCCATTCATTGACCGCGACAAAGATATCGTCATCACCTGCCGAGGTGAAGGCGCGGACCCTGTTTTAAAACGCCGCCCTGAACTTCTATACGCACTAAAAAACTATATTGATAATGGCGTGGATTTTGCGGAATCCCGTGTTGAGCTGTCCGCCCATTGGGACAGCGAGACCATCACTCTTTTCATTGATGACGACGGACAAGGCTTTGATCCGGCCCTGTTGAATAGGTTGGGTCAACCCTATGCCAGTACGCGGCGACGCGCCAAAACTGCAGGCGGACTGGGCCTAGGCGTTTTTATATCAGAGCGGTTGATCCGCCAAACCGGCGGAAAGGTCAGTTATATGTCGTCACCATTAGGCGGGGCGCGCATTGCCGCACAATTGCCCCGCGACAGATTGTCCGCCCCATCCAGCCGGTAAGACAGCATCCGACTCCGCTTTCATGCGTAATTAGAATGAAAAAGGAGTTTTGCAATGACCGAATACGCTCTGCCAAGCGATGCGTCTCTAATGATTCTGGATGATGATGGGCCTTTTCGCACGCGGCTGGGCCGCGCCATGGAACAGCGCGGTTTCACGGTTGATACGGTCGAGACTGTTGCAGAAGCGCGCTCTATTGTCCGAAACAATCCGCCGGCCTTCGCTGTTTTGGATATGCGGCTTGAAGACGGCAATGGCTTGGATGTTATTGACCTTCTCCACGAACGTCGCCCGGATTCAAAAATGGTCATGCTGACAGGATATGGAAATCTCGCAACGGCCGTATCCGCAGTAAAACGCGGTGCCGTTGACTATCTCGCAAAGCCCGCTGATGCGGATGATGTATGTAAGGCACTGCTGGCGGAGCGAGATGCCGCGCCGGAGCCGCCTGAAAATCCTATGAGCGCCGACCGGGTGCGGTGGGAGCATATTCAGCGCGTATATGAATTATGCGGAAAAAATGTTTCAGAAACAGCTCGGCGTCTGAACATGCACCGCCGAACATTGCAGCGTATCTTGGCAAAACGCGCACCGAAATAAGTTCGAATAGGAATACTCTCGCGCCACGCCCCGCGTGAGATCCTGACGCCGTCTCTTTCCCAAGAGGCGGCGTTGTTCCTTCAATTACTCGGCAGCAATTGCATCCATGAACATACCGTTCAACCTGGCCCCAATGGTTTCGCCGTGGCCAAGAGGTTCATCATCTGATTCCATAGAATACACCGCAATGTTTTCTGCCAAGCTGTCTAAAAGACCTTTTGGCAAGGCCTCATAGGCCATCCGCCATGTTTGAAAAGCGCGGTCAACGATTGGCCCTTTATGCAATAATTCCAAGCCGTAGTGACGCGGGTCAGCGCTAATGACCTCGAACAAATTCTCAACATTCTCAACATCGCCTTCAAGAATTTGAATGTAACGATCACCGTCAAATAAGAGCAGCCCTGTTACGCCCGTCGACGGGTTATTCCGCTGTGAAGACTCCAAAATATCTTTCACATTCTCGGCGCTGCTTTGTGGCTTAGCCAAGCTGGTATAAATTAATTCCAATAAAGCCATAATGGGTCGTCCTGATTTCAGGTCTCAGTAGTATCGTGGTTATAAATGATTACGGCTGCCATCTCATTAGAGTTTTGACAGTGCTATGATATTCAGTCACAATTGCAGTTATAAGGGGAAAGTAAATGAAAATAAAATGGATGGTGGAATCTGCCGCAATTTTAGGTCTTGCCGCATGTGGCGATGTATCTGTTAAAAGTCCCGCAGATAAACCAGCTTCCTCAAAAACTGTCGCAAAAGCGGAGCGAACGACCGGCTATAATCCGACCAAAAATGTTTATTTTGGTGATTTGCACATTCATACAAAGAACAGCTTTGATGCTTATATTTTCAATGTCCGCACAACACCGGCGCATGTTTATCGTTTCGCATCCGGGGACACTTTGAAACATCCATCCGGCTTCGATATGAGGCTGGCCGGGCCGCCTTTGGATTTTGTCGCAGCAACAGATCACGGTGCTTATATGGGTATATTACCCGCGATGGATGACCCGGACAGCCCGCTTTCAGATTTGGACATATCGAAGAAGATTTTCGGAGCGAATGACCCTGATTCGATTATCCGAAACTTTCAAACCATAGGGCAATCCGTTCGAAGCGGAGACCCTATTGACGGCCTTTATGATCGCGACCTGGTTGACCGCACATGGCAAGATGCTGTTGCGACGGCGGACCGATATTATACGCCCGGAAAGCTCACAACATTTGCAGCCTATGAATATACGGCCGTCACGACACGCAGCGACAGTTCGGGAACTTTCGCAGGCGGCAATCTGCATCGAAATGTCGTTTTCGAAAACGCCGCGCCGGACCGCCTTTACAGCGTTTTGGAATCTCCAAACCCCGAAGACTTATGGGACTGGATGGATGATCAGCGCAGTACCGGTCTTGATGTTATATCCATTCCGCATAATTCAAACGTGTCCGACGGAAAAATGTTTGATATGGTTGAATATGGCGGCGGGGTCATAGATGCGGATTATGCGAGCCAACGTATTCGGAATGAGCCAATCGTCGAAATGTCCCAAGTTAAAGGCACGTCAGAGACACATCCGGCGCTCTCACCAAATGATGAATATGCCGGATTTGAAATTTACGACAAATTGCTGGCCTCTAACATTGAGAGCAAAATTAACGGCTCCTATGTCCGCGAAGCTCTGGCACGGGGTTTGGCTCTTGAGGCGGCGACGGGCACGAACCCGTATGCCTTCGGTTTGATTGGCAGTTCCGACAGTCATGTCGCGGGCGGATCTTATGACGAAAATGACTATTGGTCCAAAGTTGGGGTGGTTGACGGCTCTGCGGCCCAGCGCGGTTCTATACCGCCCGGCGGAGCAAAAACATGGGAAGGCGTCGAGCGCGACCCCAATGCGGAGAACTGGTTCTCCAAATGGAGTGCGGCAGGATATGCCGCTGTTTGGGCAGAGGAAAATACGCGCGAATCCATTTTTAGCGGCATGCGCCGGAAAGAGACTTACGCTACATCAGGCCCGCGAATTCGTTTGCGTTTCTTTGGCGGAGATATGAGTGCAGACATGTTGAACGCAGCGAATATGGCCGAGCAAGGCTATAGCGCAGGTGTTCCTATGGGCGGAAATCTGATAACAGATACAGCGCCGACATTTATGGCGTGGGCCGCGCGCGATCCGCGCGGCGCGCAACTTGACAGGCTGCAAATTATCAAATCCTGGAATACCGCAGACGGCCCGCAGGAATCTGTCTATGATATAGTCTGTTCTAACGGCGCCTCTCCAGATCCAGCCAGCAATCGATGTCCCGACAATGGCGCAAGTGTTGATCTGTCCAACTGTGCGCCATCCACGGGACAAGGCGACCCGGAGTTAAAAGCTGTTTGGACGGATCCGGATTACAAGTCCGGCGAAGCTGCCGCTTATTATGTCCGCGTATTGGAAAATCCGACATGCCGATGGTCGACTTGGGACGCGTTAAAGGTGGGAATGGAATATCATCCCGACCTGCCCACAACAATTAAAGAGCGTGCCTGGTCCTCGCCGATATGGACATCTTCAAATTAAATGAAAAACCTATTGCGCGAGCCTTTCGTCCATTTCGTCATATTGGGCGCCCTTTTATTTGTGGCCCATAGTCTTTGGCAAAAACACGTCACCAAAACCGACCGAACCATTTTGGTCAGTGCCGCAGAGATGGAACGACAAGCCCGTATGTTCGCAAATGAGAATTTGCGGCAACCGTCTGATGCGGATTTAAAAGGATTGCTCTTCGCGCATATTGAAGAGCAAGCCTTAATGCGTGAAGCGCAGCGTCTGGGATTGAATGAGGATGATACAATTATCAGGCGGAGATTGGCGCAGAAAATGCGCTTTATGATCAGTGATGTCAGCACGCCCGACCTAGCGCCGCGGGCTGAATTGAAAATATGGTTTGAGGAAAATCCAAAGCGCTTCGTCCGGCCCGAAACGCGTAGCTTTGATCACGTCTATCTCTCGCCTAAAGGCCGCGCCGACACCGTTATTGAGGACGCCAAAGCGCTGTTGAATGCGGGGATATCAGAAAATTGGAGAGCGCAGGGAGACGCCTTTATGACGGGCCGTCAGTTTACAAAATTAGCCCAACCGGCCGTGCAACGTGACTTCGGGACGGCCTTTTCCGACAAACTCTTCGCCCTTCCAAATGAACCCGGTTGGCAAGGCCCCATCAACTCTGCCTTTGGCGTTCATATTGTGCGACTGACAAATGTCACGCCTGAATTTCTGCCGGAATTTGGCGAGATACAAGCCGAAGTCGAGGCCGTCTGGCTGGAGGAAGCAAAGCGGATTGAAAATGAAAAAGCTCTGAAAAACCTCATTGAACAATACAATGTTGAGGTCGCCGAGTGAGACGCCTTTTATGGGCCGCATTGATATGGTGTCTCGCCGCAACGTCTTTCGCGCATGAGGTCCGCCCCGCTTTTCTAAAAATTGCGGAAACGAAAGCCGGTGAATTTTCTGTTGTCTGGAAACAGCCTGTCCTCTCCGGACAGCGCCTTCGCATCAAGCCGACCTTCCCGCAAGGCTGCGAACAATCCGAACCCCGTTTGTTCCGTAACGGAGATACGGTCGCCGAAAAATTCTCAATCATCTGTGACTTACGCCAAGGCACAGTCTCTCTTCCGGGCTTGGAAAATACCCTAACCGACGCCTTTGTGGAAATCACCTATCTGGACGAGACATCGCGCTCGGCACTTTTAAAACCCGCCAATCCTTTACTGTCCTTATCCGGCCCGCAAGCCAGCCCGGCCAAAGCCTATCTCGGCATTGGCGTGGAGCACATTATATTTGGCTGGGATCACTTGCTTTTCGTGATTGGACTGACCTTGCTCGTGGGTGGACGGCGGGTTTGGGGCGTCTCAACTGCCTTTACGCTCGCCCATTCTATTACACTAGCGGCCACGTCTCTTGGCGGCATCAACTTGCCGTCCCGGCCCGTGGAAATTTTAATTGCCGGTTCGATTGTTCTGCTCGGCGTTGAAGTTATGCACAAACGATCAAGGCGTGAAACCTTGGGCGTGAGGCGTCCCTATCTGATCGCCTTTGCCATCGGCCTCATCCATGGTTTCGGGTTTGCAGGTGCTTTAGCGGAAATTGGATTACCACAAGGCACAGAGTTTTGGGCACTGCTTTTGTTCAATTTGGGTGTAGAATTGGGACAATTTGCCGTGATCGCGCTTTCATTATTCTGTCTTTGTATTGTCACAAAATTGGGACAAAACTGGCGTAAAGCTGTCGAAATAATGATCGTTTATGGTTTCGCGACCATTGCCATGTTCTGGGTTTTTCAACGCGTGGCGCCCTATTTCGGGAGCGCTTGAGAGCCCGCCGTAAAGTCTTTAAGCGGAGCGGATATGTCCGACACGCCAAAACATTACCGCGCCCTGTTTATCAGCGATGTGCATTTAGGATCGAAAGGCTGCCAAGCCGAAGCGCTGTGCGAGTTTCTGGATAGCCATACGGCAGATACACTTTATCTCGTCGGCGATATTATTGACGGCTGGCGGCTGAAGAAAAAATGGTTCTGGCCGCAATCCCATACCAATGTCGTCGAAGAAATTCTCTCCATGGCCAAAAAAGGCACGGATGTTTATTACATCGCGGGCAATCACGATGAATTTTTGCGCGGTTTTCTGCGTTTTAAAATGAAATTTGGCGAAGTGAACCTGTCTAATCGGGAAACCCATATCGGTGTGGACGGACGACATTATCTGGTCGTGCATGGCGATATGTTTGATGGCCTGATGCGCGCGGATCGCAAGTGGATTATGCATTTAGGTGATAACGCCTATAATCTGTTGCTCTGGATTAATACAAAGCTGAATTTCGTACGCCGGAAATTAGGGCTGGAATATTGGTCTTTGTCCAAGAGTCTGAAGACCCGCACCAAACGCGCAATGAACTTTATCCATTCCTTTGAAGAGCAAGTCGCGGATTATTGCCGCCGAAAAGAGTATGACGGCGCAATTTGCGGGCATATTCATGTCGCGGAAATGCGGGAAATTGACGGAATTGTTTATATGAATGACGGCGATTGGGTGGAGAGCTGCACGGCGCTGGCCGAACATCATGACGGACGCTGGGAGCTGCTGCACAATAAACCGAAACATGCCCGCAAGCGAAAGCCGTCCAAAAAGCAACAGCTCGTCGAAATTCCCTTAGGCCCTATTCTGTCCGGAAAACACCGACGTGGTAGTGAGAGAGAGACTTGAACTCTCGACCTCAGGATTATGAGTCCTGCGCTCTAACCAGCTGAGCTACCTCACCATCCGTCGAATGAAGGCGCGATGTAAGCCAAGACGCCCCCCCGCGCAAGTGGTTCGCGCGTCTTCTTGCGGGGAATTGCAGGTTGGGATTTTGACTTCGCCTTTAGGTAATCAGTACCCCCCGCAAACGGCATTATTCATCTCAACTGCGCGATCGATCTGTCTACGGTTGAAACGATGCCATTCCTCATTCCTCAATGGGACAATAGGTCGGTCAACCTTCACGAGGTTGCAGGCGAGACGTCGATTGTCGATAATCAAATATGTGTCCTGGCCGGCACGTCCGATGCTTTGTCCGTCCGGCGTGTTGAGCTTTCTGTAATATGCCATCGCATCTTTTTCAGACAAAAAATAATTGGCTTGATTCGATCCGCCTATGCGGTTGAAGTAAGTCTCGCCCGGTATGGCTTTGACGAGGTCGGCGACCTCCTCCTCCGGCCCGGTGAACCCCAATGCCGACATCGGAACATTCAAGGTCATCAAACAATCATCTTCGTTCACAGACCCCATGGCCATGGTCGATTGGGTGACGTCTTTGCCGTTTATCGTCCGCGAAATGGAGTTGAGACGATATCTAGAGATCACCCGTTTGCGTGCCTGCACTGTCGACCCATCCAATTCGAAAGCGTCATAACTACAGCTCCCAAAGCTGAAAACGTCGATCCTGTCTGAGCGTCGGTTCGTCCCAGCGGTCCGCATCGAGGGCGTAGGATTGCTGCGTGCGGAAGCCTCTGCGCGCCGGGCTTCGCGCCGTTCATGGCGGCGCATCTTGTCTTCCGCGCGGCGTTTTTCGTCGGCGGCCTCCAGATTCTTGCGCAGCTGTTCTTCCCGTTCCCACCGCATGAGATCGGCTTGGGCTTTCGCAGCTCGTGCTTGCCTCTCATATTCGATCTGACGTGCGATATCCTGACGGCGTTGCGTATCACTCATTTGTGTGCGCCGGACCTCTCGATTGGTTTGCTGCTTGATCCGCTGGTCGGTCTCCACGGCCTCGCCCAGACCTTCCGCCAGCGCGCCGAAGAAAATGGCCGCATTCTGGCGGCGTTGCTCCGCCTCTTCGCGTCTTTGAATCGCCTGCCGTTCGGCCCAGCGGCGCTCGCTTTCCTTGGCTTCGGCGATCCGGACGCGTTGGTCGATTCGCATTTTCTGCAAGCTGTCACGTTTTTGGCAGCTTGTGCCAGCCCTGACAGCGCAACCTTTTTCATAATAATGCTCGGCTATATCCCAATCCTTGGAAACAAAATGACCAGTCTCGAAAAAACGCCCGACGATCGTGCAGGCATATCGCGCGCTGGCCTTTCCACAACTGCGGCCCATATCGGCGAACTGCTCGGCGCGATTGATGAACCAATCAGCGTTTCGGATACTGATAATCCTCGAAATATTCTCGCCCCCGACATAGAGGCCCTCTCCGCCATGCGTGAACACCATCGCACCGACCTCAAGTCCCGACTCTATTCCGAGGTTTCCCAGTCGGATCAGGTGGTCGAAATTTGACGAGTCATAGAGATTGACCGTGCCATCGGCCCCACCTGTTGCAATGCGGTTTGCACTGACCGCGACGGACAAAGCGGCTCGCGTATGATGTTTATGCGTTTTGAGTAATGCACCTGTTGAAGCATCCCAAATTCTGAACGTCTGGTCGTCGGAAACGGAAAATACGTAAGCGCCATCCGGACTGAACTCCACGGCTCGGACAGGCCCTGTATGTCCCGCTAAAGTAATCCGTTGCTGGCCATTGCTCAAATCCCAGACATGCGCCAACCCCCGTTTATCACCCGTTACGAGAAGGCGGCCATCGCGAGAATAGGCTTCGGTGTAAACGGCGCCCTGATGTTCAAATGTGTAACGCGTTTTGCCGTCGCTCATGCGTTTGACCTTGGTCCGGCCGTCCAGGTCAGAGGCCGCATAAGTGCTGCCATCCGGCGACACTTCCATGGAAAGGATGGTAGATTTGATCCGCTTCTCAAAAGGCTTTGTGAGCTGCCCGGTAAAGGCCGATCGTTTGACAATCCGACCGACTTTGCCACGGTTGCCAATCAAGATCTGATTGTCCGGCGTCGGCGCAATCGGAAAGCTCTTGCGTCGATCCTTCTTGTCGGTCTTTTGTTCGTGAAGAAGTTCGTAAGTCAGCTGCTCCCATCGATCCAGGCTCGTGACCGGCAGGGCCGCCTGGGAAGGTCGGAAGGTTTTGAACTGATGAAAACCGTGCTGGAAACCGATCAGCAGATCGCCATTTTCCAGCAGGTCCGCCGTCCGAACGGCCTGGCTGCCACCGCCCCCGAAATAGACCCGTTCACTGATGGAAAGGTTCTGCCATTTTATCAGCTCGTCTTGCGACAGAGACTGCGCTGTGACTTGAGAGGACAGTAATAAGCCGATCCCTAACATCAGCAGAGCTCGCGAAATGCCCGATAATGCGTTGGAGTCGAAAAGACATGGTAGACGTAACATATTGGTCGCTTCCCTAATAAGGGCTGGCCAATCCATATAATCAGGCTTCCCAAGGACCTTTTATAGAAAGCCACACGTAGATAGCAAATGTTAAACCTTCAAGCTTAATTTGTTATGGGCACAGCAACAATCATTGGCGATGAATTTCTGGGTGTCGGACGCCACATATTCATGCATCAGGTCAAAGGGCACGCGCCAGCTCATGCCCGAGCGGCACTTTTACAAGGGCAGCGCCTGCGAGGCCAGATACGCATCGACCAAGTCGGCCGTCCTGGCGCTGACGGGCGAGAGGGCGGAAGGCCCTCAGCAAGGCCGCGCCGAGAACGGCCGGTAAGAGTCGATGGCGTTTATGCATGTTCGAGTCGGGCTATTCGGGTCTGCAAAGGGTGCCCCATTTTCACTGTCAACGGCTCGGCCATACCCAGATTTAAAACGTGTTTCATATCAGTCTCCTTTCGACTACAGAAGTAGTCATAAGGCATGACCACAATTGTAGTCAATAAAATTCTCCAACACGCCTGATTTACAGGACAAACATGCTCGTTGGGTCTTCGATGCGAGCCTTTAAATCCTGCATCATTTTCGCTGCATCATATCCGTCAATAACGCGATGGTCACAGGAGACGGAGAAGTTCATCACTTTCCGCACAGCAACTTCACCACGGTCCATCACGAGTTTTTCACGAATTTTGTTCGGGCCGAAAATCGCGACTTCCGGACGGTTAATGACGGGCGTCGTCACAATACCACCTAAAGGTCCGAGTGAGGTCAGAGTTGTCGTGGCATCGCTCAGATCTTCTGTGGAGAGTTGGTTCGTTCGTGCGGCTTCTGCCAATCGGCCGATTTCCGTCGCCAAGTCCCAAACAGATTTCTTCTGTGCCGCTTTCACGACGGGCACAATCAGGCCACCATCGGTCTGCGTCGCAATGCCTAGATTGAGGTTTTCGAACCGCGCAACATAGCCTTTTTCATCTTCATAACGGGCATTAAATTGCGGCCAGTCTACTAATGTGACGGCCAGCGCCCTTATCATAAGCGGCAGCACAGTCAGCTTTGGCTTATCCTCGCTGCGGCGTTCATTCATGCGCGCACGCATCTCTTCCAATGCCGTCACATCCATTTCTTCGACATAGGTGAAATGGGGAATATTGCGTTTGGATTCCTGCATGCGGGTGGCGATAACGCGGCGCAGTCCAATAACTTTTTGACGTGTTTCGCCTGATATAGGCTCATCAGATGTCGGAGATGTCTCCTGCATTTTCGATGATGCAGGAGACGGCTTCATCTGGGGGGATGAAGCTTTGAGGACAGGCGCGGACGCCGCGCCCGTAATGAGGTAAGCATCAAGATCGGCATGGGTCACTCGCGCACCTTCGGTCGGGACAACAGCCAAATCGATATTCAAACGCGCTGCGCGGCCGCGGACAGCCGGAGACGCCAAAACTTTTCCGCTGGAGACCTGACGAGAGACTGGGGCTGTTGGCACGGAGACTGTTTCAACTTTTTGGACCGCATCCGGCTTTAGTTCAGCTTTCGGCGCGGCCACAACTTCGGCTTCAGGCTCAGGTGCCTCCCCCTCACCTTCAATTTCAAATGTGACGAGCACAGCGCCGACGGCGAGCATGTCGCCTTCTTCACAAGCGATAGAAGTAATCACGCCGTCAACGGGCGCGGTCAGTTCAATCGTGGCCTTATCTGTCATTGCATCCGCGATGGGGTCTTCTTCGGAAACAATATCACCAACAGCCACATGCCATGCTGTAATCTCGGCCTCGACAACGCCTTCGCCAATGTCAGGTAATTTATAAAGATGCGTTCCCATATCTTAACCCTCCATCACGCTGCGTAACGCATTGCCGACGCGTTTTGGTCCGGGGAAATAGGCCCATTCCTGCGCATGGGGATAGGGCGTGTCCCAACCGGTGACGCGTTGAATCGGCGCTTCCAAAGCATAGAAACAACGTTCTTGCACTTGGGCTGCGAGCTCTGCGCCAAATCCGGAGGTCCGGGTGGCTTCATGTAAAATAACGCAACGCCCTGTCTTTTTTACGGACTTTTCAATCGCTTCAATATCCAGCGGAAGCAGTGAACGCAGATCGAGGATATCCGCCTCCAGACCCATATCTTCGGCCACTTTCTGCGCGACCCAGACCATTGTGCCGTAGGCGAGAATAGTCACGTCGCCACCTTTGGAAATTTTGCGCGCCTCGCCAATCGGGACGGTGTAATGCCCGCTTGGAACTTCGCCCAATTCATGCCCGCGCCAGGTTTTGGCAGGCGCGTGCGGATCGCCGTAGAATGGGCCGTTATAAAGGCGCTTTGGTTCTAAAAACAGGACGGGGTCATTGTCCTCAATCGCATCAATCAACATGCCCTTGGCATCATATGGATTTGACGGAATAATGGTTTTCAGCCCTGCAATATGGGTGAACAAGGCCTCAGGCGATTGGCTGTGCGTTGTGCCGCCATAAATGCCGCCACCAACGGGCGTGCGGATTGTAATCGGCGCAGTGAAGTCGCCATTGGACCGATAGCGTAGGCGCGCCGCTTCAGAGGCAATCTGGTCATAAGCCGGATAAATATAATCGGCGAATTGGATTTCGGCGACGGGGCGCAAGCCATTGGCCGCCATACCAATGGCAATCCCGACAATGCCGCCTTCTGAAATTGGCGTATCAAAACAGCGGTGCAATCCATGCGTTTCCTGCAAACCTGCCGTTGCGCGGAACACGCCGCCAAAATAACCGACATCCTCGCCAAAAACGAGCACGTCAGAGTCTTGGCTCATTTTCACATCCAGCGCGTCGCGGATGGCTTCAATCATATTCATTTGCGGCATGGGCCTAATCCCGCTCTTGTGCAAACATGCGTTTCTGCTCGTCCAAATGTGGCAGAGCATGTTCATAAACTTGTTCAAACATGGTGAAATCATTGACCCGGGTTTCGCCGGACAAATTGCCCATGGCTTCGGCGGATTTATAAGTTTCGCGCACTTGTTTTTTGCAGCTCTCTAAGAGCTCTACATGGCGCTCTTCATCCCATTCCCCGATCAATATAAGATGCGTTTTCAAACGTTCCAACGGGTCACCGAAGGGCCAGACATCGGGTTCGCTCTCCGGGCGGTATTTCGACGGATCATCCGAAGTGGAGTGACCTGATTTACGGTAGGTGAAATGCTCAATCAGTGTTGCCCCGCCGCCGCGCCGCGCGCGTTCAGCTGCCCATTCCGTTGCCGCATAGACCGCCAGAACATCATTCCCATCCACACGCAATGTCGCGAGGCCATAGCCCGTCCCGCGCGCCGCGAATGTCTCGCCCTCGCCCGCTGCAATGCCTTGGAATGAGCTGATGGCCCATTGATTATTCACGACATTGATGATGCAGGGTGCGCGGTAAGTGGACGCAAAGTTCAGTGCATAGTGGAAATCACCCTCCGCCGTTGCACCTTCGCCCGTAAAGACAGAGGCAATTTCATCGCTATTCTTATAGGCGCTGGCCATGGCCCAACCGACACCCTGAATTAGCTGAGTACCAAGATTACCGGAGATGGAAAAGAAACCATGTTTTTTGAATGAATAGAGAACCGGGATGGATTTGCCGTCCAGCGGGTCACCGGAATTGGACAGGCATTGGCACATCATCTCTTTCATGCTGGCCCCGCGATTGATGAGAATGCCTTGCTGACGATAGGTCGGAAAAATCATATCCGTATCTTGCAAGGCGAGAGAATGTCCGACGGAGACAGCCTCTTCGCCCGTCGATTTCATGTAAAAGCTCATCTTGCCTTGGCGCTGCATGGTGAACATGCGCTCATCCATAGCGCGGGTCAGGGCGATATCACGCAAAGCCGTCCGCTTTATTTCAGGCGAGATGCCGGGCACCCAATCGCCTTGGGTTTCGCCGTTAAAGCGCATCACTCGGATAAGGCTCGTCGCGTGGTCACGCGTTTCATCCGCATCGCAGAGCGGGTCAGGGCGGACAGGTGAATGCGCCGCAGGCACTGAAATGTGAGAATAATCCGGCGTATCCCCCGGACGGAAAGGCGGTTCCGGCACATAAAGGCGCGATTTATTTGATCCCGACTGTTTGGCCATATTGCTCTCTGTTTCTGTTCGAATGCGGAATTCAGAGACCACATGACCTCTTTTTCGCATTGATAACGATAATTTGTGCCCTGATAAACACTTGTTAGCAAATTATCATTGAAGAAATGAGCGATAATGATAGGAGGAATTTCTAACAATATAGATTTTCGCGGTAAAAACCGCCACGATAGGGAAAGAGTGAACATGGTTGGCAAAGCAAACAGCAAGCTCGACAATATTGACGCGAAGATCCTTCATTTGATTCAATCCGATGCAGGGCTGTCGGTGTCCGATATTTCGGAAGAAGTCGGTCTATCCTCCTCCCCCTGTTGGCGTCGCATTAAACGCATGGAAGAACTCGGCATTATCAAAAGCCGGGTGACGCTTTTGGACCGCAAAACGCTGGGTTTGGATTTCGAAGTTTTTGTTGCCGTCAAACTCGCTTTGCCTAACCGCACCAATATGGAAAAGTTCGAGCAATCCGTCGCCCGCATGCCCGAAGTTGTCCAATGTGCGGTCGTAACAGGCGCCGTCGATTTCATGCTGCGCATTGTGACAACGGATATGCACGCCTATGAAGCGTTCCTACGCGAAGTCCTGCTTTCCATTGATTTGGTCAGCGATGTGCAAAGCCGGATTGTCATGCGCCAAAGCAAGGACACGACAGCGGTCCCGCTCAACCTTATCAGCAATGCGGTGCCGCGTTATTAAGACAGGATTTGAGCCAAGCGTTCTTGCTCTTGTGACGAGAGTGACGGCGCGAGACCGAATTCCGTCTTTAGGACGTCTAAGGTCGTGTTCAATCCAATAATTTTCCGGGACCGGGTCTTTTGGCCCCGATGGGTCAGCACACCGTCATAAAAACTTGTGCGGCCTTCTTTTGTAAACAGCCCGATGCCGATACCATGCCTGAAATGGGAATCTGGGTGATTTTCCGTCCAGTGATTGCCGGAAAGAATATCGGCCTTTATCGCAGCCTGTGTTTCCACCGTATATTGACCAGACCAAACCCCGTCTTGAAAACGGCTGATACGATATCCGAATTGCGGGTCTTTACATATTCGAATGCGGCCATCTCCGTCATCAACCTCATAGCCATCTTCAATCAAGAGCGGCACGCGCGCAGCGCGGCCGCCAAATCCGACATCTGAAATCCAATCCTTCCCTTCAATTTTGACTCGATTCACCAGGTGGGTGCGCGGCGGAATATCAACGGGGTCACGGAGCCAAACGCGGGCCATCATGGGCACAGGTTCAAACCCGATCTCAGTCAGCAGGGCGCCGTAAAGCGAATTTAATTCAAAACAATATCCGCCGCGCTGGCGGGTCACAATTTTATCGAACAGCGCATTTATAGAAAGATTTAGTCGGCGGCCTAATAAAACGTCCAAATTTTCAAACGGTACATGCCGCATATGAGCGTCTTGTAGGCACAGCAGAGCCTGCAAACTCGGCAGCGGCGGTGTTTTAATTCCAATACGGAAGAGATAGTCTTTGACCTGCATAAACTGCCCTCCGAGAGCGGACCGCTAAAAATCTTTTTTATACTTCAACGACAGGCTTCGCTCATTGTCGGACTGCACTTTGGAGCGCAGGAAGATATTTTTGCGGATTTCCCAGTCGATAATTGCCCCTGTCGAATCCGGACCTGCACCGGTAAATAATTGCAGATAAACATCCTTGGCCAAATAACGCCCTCCTGAAACTGACGCTTGGCCATCTTCACCCACACCAATGGATAACTGGCCGACGCCAAGTGCGTCACGCAAACCACCCATCAGGTCAAATCCGCCGCCTGCACCCGAGAATTGTGCCAAGGCACCTGCCAGTTGCGCCGCCTCAATGGTGGAAAGTTCCGTCACTGAACGCCCGAAAAGAAGGGCCGACAAAATTTCGTCTTGCGGACGCTCGGGGGTCGAGCTCAACTCGATCTTGGGCTCTTCAACTGTGCCGGTAATATTGACGCTCGCACTAATATTCTGCGTGTCGGTCTCGGCTAGTAAATTGACCTTGGCGTCTGCCAAACTCCCATTAAAGACAATGCCGCCCTCGGTGAATTGTAACTCTTTTCCAGCAATTCTGTACCCGCCGCGCAACACATTCGCTTCGCCAAACAGGAGCGGTTCTGACACAGTCCCTTTGAGGGTTACATCCAGTTCCAGCTCAACATCCAGCCCCCGCGTTCTGACAAAAATACGGCGCGGCGCCCGGATACGTAAATCAAGTTTAATTGGCGCTGCAGCAACTTGCTCTTTCACGGCGATTTCGTCCATCCGGCCATTTATTTCCTCAACCTCAATTTCGACAACAGCCGCGCGGCCTTGCACAAATTGTTTCACCTCGGCACGTTTGACGGTTACATCGCCGCCGAGCGTGGCCGTCTCTTTTTCACTTTCGAAAAATAATGTGCCGGAGACGCTGCCTTCATAATCCTTTCGGTCCAACGCGTTGAAGCTTTTCGCCTTAATATCCAATCGTCCCAAAGGCCGGGCATATTCACCCAATTTGAACTGACCGCCGCCCTCCAGCGTTCCCGATTTATTGTCGCGTACATAAACATCGCGGACATCAATCGTGTCATTCGTAAAGTTTGCTGTGAAGCGCCCGTTGCGCAGACGCGTACCAAGCTGAGGAATCTCCATGCGGATGGCTTTGCCTGTGGTTTGGCCTTCTATTCTCGGGCTTCCCAGGGTGCCGCCAATATCCAGACGGGCCTCTAATTCTCCCTCCGGTTCAGCATCCTCGGCGGTGATTAACGTCAAGAGAGGCTTTACGGACCCCTGCACACGCAAGCGGCCCTGCATGGGCGCATCCATGTTCGGACGGATTGCAACGAAGCTGTCACCGGAGGAGAGAGGCAAATTCCCCTCGCCTTCGATATTTAACTTTGTTGTATCTTCGCTGCCCAAGCGCCAAGCGACGGATTGCGATTGAAGGTCCAGGGAAAGTGCCGTTGTGAAACCTTCGTCTTTGTCAAAATCGAAGCCGCGCCAATCCGTGATTTTAATCACGCCCTGTCCAGATAATTGTCCCGAACTGCCATTCTCTGCATTTAAGTTGACGGAGATACGACCTTTTGTTTCTCCCAATGCGCCCGGCAGAGGGACCAGATCCATCGGCAAATCACGCGCTCTGACGCGCAAGGTTTCCGCTCCATCTTCACGAACATATTTCAAATCGAACGGCTTTCCGTTTAGCGTTAATGGGGCATCCGCGCCAATTTTACCGCCCTGATAGGTCAGCGCAATCGCCTCGCTATGACCAATTTGATATCGGCCAAAATCAGCTTCGGGTGAGAGCATAAGGCGATAGGCATTGTCAGTCGTCCGGGATAATGTGAGCGGGGTATTCAGTCCAAATTCCCGTGTCAGCAATGTATCAATCTGGCGTCCTTCCACTGATATGTCTCCAGCCAGCGATTCCAGAGTTCCGGCAGCGGACATGGACAGTGCTTCAATCGCATAAGTCTGATAGACCACATTTTTTGCCTCGGCGGAGAGGTTTACGCCCTGCTCACCCGCTACATTATCAAATTCAAAAACAGCCCGGGCATATCGGGTCCCGTCTTGGGGTAGGTTGAGAGAAATTTTCCCGGTCGCGATATTATTGCGATCCAATGCCAAATCACCGCCCGCACTCAATCCTGCTAGCGTCACATCCAAATCGCTGACGGCATATCCTGCCGCCGTCGACGTCAGATTGGTTTCAACATCCAACGGTCCATATGTTGTATCCGCAGTCAACCGCACCGGACCCTTCGGTGCGGAAAGTAACTCACGCAGTTCCGTGCGCAGGCGTATATTTTCAAAAGTCTGTCCCGCTAATATTGCGCCGTCCAATGTACCGTCCAATCTCAGGCTTGGGTCCGTCGGTGGTCCGGTCACGGTTGCGGAAAACTGACTGGGCGCTGCGATATCGAGCGTGGCTAAGCTGACAGGTTTTGACACCGCAATCTCCGCAGAAATATCCAACCTATCCGTAATTTCCCCCAGAGCCGCGACGCGAAGACCGTCCGTCGAAATGAGGGAGTCGCGTAGGCGTAGTCCGCCGTCCATTGGCGACATATCGACATCAAATTCGATGACCCCACCAACCAGGCCGTCCAAGGGCGAAGCAAAAGGCTCTTGCGGGCGGAATGCCCCCTCAGAAGTGAGCGCCAAATCGGATGTGGCGGTTTTCAAAACCTTATAGCGCGCATTCAACGCGCCTGCCGGAACGGAGCCTATGGATTTGAGATTGGCCTGCACCTGCCCGGTCAAATTCAATTGCGACGCATCCAAAGCCAGGCGACCTTTGGCTGAGGTGGTATTGCCGCCGGAAGAAAGCGCCGCGTCCAGTTCCGAGACTTGGCGTGTTTCAGTGTTCACGAGACCTTTGATTTTCAGAACCGCCTCTTGACCCAGCGTGAAAGGCAATTCCGCCGTCGTTACAGGGCTCGCAGCGCGCAAATTGGTATCAATGCGATAGGCGACGCCACTGGGAGAGAGCGAAATCGGACCTGAAATACGCGCGGCCCGTCCATATGGACTGCTGACAGAATTGATGTCGACAATAGCCTTGCCTGAAATTGTGCCACCTAATAAAAGCTGCCCCCGCGCGGAACCTGCCCCGACTCTATAACCATCGGGCAAAGGTAAGATTGCACCGAGTTGATCCGATTTGACATTGAAGTTTAGTGTTTCGGGCGCGCCGCCCTCTTCCGGTAAGACGCCCGAAAACTCAGCATCTAAATTTACAGAATTCGCAGCTGCGGTAAAGGCTTGCGGCGTGGCAGTTCTGTCCAATGCCGCGACAACATTCACAGTTTCGCCCACGGCTTGACGAGAGGAATCAAACAACGTCCAATCGGTGGTGACCAACTCGGCTTTGAGATTGGCTGTCTCCGGCGACCAAGACATATCGGCCTCAATAGCACGCGTATCGTCAAAAGCGATTACCGCGCTGCCATTTCCGACATCCATCGCGCCGTTAATGTCGCCTGTTCCTGAAATGATGCGGCCTTCCGGCGCTTTCAACAGAGTGGCCATAGTCCCGCCCGGTTGGCCCGCTATGTCAAATGTCCCCGACACATCGCCATTTCGATCACGTTTAAAATCCAAAGATATCGCATCGCCTTTGGCGTCCGTGCGAACAGCTTTCAAAACAGCGGCTATGGACCCGTCCGACATCAACCCGCCTTGGGCATCTATATTCAGCGTCGCGCCCTGCCCCATCAGAGCCGGAGCTAATACCAAGGCCGGAATATCCACATCATCTATCCGCGCGGAAAAGGGTTTCCCGGACTCGGTGAGCTCGAGGATTGGCCTGCGCAGCACCTCCATCCGCGCAATATCAAGATCTTCAACAACCAAATGACGTTTGCGGATGGGCCAAGGTGACCAGTCAAATTCGATGCCAGAGGCGGTCAGCCATAAACCGTCTCGATCATATAGGCGCAGCGTCTTGATCGAGAGCGCATCCAGCGGATCGCCGGAGAGGCCATCAATTTCGATCCGTTTAATCGGTCCCAATTGACGGCTTTCAATCTGACTTTCCAAAAACTTGGAAGCGCTATCCGTTGTGATCCACCAGCGCAGCCCAAATAAAAGCAAGACACAGGTGAGAAGAATTAAAAGAACCCCGATAAGGATTCGGCGCACCCAGCGCGGTTTTTTTTCTATCGTCCCGTCAGACATCTAAAAGGCCTGCCCGATTGAAATATAAATTTGAAAATCTGCGTCGCCGGATTGCGGGTTGAGCGGAATGGCGACATCGGCCCGCAATGGAGCAAAGGCTGTATAATAGCGGACGCCGACACCGGCACCAACGCGGATATCGTCCAAGCCGGACGCCTGCGCCCGTGACACAGTCCCGGCATCAATAAAGCCGACATAACCAATCGGGCCATCACCTTTATAGCGTACTTCCGCGCTGCCGTCTATCAATGTGCGCCCGCCAATGCGTTCAATATCCGTTTCTGTCTCGCCGTCTTCATTAACGCTTGTCGTCACAATGCGCGGAGAAATGGATTGATATTCATAGCCGCGAACAGAGCCGCCACCACCCGCATAAAAACGGCGGTTACGCGGCACCGTGCTGAAATCTTTCGAGACAATCGTCCCGGTGCCAACCCGGCCGGCCAGAATGAATTTGTCCGAGACCCGCTTATAAGTTGATCCGCCCAAAGTCAGCGTGCCGAATGAGCCATCCTCATCCCCAAAATTATATGTGGGTATAATCGCGGCTTCTATATTAAAGCCTTTAACGGGATTGAGAAGATTATCGCGCGTATCGTAAACCGCGCGAGCAAGCCCTTCGACCAGATAGGCGGTTGTGTCTACGCCTTCCTGATCAAATCGGGACGCCTCCAAGCCAAGCCCGAGGCCCAATCTGAACTTTCGAGAAAACTTCTGGGTGATAAGCGCGTTTGTCAGCACGCGTTCTCCGGTAAAGGCTTCCGTGTCCAGTCGGGCAATATCTGCCGACATATCCAATTCCCGATCTTCTCGCCAAGCATAGGGAATGTTATAAGCTGCGCCTACGCCGATCTCATTGGTCTTCAGCCGGGCATTTAATTGTAGCGTTTGCGCAAATCCGATGAAATTGCGTCTTTCATATGTGGCATCCACGCCCGAGCCATCAGACGTCGAAAATCCGATTTCCCCGGAGACTGTATTAATCGCGCCTTGTTCGACATTCAGAATGACATTGCGCGTGATTGTGCCATCCGCATTTTCCGTCCCGCCCTCTGCCAATGTGGCGGTCGCACTGTCAAACACCCCCGTTCCCGTGACACGCGCGGCCAGACGATTTATTTTTTTAGCGCTATATAATTCGCCGCTCTCAAAAGGGGCGATCATTTTGGGAAAGCCCTTTGTCAGATAAGCCGAGCCCGTCTGCTCAATACTGCCAAAGCGAGTGCGGCGACCCGTTTGCAGACTATAGGTGACGTTCATTTGCTTGGTTGCATGATCAACGATAGCCGTTCGCGGCAACGCTTTTGCATCGGGATAGCCTTCTGCGTGCAGCGTGTTTGTCAAGCGCAGCTCCGTGGCAACAACACGCGCAGCGAGAGCCGGTTGCCCGATATCCAAGAGAAGTTCTTCCATGATGACATCGGCATTGACAGGCGGGCCGTCTTTGTAGTCAATTTTCAAATCACCATAGGTAAATTGCTGACCTTTTTTAACATAAAGAACCGCTTGTGGAGGCTTACGCACTGTGGATTCGATGTCTTCATTCACGGCGCGGGCTTCAGCTTTGCTTTCAATGACCTCGGCACGGATTTCCGCGTCATAAAATCCGAGACTGCGCATGACTGAACGGGCGGATTTCGCCGCAGCTTCTGCACGCCTGCGGGCCTGGGCTAAGCTGCGGGCCGGGGCATCAACCTCGCCCAAGACGGAACGCAAAAAATCTTTCTGATCCTCACTCATATCGCTTTCTATCACGACCATTGGCTCGGCCGCGACGGACAAGCTGGCGGGCAAACTCAGACAAAACCCTGCCAGTAGGGAATAGCGTAAAACGGATCGCATAATTGTAAGCAGAGTCTCCATAGCTATCAGGCTGAACGAGCATAGGTCCATCAGGTTCCAAGCTATAGACCTAATGTCAGCGCTGGCTTAGGCTATGCAAAAGTCGGGCACAAAGTGAAGACCATCGCCCGCAAATGGGGAATGATATGAAAATAAATATTGGAGATACCTTAACGCGCCGCACGAAACGTATGCCAAACCGCGAGGCGGTGGTCGAAACGGATAGCGGCAGGCGCTTTACCTATGCACAGATCAACGCCCGCACGAACCGTTTGGCAAATGGCCTGCGGGCCTTGGGGGCAAAAGCCGGAGACCGTATCGGCATATTACTGATGAACGGATCCGAGTTCGTTGAAACATTTTTCGCCACGGCAAAGATTGGGGCGACACTTGTCCCGCTAAATTGGCGTCTTACGCCGGACGAACTGGAATTCATTCTCAAAGATAGCGGCACGACAACACTGGTCTTCGGGCCTGAATTTGCATCACAGGTTGCCAATATTCAATCGCGGGGCGAGAAAACGGATATTCGGACCTATATCCAATTGGGCGGAGAGATTGCCGAATTTGCAGAAAATTTTGAAACTTTGACATCCGACCAATCCGAAGCAGAGGTCGCGCTGGCCGGCGGCGATGATGACCTGCTGTTTATCATGTACACCTCCGGCACAACCGGATTGCCAAAAGGCGTCATGCACAGCCACCGCACCGTTTTTGCCGCAATCACCAATATGATGGCGACCAATGAAACGGGAACAGATGAGACGACGCTGCTTTCACTGCCGCTTTTCCATGTCGGCGCGTTAACACCGGCTTTTCAGAGTATTTACTCAGCCGCACGGCTCGTCATCACGCGTAGTTTCGATCCCGTCAAAAGCTGGGAGATTATTCGCGATGAGAAGATCACCAATACGCTTCTCGTCCCCGCCATGTTGCAAGCGATGAAAGCTGTGTTTGATCCATCCAAACATGATGCGTCCTCTATGCGGTCCATGGTGTCGGGCGCCGCCCCCGTGCCTGTATCCATGATTGAGGCTTTTGCGGAAATGGGCATTTCCATCAATCAGGTTTACGGCATGACAGAGACGTGCGGGCCGGGTTGTCTCATCTTAGGCGAAGATGCTGCCGCCCGCCCCGGCTCCACCGGTAAAGGCTATTTCTACACGGATGTCCGCATTACCGCGCCGGATGGCAGCGAATGCCCGCCGGGTGTATCCGGCGAGGTTTGCATGCGCGCCCCCAATAATATGGTCGGTTATTGGAACCGTCCTGAAGCCACAGCGGAAACACTTGTGGACGGCTGGCTGCATAGCGGCGATGTCGGCGTGGCGGATGCTGAAGGGTTTGTGACGATTGTCGAGCGGTTGAAAGACATGCTGATTTCAGGCGGAGAGAACGTCTATCCTGCGGAAATCGAAAACGTCCTGCTGGCCCATCCGGGCGTAGCCGATGCCGCCGTTATTGGCATCCCGTCCGCAAAATGGGGCGAAAGCGCAATGGCCGTCATTGTCTGCGCACCCGACAGCGATTTGACGGAAGCGGATTTAATCGCGCTGACTAAAACCAAATTGGCCGGATTTAAATGTATAAAACGCGCCAAATTTATTGACATAATTCCGCGCAATGCGTCCGGGAAGATTTTGAAACGCGCCTTGCGGGACCGCTATTCCGATGTCACCGCGCCAGAATAGCGTCTCACACCAGCAATAGAAAAGCCCGGTCTCTTGCAACTCGCGATTTCGCGAAATGCAGGAGGCCGGGCTTTTTATCTAAATTATATTCCGCTTTAGCGCAGACGTTTCCGGCTGGTCGGTTGTGGACCGAGCGCTTTCGTGTTCGAGCTTGCGCCACGGCGGCGTGAGGGCTGATAAGCCACGCGGCTATGCGCAATGCAGTAAGGCTCTTCCGGATCGGTCTTGCGGCCGCAAAAACGGAAATTATCCGCGCCCGGATCGCCAATTGGCCATTTACACATATGATCTGTGATCGTCAGGATCGTCGCAAAACTGCCATCGGCCTGTAGCTTGGCCTCCAGCGGTGGAGGCGGCGGTGTCGGCGCTTGTGCAATAACACGCGGGGTCCGCGGAGCCGACGGTGTGCGGGACGGTTTTGGTTTTGGTTTCGGCGCGGCGCTGGCCCGCGTGGCGGAACTCGCCGCTGTTTTCCGGGCCGCCGCTTTGCGCGCAGGCGAAGACGGCTTGGCCCGACCTGACAGACCCAAGCGGTGGACTTTACCAATCACGGCATTGCGCGTCACGCCGCCCAATTGCTTGGCAATTTGCGACGCGGATAAACCGTCGGCCCATAATTTGGTCAATGTTGCAACGCGGTCTTCGGTCCAAGCCATAATTTTCCTCTTATTCGTCTTAGCGTGGTCGGCACGCCACTAAATTGTGCCGACCGCATGATATTTCAACGGGAGCCTCTGTCCTCTCCCAACACAATATATCGTAAGGGACGCAGCCCTTCCCACAAGATAAAGTGTCGGGTTCTCCACAGCTTATGACGGCTCGCGATTCGATTTGCTGTGGAGAAGTCTGAATTTTTATCGCTGTCTTGCGAAAATCTGCCAAGCGGCATAGACCGCGCATCATGACGACTGAACCCGCCCTCAATCTTTCCGCCCATGCGCCGGAGGCCCGCCAATATGGCGTGCTGAACTGGATGGGCCTGCGCACGCTTTATGTGAAAGAGGTGAAACGGTTTTGGAAAGTCGCGCCGCAAACCGTTCTCGCGCCGATTATTTCCAATCTCCTTTTTATGACTGTCTTCGTTTTGGCCTTCGCCCAAACGCGCGGCATTGGCGAGGGAACTGCGACAGATAATTTTGTTGTCTTTCTTGCTCCCGGTTTAGTCATGCTCGGCATATTGAATAATGCCTCGGCCAATTCCTCCTCCTCCATCATGACGGGGAAGATGATGGGATCTATCAATGACGTGTTGATGACGCCGCTATCCTATATTGAGCTTGCACTGGGTTATATTGGCGGCGCGGCGACGCGCGGCGTTTTGGTGGCCGTTGTTACCGGAATTGCGCTGTCCATATTCTTTACACCTTTAGTCCCCGTGAAGCTTTGGGCTGTTCTTTATTTTGGACTATCTGCTGCTGTTATGCTTGGCATGATTGGGATTTTGTCAGGCGTTTGGGCCGAAAAATTCGACCAGTTGGCCGTCGTCAATCAATTCATTATTTTGCCGCTGTCTTATCTGTCGGGCACATTTTATCACATCGATATCTTGCCGCCGCTTTTTTATAAAATCAGTCTGTGTAATCCTCTCTTCTATCTGATCGATGGTTTCCGTTATGGTTTCCTCGGCGAGAGCGACGGGAATGTCATGATCGGCGTGGCCTTGACGGCGGCGATCAATCTCGTCCTTTTCGTGATCGTCTTGATGGTCCTGAAAAAAGGCTGGCGGATTAAAAGCTAGCCCACCACCAACCCAAAGGAAATAATATGTTCAGCCATCTCATGATCGGGGCGAATGATGTCGCCGCTTCTAAAACATTTTACGATGCCGCGCTGGGTGCACTGGGCGTTAGAGAAGGTCGCGTCGACCCAAAGGGCCGCGCGATGTATGTGCACGGCGATAATATTTTTATGCTGACCCAGCCGATCAATGGCAAAGACGCCTTTGGCGCGAATGGCGGCACAATTGGCTTTGCTGCCGCAACCCCCGAAGAGGCTGATGCTTTTCACGAAGCAGGCGTCGCCAATGGTGGAACAGCGATTGAAGATGCCCCGGGCTGGCGCGAAGCCAATGGCATGAAGCTCTATTTAGCCTATCTCTCTGACCCATCCGGTAATAAAATCTGCGCGATGTGCCGGGGCTGATAGATTTCTCCGCTTGGCGCTTTTCAAAACTCAAATGCGCAAAAGGTCTAGCTTTTTAACTGCGTCCTCATTTAGCGGCCGTCTTCAAACCATGAAAACGCTTTGTTTCCAATGGCTTATAAAAAAACCCAAAAAACTCCGTCCTCACTTTGGATTTTGAGGGGCATATTAGTCTCGTTCTCTCAAACACTGGACAGGTAAGATATCGACTTGCTGGTTTGGGAGGCTGTGTGTGAAACGTGCCTGGGATGATAACTTCGCATGTTAACTTGGTTGGCGGGGCCTGCCCTCAAGCTGCTGTATTCGCCTCTTTTGAAACTTAGTTTCAATGGAGTGACGGTACTTACGGTGGACAGGTGAAGTAATGAGGCCGTCATCCAAAACGTCACAGCCGTAAGGTCAGCCTTGCGTAAAACACTTTTTCTTTTCGGTACTCCATCGTGAGTGCTGACCTTACGGGCCGTCCTAACTGCCCAAAAACTTACACTGAGGGAGCCACGCGATGGGCTGTGAGCGTTTCCGCTTGCCTTGCGATATAAGCCGCATATGTTGCGCCTATTCCTTGCCGCGTTGATGCTTCGCGCAGACCGGTAAATTCATCCACTTGCCAAGGACTTTAAAATGGCCAAGGGAAACCACCTTTTCGATTGTTACAACCCGCCCGCAATTACATTTGAACGCGGCGAAGGCGCCTATCTTTACACGGATACGGGCGAAAAATATTTGGATTTTATTGCGGGGATTGCCGTCAATGCACTCGGCCACGCGCCCAAAGAGATTGGCGATGCGATCAAAGATCAGCTGGATAAAGTCTGGCATCTTTCCAACCTGTTCCGCGTTCCGGGACAGGAAGTCCTCGCCAAGAAATATTGCGATGCTTTATCCTGGGCAGACAAGGTTTTCTTCCAAAACTCGGGTACTGAGTCCTTAGAGCTCGCCATGAAATGCGCGCGCCGTTATCATTTCGGCGAGGGCCATCCGGAGCGGTATGAAATCATTGCCTTTAAGGGCGCGTTTCACGGCCGTACATTTGCGGCCGTCAATGCAGCGGGCAACCCAAAATATTTGGAAGGCTTTGGCCCTGCCCTGCCCGGTTTCACCCATTTGGAATTTGGCGATCATGAGGCTTTAAAAGACGCCATCTCCGACAAGACCGCGGCCATCCTTGTTGAGCCAGTTCAGGGAGAAGGCGGCGTGCGGGCTTTGCCCCCGGAATGCCTGCGCGGATTACGCGCCATGTGCGATGAGCATGGCATATTGCTGATTTATGATGAGGTCCAATGCGGGGCCTCGCGGACAGGACAACTCTTTGCCCATCAATGGGTCGAAGGCGGGGAACCGGATATTATGGCTGTGGCCAAAGGTGTCGGCGGAGGCTTCCCGCTTGGCGCAGTGATCACCACTGCAGCGGCGTCAAAACATATGGTCCCCGGCACACATGGCACGACCTATGGCGGAAACCCTGTCGCTATGGCAGCCGGCAATGCCGTGTTTGACAAAATTTCTGACCCCGAATTTTTGGAACATGTTCGGGATATTTCCAACGCCTTCCGTCAGTCCCTCGAAGGCCTAAAAGACGAATTTCCAGATATGGTTCTGGAAGTGCGCGGCAAGGGTTTGCTGCTCGGCCTGAAACTCGCCGATCACGTCAATAATCGAGAGCTGCGCATGGCCGTCCAAGCGCGGAAATTATTGGTTGGAACAGCGGGAGATAATGTCCTGCGCATGGCCCCTCCGCTCATCATCGGCGAGATCGAGGCGCGAGAAGCGGTGGAGATTTTACGTGGCGGTTTGTGGGATATGCAAGGCTCTAGCTAAGCATATCAGCAACAACTTCGCCTTCCCATAAGACTTCGGATGGGCCGCATAATT
>JAHDFA010000010.1 GCA_020628495.1 Hellea sp.
AAGACGGTGGGTCTGAGCATTCCGGGTGACTCCGGGACTGTGCCGGGACTTTTGGAGTGAGAGCCGATGCGTGGGGCCAGAGATGCCTCAACTCGTAGGACAGACGGGCCGCTTCATCAAAAACCATCGCCGCAGAGATGACGCCGTCCGTTTGATTGGCAACCAAGCGGCAAGGCCCCCGAAGCTGCGTGAGCAGGGTCGGGACGCCGGGTGGGTGTCGAGTCTTTCTGTAAAACATAACTAAGCGCTTCCTTTGGTATCCCCATCAGGAAGACATCTCTGCGGGCAAGTCCTGCTTTAAAACGATAGCTCGGCTGACCACCCGATTGGCAGCAGAAAATTTGCCATGTCTAACCCTGATTCAGTCCAAGCCGAACCAACCCGTTTTGTGGCATCCACATCCAAGACATGAATGCCCTATGTCAGTCTCAGCGCAAGCGGCGGGAGATATCAATTAAGGCGTCGCTTAGTCCGGCTTGCTGTTTCCGCGTTGCCGCATCATCACCGTTCGATTTAATTTTGCCGGACAGTGTCCGTAGCTCTTTCGCTAAACCCGTATCTGACTCACCATCGCCCAAAACGGTTTCAGCACGCTCGAGAAGCGACAGAACTTGACCGCGCATATCCGCACTCAAACCGTCTTTTCGTTTTAATTGATCGAGATAAGCCATGGCGATAACGGGGTCTGCGGGCCAGCTGACCGGGAATTGTTGTTGCGGATTAAACACCTCGCCCTGGTCGGCCATGGCTGCTGCTGCAATTTCATTTTCGCTCAGAAACTCGCTTGGCTCGAGGGCGAAGACATCCAAACCACGCGCGATTTCCGTGCCGTAAATTTTGCCATTATACCAATATGTGGACCAGTAACCGCCCAGCACCAATTTCTTCTCATGGATGGGACCGCGATCAAAATAGGCGATCTCAACCGGGTTCGCCGAGTCCGTATAATCAATGACGGACAGGCCGCCCTGATACCAGGCTTGCGCAAATATATCGCGCCCGGGGACCGGAATGATGGAGCCATTATGCGCGACGCAATTCTCGGAATCCGTCTGCGGCGCGGCGATTTTGTAATAGCCTTTAAACTCCAGCTCACGATCCTCAATATCGTAAAAGGCGTTGGCGCCCCAATCCTGTGGATCATAGGCGCGGCATCGCGGACGGCTGCCTCCGCCCCATTCATCCGTGAAAATGACTTTTGTCCCGTCATTATTGAACGTCGCGGAATGCCAATAGGCAAAACCGGAATCGACAACTTCATCAATGCGTTTGGGCTTTAGCGGGTTGGAAATGTCGAAAATAATCCCATTGCCCGAACACGCACCGGCCGCCAATTTTGCGCTCGGGAAGACCGTGATGTCATGGCAGTGGTTTGTCTGCCGCGAGGTTTGCGTGTCGTCGCCATGGTCGCCGCCGCGCCACAATCCGGCGAGACGTCCGGTCTTCGGATCGGCAAAGACGGCCGGACTGTCCACAATGCGGGCCTTTGCCGGATTTGCGACCGGAATTTCGATGACGTCAATACGGAACAAGGCCGTTCGGTCATCACCGGGCTGGCCGTCAATACATCCTGCCAATTCTTCCTCTTCGCGAATGGAGGATGTGCCGGAATTATATACAACGATTGTACGGCTATCGCTCGTCACGACGGAATGGGTGTGGGAGCCGCGGCACGTCTGGACCTGCCCGACTTGGACAGGTGCTTTCAAATCGCTGATGTCGAAAATGCGGAGGCCGCGGAAACGGTCCTCGCTGACATCTTCGCTAATGCCTTGCAGGCCGCAATCCACACGGCCGCGGGTTTGCTCAACCGACATGATGAGTAAATCGCCGACAATGGACACATCACCCTGCCCGCCCGGACAGACAACAGAGCTCAGCAGCTTGGGCGCGCCCTCATCATTCAAGCGGTAGATATTGAAGCCATGATAGCTACCCGTGACCAAAATATCCTTTGCAAAAGCCATATCCGTATTGGCAAAACTCAAAAGCGGCGAGCGGTCACTCCATTCGGTATCATCAAGGCTTTGACCATCATCATCCGTTTCGGGTTCGGTCGCTTCTGTCTCATCGCTCTCCTTTTTAGGTTTAATAGGCGGCAGGCCGGATGGATTGGCCGGGTCGAAAAAACCGGACGGCTTTGGCAGAGATGCGACCAATTGCAAATTCAGCGCAGCCTGCCCCGCATCGTCAAACCCTGCGGCCAATCCAGCACGCGGGTCGGAGGACAGGCTGCCGAGCATGGCATTCATGCGCTCAATCTCATCTGTTTGGTCTGTTTTAATATCGCTGATAAATTCAAACAGGACGGGGTCATAAGCCGATCCCGGTTGGTCCGTCAGATCCTCAACCATTTTGATTGCGCCTTCATGATGCTTAATCATCAGTTGCAGGAACATGCGGTCGAAATCGGTGGAGGTCGCAGCAGCCAGTGCTTTCATTTGCTGCGGCGTCGCCATGCCTGCCATCATATGGTGGCCATGATGGCCGCCGTGATGATCGGACATATCCATCAAAGGCTCACCGCGCTCTTCAAGCCAGTCTTTCATGAATTTGATTTCATCGGCCTGGGACGCATCAATCCGGCCCGCAATATCCAGCAGTTCTTTCATATTTGTGCGGTCTTTGACGAGGGCGACCATTTCCACAGCCTGTGCATGGTGCGGGATCATATTTTGCATGAAGCTGACATCATCCGCGGAATAGCGCGTATCGGCAATTTTCACGGCTTCATCCGCGCTCAATGTACGCGCCGTCTCGCCCGGCGCACCCGGCAAGACAATCGGCGCATCCTGCGCAAAGCTCAGGCTGGCGAGGCTCGTCATCATGACGCTGAGCGAGACACAGGCAGACGTCCGGAAATTGGCGCGAGAAAATAAGGTCATGGAAAACTCCTTCATAAAATTCACCCGGCGATGGCCGAACGTCCACACAGGGCTAGCAGATAAAGTGAGAGGCGGGAATAAGATTGCGAGCGAACACCAAATATTGAGGACGGGGACCGTTTATGAGATTGAGCTAATATTTCGACCGCTCTCCATTGGGTCGGCGGGCATCTTCCAATATGCGGCGCTTTATTTGGGCCAAAGTGAAACCGATGGATTTCCGTCTGAACAACACAGGATCCACAGCGGCCAGTTCATAACGATAAGCGATTTCATATTTTTTCATCAAATCCTTATGCAGAGACCTAATCATAATCATGTGCCCCCCGCGAATGAGGACAAAGTAAAAGGCAAAGAATCCGACTATGGTCGCATTGTGGTCCCTGAAACGAGGTGCATCAGAAATCACTGAAAATGCATATAAGACGACAAGCAGCACGATCATTGTCGGCAACACAATGCGCTGCAGCCAGACCCGTAAGCTCAGGTGATTAGCGATGAGGGTTTCCGGTGTCATCTCGAGATTACATAGGCCTTTTATGTGGCTTAGAATATGAGGCAAATTGGCATCATGCACTGCCCCTTGGCCCTTGACGATTGCAGGCGGGACTGAAAAGAGCCGCGCAAATTGAAAATTTAAGTTTCGGAGTCCCGCTATGGGTTTCAAATGCGGTATTGTCGGTCTGCCAAATGTCGGCAAATCAACCTTATTCAACGCCTTGACCAAAACGGCCAATGCACAGGCTGCGAATTATCCCTTCTGCACGATTGAACCCAATGTAGGTGATGTCGCTGTGCCGGAGTCTCGTTTGGACAAAATTGCGGAGATCGGCAAATCCGCGCAAATTATCCCGGCTCGCATGAATTTTGTAGACATTGCTGGCCTCGTCAAAGGCGCTTCACAGGGTGAAGGCATGGGCAATCAATTCCTGGCAAATATTCGCGAAACAGACGCCATTATCTATGTTCTGCGTTGTTTTGAAGATGACGACATCACCCATGTCGACGGGCGTATTGACCCCATGAGCGACTTTGAGACCATCGAAACTGAGCTCATGCTGGCTGATTTGGAGAGTTTGGAAAAGCGCAAACCGGGCCTTGAGAAAAAGCTGAAGCAAAATGACAAAGACGCGCAGCAAACCATGCGCCTAATTGAAATGGCGATTGCCGCGCTGGAAGATGGCAAACCCGCCCGCACGGTCGAAATTGAAGATGACGATAAAAAAGCCTGGCGCATGCTGCAATTGCTCACGTCCAAGCCCGTCCTCTATGTCGCCAATGTCGATGAGGACAGTGCGGCCACCGGCAATGACTTTTCCGCCAAAGTCGTCGCCCATGCCGAGTCTGAAGGCGCACAATCCGTGATCATCTCTGCACAAATTGAATCTGAAATGGCCGTATTGGAAGATGAAGAACAAGCCGAATATCTAGACGCGATCGGCTTGACCGAACCGGGACTGAACCGTCTCATCCAAAAGGGCTACGCCCTGCTTGACCTACAGACCTATTTCACGGTCGGCCCGAAGGAAGCGCGCGCTTGGACATTCCAAAAAGGCTGGAAAGCGCCGAAATGCGCTGGCGTTATCCACGGCGATTTTGAAAAGGGATTTATCCGCGCCGAAACGACTGCCTATGAAGACTATGTCGCACATAATGGCGAGCAAGGCGCGAAAGAAGCCGGTAAAGTCCGGCAAGAAGGTAAGGAATACATTGTCAAAGACGGTGACATTATGCTGTTCAAATTCAATGTCTAAAATGTGAACAGCCGCGTTTAGGCGAATTTAACACCTTACCTTTGACAATAGAGCTTCGATTAATCGGAGTTGTGCCCATGCGTAGAATTTTACTTGCAGGTCTATTTGCCGCCTTAGCCATGCCAGCTTTTGCGAAAGATTCAGGTGATGCAGCCTTTGAACTTATGTCGCAGTATACGGCGGAAAAATCCCATTCGAATTATATCAAGCTCCAAAGCTCCATCAACATGGCTGATGCCATGGCGATAGACGCCAAAATTTCTGAAATCTATGGCACCCCCGAAGTCAGCCGTGACGGCTTGAAGGTCTGGGAAGTCGAAAACAAAAGCGGAAAAGGCGGTAAAACCACAACAATCATGTGCGGCCCCGACGGAAAAGGCGGCATTTTCATTTCTGCGGACCGTCGCGGCAAAGCCCTCAATCGCCCGCCAAAAGGGTCAGAGAAAAAGGCAGAGACGTCATCTAGACCTAAAATAAAAGCCAAAGCTAAACGTAAGATGAATAGGCAAGAGCGCGATTAAGCGGAGTTCAAAAATTAAGACTTTCACAAGCTAACGGGGTTTAGGCTCTGCGGATAATTTATCGTTGGTATGTACGCCGCTTTGGGAATATTTTGAATGCACGCTATATGCAGCATATGGCTACGGATTTTAGGACTAATCTGTCTGATGGCATTGCCGTCGCTTGCTCAGGCACAATCCTTTACCAACACAACGCCAGGCGCCATCAACGACAATACGTTTTGTGCAGGCGGGACCAATGCCAACGGAAATGGTGTTGTTAATGACTTGGAACGCACATTTTCCGTTTCAGGCCTGAGCAATGTCACAGATTTAAATGTCGGGTTAGTCGCGAGCCATTCTTGGCGCGGAGACATGGATGTCAGGCTGGAATCCCCTCTTGGCACAGAAGTCCAGCTCATCACCCCCGACACTTCAGGCGCAGGAAATGACGACAACTATAATATTGAAATGAGTGATGAGAATCTGGAAGTTGTCAATACAGGCAGCCATGATACAGGAAATGATACGGCTCCGCCTTACTACGAATTCTATGTCAGACCCAATAATCCGCTCACTGCGTTTGACGGCGAAAACCCGAACGGCACATGGACTTTGAAAATCTGCGACGATTATACCGGGGAAACAGGGCAATTCATTCGTGGCGAGCTGTTTTTTGCAAGCCCAACAGGCGCTGATATTTCGCTTCAGTTGACAGCTGATACCGAGTTTCCGGCGACGGGAGATAACGTAACGCTGACGCTAACCGCCATTACAGAGGGTCCTCAGAACTCGACACCGACTGCTCAACTGAATTTGCCGCCCGGGGTCACGATTGTGTCCAATAGTGGTGATGGCAGTTTCAACACCGGCACGGGCGTCTGGAGCATTGGGTCAGGGTTTACACCCGGTACGCCGCGCTCCAGAACGATTATTGTCTCCCTGCCCACTTCCGGAAGCTTTCCTGTCAATGCCGAAATAATATCTTCAAACAGGTCTGATCCCGACTCGACACCCAATAATGCCGTTACGAGTGAGGACGATTACGACGCGCTCACACTCAACATACAGCCCTCCCCAATCGTTCCAGCATTGAGCTGTCCGGCGGCCGATCAATTTGAATTGGCCTTCTCATCACCCGGCACAACAAATGGTTGGACGGCCGGCAGTTTCACTGAAAGCTATACGGCGCTGGATCCGGTCGCAGGAGCAAATATCGATTTAGACTTCACGCTGTCCGGTGACACAGCTTTCCTCCAACAATTGGGTGGAAGCAGTACACCTGTTACGCAAACCGGATATTCTGGCGGTGTTTCGCCCGCCGAATTCAGTATTGGCGTCGCGGCGAATTTCGACACCACAGCGCAATTTGTGACGATGGGTTTTAATTTGGCAGAAATAAATGAAGGCGTAGGAGCCGCACAGTTTACCATTTTCGATGTGGACTTAGGTGGATGGGTGGACCGCCTCGCTTTTCGCGGATCTCTCAACGGTATTTCAGTTGAACCAATCCTTACTCCCGGCACGACAAACTTTGTCAGAGGAAATGAGATTGTTGGTCGAGACGGCAATGCAGCGCAAACATCTGCGGCAGGCAATGTAACCGTCACATTTAATCAGCCTATCGACCGAATTGAATGGGATTATGGAAATGACACATCTGCCGGACCTGATCCTGACAATCAAATCATTGCCATGCACACATTGACGATGTGCGGACGTCGAAATGCAGATCTAAATGCCGTTAAAACCGTGGAAGTCTACGACCCGCTTGGAGAGGGATTATACATGACTCCGGGTAATGAAGTGCTCTATAAAATTACGGTCACAAATTCTGCAACAGCAACTGCGGCTGCCGAGGATGTCGATATTATGGACACATTGCCGACCAATCTTAAATTTGTATCTGCGACAACGACCGGGTTTATCGGCGGTGCTTTTGGATCCCCGGATCTACCGCCAACCAATACGGATTGCAATGTTACACCTTGTATTGTTAGGTTTTCGGGCGGAGATGTCGCCATTAATACGACGGCAGAGATCGAAGTCCGCGCAATTATCAAATAGTTATATTAGAAACTTACGCGTTTACCCCATCTGTCTCCGGTAGAATATGAGTCTCGGAAAAAGCGAGCGCTTCCCATTCCAAATAATGCTCATCACTCATCAATTCTGATATATAAACATCAGATCGTGTAGAGCGCGGCAGACCATAGCTTTCAAATCGTGTGGCAACCGGCAGGTAAAATGCATCCGCTATAGTCCAGTCATTGAATAAAAACGGACCATCATGTCGACCAAGAAGATCGTCCCACATCGCAGAAATTTCAGCGGCCTCTTGTAAACAATCAACAGGCATTGCCCCCTGTGTCCGACGACGCAAATTCATAGGCGCTTCGCGACGAATAGCTTCAAACCCCGTGTGCATTTTCTTGACGACGTCTTTAGCTTCCGCCCATTTGGCTTCATCTTTGGGCCATAGATTTGGCACCGCTTTGGCGCAGAATTCTGCTATGGCCAAACTATCCGGAATGACTTGCCCGTTCACATCCAAGACCGGAACAGTCCCCGCATCACTGACTTTCAGGAGTTCATCCTTATATCCCGGGACATCCAAATCGATCATCACGGATTGGAAGGGCAATTCTGTTTTTCGTAGAATTTGCCATGCACGAAGTGACCATGACGAGTAGTTATAATTTCCGATATAAAGCGTAAGGTTAGACATCAATATCCCATCAGTTTGAGCGCCGCGAGAAGCTGGGGTTTCTCCGTTGAAAATCCGGACCTGACCCAGAGCGCCTCCAGCGCTTTCAAGGCTTTACCCATTCCGGGCCCCTTTGGCACCCCGGCCTCGGCAAGATCCTTTCCCGATATAGGAAATATTGGCGGTTGCCAGCCCAGAGCCAAATCAGCCAGAACCATCCAGCGTGACGACTGAATAGGATCAGCTTCACCCGCAGCCCGCAGTCGCGCGCGATCAAAAATAATGCTCTTTCCGGACTTATATATGACCGCCAGCCTATCACGTTCGGCCATATCCGTAGTCAGCTGCGCGGCGTCATCCGCCCAGCCGCGAAGTCGAGCCGTTTCTGCATTGCTCATCTTCAGGCGCTTTGTCAGTAGTGCCATTTGAAGAGGCTCGCGTGCGCTCATCGACATCAGCCGCAGGAGCGGGTCAGGTTTAATTCCCTCACGAGATTCCAATTTCACCAAAGCCTCAAGACCGTCCACATTATTGGCTTCTGGTAATACAGTCTCCAAAACACCGTTTGTGAGCATGATATGACAAGCACGGACGGGATTGCGTGCGGAAAGAAGCTTTTTCATCTCCATCCAGACACGCTCTACCGAGAGCTTTTTAATACCCGACTGATGCTCACGGCAGGCTTGAAGGGATGCTGCATCAAGTTTTTCCTGCCCGCCATACCAAGCCAGAAACCGAAAAAATCGTAGGATGCGTAGATAGTCTTCCTGTACACGTTCGGCCGCATCTCCAACAAAGCGAAACTTGCGGGTCTTGATGTCATCTAGGCCCTGCCCTGTCGGATCAAATATTTGCCCGTCTGAGTCAGCATAGAGCGCATTAATGGTCAGATCCCTTCGCTGTGCATCCTCTGCCCAGTCTTGGGTATAAGCGACCACTGCGCGGCGACCATCCGTTTCAACATCTCGGCGCAGGCTTGTAATTTCATAGGGTTTGCCGTCGATAACCGCTGTCACTGTCCCGTGGTCTATTCCCGTTGGCACATATCGAATTCCGGCTGCAGTCAAGGCATCGACGACAGATTGAGGTTCGAGCTGACAGGCCAGATCAATATCGCCCAACGGCGAGCCCCATAGCGCGTTACGCACGCACCCGCCGACAAATCGCAGGCTAGTTTCTGGCAACGCATCAAATATTGCTAAGATAGGCTCGCTCTGCATCCAAGGAAATTCTTGCGGGGTTAGTTTCATGTGCGCGTCTTACCTTACAGGCCTATAGCGTCCATTGTTATACGCCCAAATTTCAAATATTTTTTTGGATAAGGTGGAACATCTATGTTCATTTCACGGCTTTTTAAAGTCAGCCAATTTCTGCCCGTCGTTGGCTCCGATGGAATAGGATGAAATGGCGCGAAACTCATTGCCTCCTTCGCATTAACAAAAGACCATCCGTCAGCTTTAAGCGCCAATACAACATCCTTTAAAAAATGACCATTTAGGATGTTGTGATGCATCAGCGTTAAATGAGGCAATCCATTAAAGCCCAGCGCTTGCGCGACTTGTTCCCAGTGATTGGACAGCGTCACGCACATCTCCACATAATAGTCACGATATGGCGACAACTCTGTATTCGGATTAGATTTGAGTGCAGCCTCCATCCGGCTGGAGGTATACCAATCGACACTATCTATGGTAACAGGCGCATTGCGGAGCTTAAAACGCTTTAGTCCCTCGAATAACTCCTCTTGCTGTGCTCGGTCCCGTCCATCGTCTAAAAATGGGAATCGGAAATAGTCTGACGTGCCGGGAAAATTCTTCAAAAACTCTTGATTTTTTTCGATGTCCGAAAGGTATGCCCCGGTGTTCGTTTCATTCGCGTGCGAGTGAGTCCATGTATGATTGGCGATGATGTGACCACCGCGCATCCAATCCTCTAAAACGCGGTGTCCCCAGCGCGAGTTGATGAAGCTGCCTGTCACAAAACCTGCGGCTTTATGATTGACGGAATCAAACGCGTCCAAAATATTTGCATGACGCTCTTCTTTGCTAAGGCCAATCTCAAATCCCAAATTGAAATCATCCATGGAGATAGCCATACATTTTTCATGGACTCTGCTTATGGACTGAGACCTATTTTCTCTGCATGCACTCAGCGCTGCCAACCCTGCCAGAAAAAGGCGCCTGTCCATCATTGCGCGAAACCCCGTTGCCAGAGACGATAAATCGTCATAGCCGTCATCCCCCAAATATTCCGATGTTGTCCGTTCGGTTCGTTATAAGGCATATCATATAAAACATGATCCTGCCCGTCGAAAAAGACCTCGCGGCGGACATGGTTTTCGGGGTTCATCAAAAAATGTAATGGCACCTCAAAGGCGCTTTCGACTTCACGTGGGTCGGGTGTGATTTCTGCGGTGGGCGCAATAATGCCTACAAATGGTGTGACACGGTAATGGCTGACGGCGTTAAAGCTTGGCAAGCGTCCCAAAAGCTCAATATCATCTGCCGCCACCCCAATTTCTTCTTTTGTTTCTCGCAATGCCGTCTGCGCAATGGTTTCGCCAGCTTCCGACTTTCCACCCGGAAAAGCAATTTGCCCGGGATGGGACGGCATGGTTACAGGTCTCTGCGTCAGAATAATATGCCACTCATCCCGCATGACCAATGGACATAGCACGGCAGCTCGCCTTTGACCGTCGCGTTTCACCTGATCCGCACCGTCAGAAATTTTCAGCGGCAAAAGTGCCTTACGAACTTTCGTCAGTGCGGCATCAGACGTCATGCGACCCCGCAGGGCCAAGCGGGTAAAAATGGCCGGCGGCCCAAACGCCTAATTGCGGGCCGTCCGGGGTTAGGCGCTCGACCGCGAGGTCAACCAACTCATAAAAGACAGGACGAGAGAGTGATGCCTCCAAACGTCCCCAAACGCCGACATATGGGTCCGGTTCGCCCGTCTCTGGATCCGTCTCAATCCGCAAAGGTGTCACCTCGCTCACCTCAATGACATCATCCATATTGGTCGTGAAGAACAGACGCTGGTCCTGTCCCTCACCTTTGGCATCCATTCGCACAGCAATGAAATGAGCGCGCTCGACTTTAATCGTCAATTTTTCAACAGGGGTTACGAGGTAGGTCTGACCATCCTCATCCTTGCGCAGGACTGAGGCGAAAAGCTTCACAAGTGGTTTTCGCGTTATTCGGGTTCCCTCATGCCACCACGATCCGTCAGATTTTATTATAATATCGATTTCGCCGCAGTGATCGGGGTTCCACCGCTCGACCGGACGACGATCATCAGACGTATCTGCCAGTGCTTCCATCAAATTTTCGAGAGAAAACTGCGACTTACCGCCATTTAAGGTGTTTGGGGTGGACAATGGTTTTACCAGCTTTCATTCCTAGAGTTCAGTTGAGTCTTTCCATTACTATCCATAGGCCATGATTTCGATGCAAGATATTCCCGCGAACATAGAAAAAGCCGCATCTACGGCCAGTGACAGGCTCCGCTCGGCGCGTGAAAATATAGGCGGCGTCGTTTACGGACAGGACAAAGTCGTCGAATTGGCGTTGTCTGCCATTCTCTCCGGTGGACATGCGCTCCTCGTCGGTGTGCCCGGTTTGGCAAAGACTCTTCTTGTTGAAACGCTTGGCACCGTTTTGGGGCTAGATGATAAACGTGTCCAATTTACACCCGATCTCATGCCCGGGGACATCTTAGGTTCGGAGGTGTTGGAAGAAACGACTAAAGGCAAAAGAGAGTTTCGCTTTATCCCCGGTCCGGTTTTCACCCAACTTCTCATGGCGGATGAAATCAACCGCGCCAGCCCGCGCACACAATCCGCTCTGCTACAGGCCATGCAAGAGCGCTTCGTGACAATTGCAGGTGTGCGCCATGACCTGCCCAAACCCTTTCACGTCTTGGCGACGCAGAACCCGATCGAACAGGAAGGTACATATCCCCTGCCAGAGGCGCAACTCGACCGTTTCCTTCTTCGGATTGATGTGGACTTTCCTACGAAGGAAACAGAGCGCAACATCCTCGTGCGTACAACCGGAGCCGAACAAGCCGCAGCGAAAAAGGCCATCACACCAAAACAACTCATGGATATGCAAGCCCTCATCCGGAAATTGCCCGTGGGCGAGAAAGTGCTGGATGCTATTTTGACACTCGTGCGAAATGCGCGTCCGGCTCAAACGGATATTGAGGGCATTCGCCAACAGGTAAGCTGGGGGCCCGGTCCGCGCGCAGGTCAAGCGCTCATGCTTGCCACGCGGGCACGCGCGTTAATTGACGGGCGTTTATCACCGTCCATCGACGATGTTTTGGAATTGGCCGGTCCGGTCTTGTCTCATCGTATGGCACTCAACTTTGCTGCCCGCGCAGACGGGCAAACCGTTGGTAGTGTAATTGAGACATTAAAAGACCGTATTCGATAGGATGGCTCTTCTCGCCCGAAAGCATGATGTTAGGCGGCGCGCCCTAGCGCTGTCGCAAGGCTATCCCGCGCTCTTAGCAGAAGCTGAGCGCGTGGCGGCTGTTGTGGCGTCGGGTGTCCACGGCAGGCGGCGCGCCGGACAGGGCGAGACCTTTTGGCAATATCGTAACTATCAAAACACGGACGCCGCCAATCAGATTGACTGGCGCAGGTCCGCACGCGGAGACCAAGTTTTCGTCCGCGACAATGAATGGGAAGCTGCCAATACAATTTATCTATGGCCGGACACCCGTCCGAGTATGGTATGGGGCAGTGATAAATCTTTGCCGACAAAGGCTGATCGTGGACGGGTTCTGACTTTGGCCATTGCCAATCTTTTGATGAAAGCGGGTGAGCGTTGCGCTCTGATTGGATTACAGGACCGCGCCCGCTCGGGCCGGGTCGGATTTGAACGCTTGGCAGAGTCAATGATGCGGTCAGAAACGGATGAAAGCGCACTGGAAGCAGACATTGCGGCACATTCTCGTTTTGTGATTGTCAGTGACTTTCTTGACCCAATAGACGATTGGCGGAAACGTCTTTCGCGACTTTCAGGTCGCCCGGTGACCGGAATTATGGTCCAAATCATTGATCCCGCTGAAGAAACGTTTCCATATAAAGGTCGTTTGAACATTCGTGCTCCTGGCGGGACGCGACAATTTCTTTTGGGTCGCGCGGAAACCGCCAGAGAACATTATCAGGCGCGCTTAACAGAACATAATGCGCGGGTGGCGAATACGGCAGCGCGTCTGGGCTGGACGCTTATTCGCCACCGCACAAATGAACCTGCAACCACGGCTCTCAATGCCCTCTATCAGGCGTTAAGCGGCGAAAAATGAGTTTTGCAGGTCTCACATTTTTAGCGCCCTTGGTTTTATTGGGCCTGCTGACACTGCCCATCGTGTGGTGGATTTTACGTATCAGTCCGCCAAAGCCTCGGGATCAAATTTTCCCACCTTTGCGTATTTTGGAAGGCGTGCGCACCGAAGAAGAAACGCCAGCCGGAACGCCGCTTTGGCTGTTGATTTTCCGCTTACTTATGGTTGCGATTGTCGCCTTTGCTCTGGCGCAGCCGATTATCAAATCGAACACTGCGCAAACACAATCACGTCCCACAATCCTGATTGATCAGAGTGTGTTCGCCGCGCCTATCTGGGAAGACTTGATCGATGAGGCCGAACGCCTAACCCGGATTGCGCAAAGAAATAATTTGGAGGTTAGCCTGATAACTTCTGAGGACGAAGCCGTCGGCTTTCAACCGGCTCGCGAGGTAATGGAAACCCTGAAATCCTTACAACCCGTCAGCTATGCCAGTGAATTTAGTTCTCCTGTAATAGAGGACCGGACGGATGTGTACGTGCTGACATCTGGCCTGACGACATCCCGCGCCCAGAGCTTCCCTGCAAGTGCCACGATTTTTAAGCCTGAGGTACAATCAATACTCTTGCCCGGCGCAGTGCGCGAAACCCCGCAAGGATTTGACATGGACTGGTATCGTCCTTCCGCCGCGACGCCAGCCAACCACACAATTGAAGCGTTGGGCGCAGGCGGCGGCGTCATTGCTGCGGAAGAGGTTAGGTTTTCTACCGGCGCGAATTTGGCCACAGTCAATTTCAACCTACCAGCACAGCTTCGCTCCCGCGTGGCGCGTTTAAGAGTCTCCGGCGTGCGGTCTGCCGCGTCTGTCAAATTGCTGGATGACAGTTTTGGTCGTCCGCTTGTCGGGGTCTTGCGCGCAAATGCCGATACATCCAGCCCTCTTTTGACAGAGCCTTTCTACGCCAAACAAGCGCTGCTGCCCTTCGCGGATGTCTTTGAGGGTGACCAAAAAACGCTTCTCACGCTTAAACCCTCTATTCTTGTCATGCCTGACAGCCAGAGAAGTGATGATAATAACATCAAAGAATTTGTCGAAGATGGCGGGATTCTTATCCGGTTTGCGGGCGCGCGGGTTGCCAAGGCACCTGACACGCTCCTGCCCGTCGCCTTGCGAATTGGTGACAGAGCGATAGGCGGGGCGCTTGCTTGGGAAAGCCCGCAAAAGCTCGCACCGTTTTCCAACGAATCTCCTTTTGCAGGGCTGAAGATTCCCGATGATGTGACGGTATCGAGGCAGGTCATGGCAGAGCCGGGAATCGAGACTGACACAAGAACATGGGCGAGATTGGAAGATGGAAGCCCCATCGTCACCAGTGCGCCATTGGGACAAGGCCGGATTGTTTTGTTTCATGTAACCGCCGGACCTGAATGGTCAAATTTGGCACTTTCCGGACTCTATGTTGATATGCTGCAAAGGCTTTTGCCGCTCGCCAAAGGGCGCGCGATTGAGCAATCTGAGTCGGCTGCAGATTGGGTTTTGGACCGAGAGCTTGATGCCTTTGGGCGGTTGCAATCACCTCCGCCCGGATTGCCCAGCCTGACCAATACGGAATTTGAAACAGTTTCTGCTTCCGCAGATGCCTTACCCGGAACCTATCGCCAGGGCACCCGCATTCGCGCATTATCTGTGATTGCGGACCCGACAATCGTTCAGGACATTCCCATTTCCGGCGGATCATCCCTCAGGACATATGGCGAAACCTCCGACAGTTCTCTTATGGGCAAACTTCTTGGTCTTGCGCTTCTGGCCCTAGCGCTGGACGCACTCTTTGCGTTGATAGCGTCGGGACGCTTAGCTTATTTGAAACCTATGCGCAGCGTCGCGGGAATGCTGATTGTCGGCCTTATGTTTGTGCCTGCCGCTATTGCGCAAGATGACACACGCATTTTGGAAGCTGCGACAGGACTTCACCTCGCCTATGTGGAGACCGGAGATATCCGACGCGACGAACTGTCCCGCGTCGCGCTAGAGGGCTTAAAAGAACAGCTGGACGGGCGAACGACGATTGAACCGGTTGGAGTCCACGGCGTCACCGCAGACATGCCCGGTTTAGAAATGTATCCGTTTTTGTATTGGCCAATACGCCGCGACACGCCTGCCTTGTCGCCCGCTGAACGCCTGAATGTAAACGCCTATATGGCGTCCGGCGGCACAGTCATTTTCGATACCGGAGATGAAGGTGACCGCGTTTTGCGCGCTGGCGAGCCACATCCCGGCCTGAAGCGGGTAAGCGAAGGTCTGGACATTCCACGCCTCGCCGAGGTTCCGAGTGATCACGTTCTGACGAAGTCATTCTACTTGCTCCAAGTCTTTCCGGGACGATGGGCCAATGGGCCCGTCTATGTGCAAGCGGCAGAATCCGGGACGAGCGGTCGCGACGGCGTCTCACCCGTAATCATTGGGTCGAATGATTGGGCTGCAGGTTGGGCCGTTACAAATTTGGACGGGGCTTTGGTCGAGTTAGAAAAAGACATTCCACGCCAACGGGAAATCGCCATACGGTTTGGTGTCAACATCGCCATGTATACGCTGTCCGGTAATTACAAAGCCGATCAGGTTCATGCAGCTGCGCTGGTTGAACGATTGGGCGAAGGCAAAAGAGATTTGCCCGGAGAGATCGACTAATGGATCAGATATTCGGAAATCTGGCACTTGATCCACTGCTGCCTGTACCTTGGATTGTGGGTCTGGCTGCGCTGATATTCATTGCATCCATCGCTGCGGGGGCCGGGCGGCTGCGGAGTCAGTTTACGCGGCTAACGGCTGGCCTTTTTTTGCTCATTGGCGTTTTGAACCCGCAATCCGTAGAGGAAGACCGTGAATCATTACCCGATACAGTCATTGTCATTGAAGACAGAAGCGACAGCATGAAATTCGGCGGTCGGGATGAGGCGCTCACAAAAATCACGGCCGAGCTGAAGTCGCAGTTCCGGGAAGACGGTAATCTGGATATTATTACTATATCCGTGCCTCAAAATAATGAAGGCACATTGCTGGCTTCGGCCTTGACGGATGCGCTAGCGGGCGCACCGTCCGGACGATTGGCAGGAGTTGTTGCTCTGAGCGATGGCCGGGCGCATGATGTTTCAGAAGCTGTGGCGGATTACCTGCCGGACAATGTCCCCTTTCATAGTCTAATCATCGGGGAGGCCGAAGCTCGGGATCGTCGTATCTTGGCAACAAAGGCGCCTAAATTTGGCGTCGTAGGAGAGCAGGCCGAATACGAACTGCTCGTCGAAGACCCAGGGTTTGATGGGGAACGCGCACGTATTGAACTAAAACTCAACGGAGATGTAAAAGCCCGCTTTCCAATCACAATTGGCCGCCCGCTTTCCATTCCGCTGGAGATTGAGCGACGCGGCAGTAATACGGTTGAACTAACTGTCGAAGGTGTCGATGGGGAATTAACTCTCAATAACAATCTTTTCGTATCAGAAATCCAAGGCGTCAGAGATCGCTTACGCGTCCTACTGATTACCGGAGAACCGCATAATGGTGGTCGTGCTTGGCGTAATTTGCTCAAATCCGATCCTGCGCTGGATCTCGTTCAATTCACGATTCTGACCAGCCGCAGCAAATACACAAATGCGGGTGAGAGAGAGCTTTCTCTTATCCAATTCCCGACGCGACAATTGTTCGAAGAACGACTGGACGAATTTGATCTGATTATTTTTGACCAGTATGAGCGCCGCTCCTTATCCCGGCGTGAAGGTCGATCCCGACCGACCATTCCTCCGCAATATTTTCAGAATATTGCCCATTATGTCGAAGATGGCGGAGCCTTGTTACTGGCCACAGGTCCGGCTTTCTCAACGCAGGCTAGTCTGTATAGAACGCCTTTAGTTTCCGTCCTGCCTGCACGTCCGACGGGTGATATTCTAACAGGCGCTTTTCGGCCTGAGCTGAACGCCAAAGGTCAGCGTCATCCCATCACATCAGATTTCCAAGGTAATGAAGACCAGGCCTGGGGATCCTGGTATCGCGTTATAGACAATGACCCAATTGGCGGTGACGTACTGATGGACGGGCCTGAAGGTGTCCCGCTTTTCGTGATTGATAAAGTTCGAGACGGACGTGTTGCCATGCTCATGAGTGATCAAGCCTGGCTCTGGGCGAAAGGACATAATGGTGGCGGACCCTATCGCGAAATGTTCAGACGCACCGCTCACTGGTTAATGGGCGAACCGGAACTTGATGCCGAAACCCTGACCGGAGTTAGAGACGGAGATAATCTCGTAATTACGCGCCGATCTTTGGAGGATGTAAATGACCCGGTCGTCGTCATTGCGCCTGACGGATCCAGCCGCCGAGTCACTCTGGACCGTGTTTCAGATGGTTTATACCGCGCCGCGCTGCCCCTCGCGGGACAAGGCGCATATCGGCTCAGTAATGGTGACATCTCGGCGATTACGGCTGTTGGCGCATTAAATCCTAAAGAATATAAAAACCTTTTACCAACCAAGGACATATTGGCCCCGCTCTCTAATGCCACGAATGGTATCATAAAATCAGTCGGCTTGGACGTCTCCGCCTTGCCTGACATTCGCCGGCCCAAGGCAGGCCGGCAAAGCTCGGGGAAAAACTGGATGGGCCTTATTGCACATGAGGCTTACACTGTGACACAGAGTCGGCGAACCCCATTAGCGCCCGGCATCTTCTTGTTTGGGCTATTCTTCCTTTTCCTGACCTGGGCATGGCGACGCGAAGGACAGTAAATTCTGCTTTTTTTTATGTCCTGATTAAGTTCCTGCGATTATAGAGACCTTACGGGATCGAGAATTAAGGGACATTCGATATGCGCAAATCACTCATCATCACGCTGGCTATGACAGGTCTGGGTCTATCCTCCTGCGGCGTGCACAAAGTCGTCACAGTTCCGGCCAAGGCAGCTGTCGGAACAACAAAATTCGTCGGAAAAGCAGCTGTTGGAACGACAAAAGCCGTTGGAAAAACGGCTGTAGGCGGAACAAAGATGGTTGGAAAAGGCCTCTGGGCCACCGGCAAAGGTGTCTATTATGTCGGCTCAGTCCCCGTTAAGGTGACGAACGCGGCCCTCGACACAACAGCAAAATTTCTGTCAATCACAACCCAAGTCGTTGATCTCACAGGGAAAGTGGTCACCGTGACCCGTGTCGTAAACGCCGCCCGTTTGGAAACCGAATTAGCTGGTTTGAAAACAGCGACGAATGTTCTGTCTGTTGTTGTCGACGTGGCAAGTTAAGCCTAAAAATTTTTAATCTAACGGAATTGTCAGGGCCGCGCCATGTACGGTCCTTTGCCAATTTTGATTGAATGTGTTATATCCTCACAAAAGAGGAGTAAGACATGCGTAAATTTCTGACACTTATCTTGGCCGCAGCCATTATCGGAACGCCTGCTTTTGCGCATGCGCATGGTTTTGATTCAGACTTCTCCCAAGACATAACAGGCCCATTTAAATTGGAAGTCGTCGTCTCTGAGGATTTAGCACATCGTGCGAATAATCTTCCGAAAAAACTATCTGACCGCGGTTCCGGCGGGCGACTGAATTCCGCTTTCTCTAATAATGGGAAATATGGAGATCGCGCTATTGAATATCTTTTGGAAGAAATGGAAGAAGAACTGGTTGAAGACTTTGCCAAAAGAGGTCTGACATTATCAGATTCAGCGTCAACACTCTTACGCGTTACGATCAATGAAGTGAAACCAAACCGCCCGACTTTTAACCAGCTAAAGGAAGATGCTAGTCTTTCATTTCAAAGCTTCGGTATTGGTGGTGCTGATGTGTCAGCCGAGTTTGTATCTGCCAGCGGCACAGTAATTGGAACTGCCAATTACGATTATTTTTCCAGCTTCTATGAACGCCCCGCTCAAACCGCCTCAACTTGGACGGATGCGAACCGTGCATTCTCACGCTTCTCAAAAAGGCTTAGCAAGAAACTCGCAGCAATGGATCCGGGTGCAAGTTAAGCTAAGGCACACCAATTGATTTATGCGTTTGAACGGATAGCCGCCATTGCGGATGTTCTAAGCAATATTGAAAGGCGGCCTGTGAATGGTCCGCCTTTTTTTCTGCGCCCAAATAGCTGTCATCGCGCGGTTGAAGACAGAAATGAGTAAAGTTCAAATCTGCAAAATCAGAAGGATGGTTTTCGGCTTGCGGGAAAACCAACTTTAGCTCGTCACCGCATGTTTGCACCAGGGGCGCATTCGCTTTTGGCGACACACAAATCCAATCTATGCCCTCCGGCACAGTTAAAGTACCATTTGTCTCTACCGCAACTTTGAAACCCTTTGCATGCAATGTGTTTATAATCGTCTCGTCAAGCTGCAGCACAGGCTCCCCGCCTGTACAGACAACCCATCTTTCGCCCTCACCGACCCACAAATTGGCGACTTTCTCGGCGAGCTCTGCTGCATCATATTTGCCTCCATTTACGCCGTCAGTTTTGACGAAATCCGTATCGCAGAATTTACAGACTGCCGAGCGGCGGTCCTTTTCCAAGCCTGACCAGAGGTTACAGCCCGCAAAGCGTAGAAAGACCGCTACAGTCCCGGCACGAACACCTTCACCCTGAACCGTCAGGAAAATTTCTTTGACGGCGTAACTCACGATTTTGAACCCGAATATTCAGTCCAACCATTCGCTCTCAACTCACAAGCCGGGCATGATCCGCACCCATATCCCCATTCATGCAAGTCCGCGTGAACGCCCTTGTAACAGGTATGACTTTTCTTTCGGATAATTTTGACGAGTAAGAGTCCACCAAGGTCATCAGCCAAGTGCCAAGCCCCCGCTTTTGATAGATGCATGAGCGGCGTGTGAAGCGTAAAGGGTCTATCCAACCCTAGAGAGATTGCATTCATTTGCGCGTCCAAAGTCTCTTTCCGGCAATCCGGATAACCTGAAAAATCCGCTTCGCACATGCCGGCAACCAGATGCGTAAATCCCCGTCGCCAACCCAAGGCAGCTGCATAATTCAGGAAAATCAAATTTCGACCCGGCACAAATGTCGTCGGCAAACCATTGGCATGGACGCCGATTTCGACATCACGGGTTAAAGATGTCTCGCTGATTTGTCCTAGTCCCGCGAGGTTGATTATATGATCCGCGCCAAGCTTATCTCCCCAGTGAGGAAACGCTTTTTGTATCGCCTGCCTAACATCCATTCTGCAGGTCATTTCAATTTCATGACGTTGGCCATAGTCAAAACCAATGGTTTCGACATGCTCAAAAGACTCCAACGCCCAAGCCAGACAGGTCGCAGAATCTTGTCCTCCCGAAAATAACAGGCCAGCGGTTTGTTTCAATTTCTTCATCGACAGGCGCTTAGCGGATTGCCGTCTTTCCGCCAAGTCATGTGCGCACGCCAGTTTTAGCAAGCGAAGTCCTCTCATGACGGCACGCGAATTGCAGGGTGTGCCTCATGCAGAATCGCCTCAAAAAACTCTCCATGCTTCAGGGTAAAAAGCGTTACTTAGTTTTCGGCTTATTGGCCCTAGAAGTGCTGAGCCTGCCGGCAGCAGCGCAAATTGTTCACCGCGTCGCCTTTGATATTCGGCCAGTTGTAACAGCAGTTGAAATTCCAACGGCAGAACCGGGAATGTCACGTTTTCTGGTGGCATCCAATGCCGGCTTTAGCGTCAAGGCGAGCAATGTTGTGGGAGATGTCTCCGTGGCGGTTCATGTCAGCGGCACGATGAGTGACGTCAGTCGTTTTGGTGATGCTGCGCAATTACCGGGTCCGGCAACGGGATGTGCCATTGCGTCGGGTATGCGTTCTGATATTTACGTTGCTGACCGAAAGACCGCTGCATCACCCGGAACGCCGCCACAGCAAGCAGTCATATTTGAATTCAAATATGACTCGGATGCCCGCCCTGCAATCGAATTCATCCCGGGTAATGACGACACATCAAGCCTTCAAAAGTGTCAGAAGGCGACCAGCTAATCGCCTAATTCAGCTAAAAAGGCCTCGCCAAAGCGGTCAAATTTACTCGGCCCAATACCACTGACATCCAGCATTTCATCGCGGGTCTTTGGCTTGCGAGAAACCATATCAATCAAAGTTGCATCAGAGAAAATAACGAAAGCGGGCTTGCCAAGTTGTTTGGCAAAATCCATCCGCAGGGCTTTCAGGCGGGATAGAAGCTCTGAGTCTCTCTCATCAAAAGACGGGTTTTTCGAATATGAGGGTTTTCGCCTTTTGGAAGATTTTGCGGCTTTCTTAGGTGTCGGATCTTTACATTTGAATGGTTCGTCATTTTCCAGAACGGCCTGCGCTTTGGGCTGAATTTCCAAGCGGCCATAGGCTTCCATATTCACATTCAAATAACGCAAAGCGACAGCCTGTCTCAATAGGCCTTGAAACCATTGGCGGGATTTATCCGATATTCCATAGACCGGTAATTTATCATGTTCATACTGCAGGATACGCGGCGTTTCTTCGCCCCGAGCAACGCCAATGACATGAGTCGCGCCAAAACGTTGACCTGTGGCAGCAATGGCTCCGAATAGAGCTTTCGCCTCGGCCGTCGCATCTATCAGGTCAGGCGGATTAAGGCATATATCGCAATTTCCGCAAGGTTCTGATGTCTCGCCAAAATAGGCCATCAAAACCTGCCGTCTGCATTTAGACGCCTCGCAATATCCGAGCAAGGCATCCAGACGCCGATGTTCACGCATCTGATGATCCGTATCTGATCCGTCATCAGCGATAAATTGACGGCGCATGCGTATGTCATCCAGTGCAAAAATTAATCCCGTTTCCGAGGGCGCTCCGTCCCGGCCTGCGCGGCCAATTTCCTGATAATATGCCTCAAGAGAGCTGGGCAGGTTCAGATGATATACAAACCGTACATTGGATTTATCAATGCCCATACCGAACGCGATAGTTGCCACGATGACGACCGCCGGTTCCGCCAGAAACCGTTCTTGAGTTTCAAACCGAACTTCTGAGGACAGACCTGCATGATAAGGTAATGCGTTAAATCCCTCTTCGCGTAATATTTCCGCATATTTTTCGGTGTTTTTGCGCGAGAGGCAATAGACGATACCGGACTCCCCGCGCTGGCTCTCCATCCAAGCGAGTAATTGCTGGGTTCGGTTGGTTAGCGACGAGACGGTCAAACTGAGATTGGGACGGTCAAAGCCATGAACAATAATCTCGCCCTGCCCCGCGAAAAGTTGCTCCGCAATGTCTTTTCGGGTGGAGGCGTCAGCCGTAGCCGTGAAGGCGGCCACGCCCGCGTTTGGAAATAGCACTTTCAATTGGCTCAGGTCAGCATATTCCGGGCGAAAAGCCGGTCCCCATTTGGATACGCAATGCGCTTCGTCCACCACGAACAATGCCGGGTCCAAGGCCTTCATTGCAGACAGCATTCGAGACTGCATCAAACGTTCGGGAGAAAGATAGAGGAGTTTTGTACGTCCCTGCGCTACGTCTTTCCATTGCGACACATTCTCTTCACGAGATTGTCCGGAATGGATCGCTGACACGGATACGCCATTGGCCCGCAACCCTGCGGCCTGATTATCCATCAGCGCGACGAGGGGCGAAATCACAATGGTTGGCCTGTCCAGCAACTGACTTGGAACTTGATAGCAAATCGATTTTCCCGCGCCTGTTGGCATGACTGCCAGTACATTTTTGCCGGACAATATGAGGTCGACAATATCGGCCTGTCCAGGGCGAAAGGCCTTGTGTCCGAAGCTCTCGGACAAAATTTCTAATGGTGTGCTCATCCCGTTCCCTTGGCGTGGATTGTCCGAGTCGGCAAGTTGCGTCAGCAAGTCGCCGACATTCACGCAAAGAGCCTTTTACACTATCGACGCAAAGTGCGATAGCGCCCAAACATGTCGACCCATTCAACAGATTCATCACGTAGCGCAGGTGCGGCCTTCGCAGCAAAAATTGACCGAGATAAAGCGGGACGGACAAAGGCCAGATCCCTGCGTCCGCTTGTAAAACTATGGCCGTTTATCAGCCATTATCCCGGACAAGTCATCGCCTTTCTGGTTTTCCTAACGCTGTCTGCCTTGGGCAGTTTGGCCATGCCTTGGATTGTTAAGATAATCATTGATTGTGGATTTGGGGCAAGCTCTGAGAACATCGCGATTTGTGCTTCAATTGGTAATGAGAGTAATGCATCTCTAGCGCCCTATTTTATACTGGCAGGCATATTTTCAATCTTATTCGCGGTAGCCGGCGCACTTCGTTTTTTCTTTATCACACGCTTGGGCCAACGCGTCATTGCAGACATTCGGAAGGCGGTATTCGACAGTCTCACATACTTATCTCCAGCTTATTTCGAACGAGTTCGTACAGGAGAAGTTTTATCACGACTAACAACAGACACGACGCTCGTTGAAACTGTAATTACCGGATCTGTTAGCTTCGCATTGCGCTCAATCGCCACAATCATTGGTGCCATTTTCATGATGTTTTTCTTGTCATGGAAATTGGCGCTAATGGTATTGGCTATTGCACCAGCAATGATTTTACCACTCATCGTCATTGGCCCTAAAATTAAACTCTATTCTCGTGATAGCCAAGATAGATTAGCCGATGCTTCTGCACGTGCGGGAGAAGCCATTAGTGGCATTCAAACCGTCCAAGCCTACACGGAAGAAGCTGGAGAACGGCGCCGGTTCAGCGGTGATATTGAAAGTAGCTATATTGCCCAAAGAAAAAGAATAACGATTCAATCCATCCTCACGGCTATCATGTTTATCATAGCGTTTTCCGGTATAATAATTATATTCTACTTCGGTGCTGGGTTAGTGCGAGATGGTGAACTGACCGGTGGTGGTATCACGGCATTTTCGTTCCTTGCTTTTATGGCCATAGGCGGAGCAAGCTCACTGACAGAAACCTTTACCAACCTCTTGCGCGCAGCGGGAGCGGCCGATCGATTAGTTGAAATTTGGGACGAGACACCCACGATTACTGCACCAGAAAGTCCTGTCACGCTCCCCAAAATCGATGGAGATGTCGCATTCCAATCTGTCGATTTTGCCTATCCGACGCGGCAAGAACGCGCCGCTTTGACGGATATTTCCTTCACTATTTCATCAGGTGAAACAGTCGCTTTGGTCGGGCCTAGCGGCGCGGGGAAATCCACGGTCTTTCAGCTATTGCTGCGGTTTTATGATATTCAGAACGGGTCAATCACGCTTGACGAGACAGACATACGTCGTCTGGAGCCTGAGGCCCTTCGGTCTCATATCGCGGTCGTTCAACAAAGCGCACCTCTATTTTCCGGAACTCCTTATGAAAATATTGGATATGGAAAAGAGGGTGCGACTGAGAACGAAATTATTGCGGCTGCAAAGGCCGCCTATGCGCATGATTTTATAATGGCTCTGCCCGATGGATATGCCACAGACCTTGGAGAACAAGGCGCAACTTTATCAGGCGGTCAACGGCAGAGGATTGCAATCGCCCGGGCCATATTGCGGGACGCCCCTATATTATTACTGGATGAAGCAACCTCGGCACTTGACTCAGAATCAGAACAGGCTGTCCAAAAGGCTTTTGAACAGGCGTCGCGAAACAGAACAACTTTGGTTATCGCCCATAGGCTTTCAACAGTGTTGAAAGCTGACCGGATTATTGTTTTGGATGACGGCAAGATTGTTGAAACCGGGACTCATGCGGAACTGGTCCAAAAAAATGGTCTTTATGCAAGGCTTGCAAAAATCCAATTTGAGCAAGGTGCGGTCCTCTCATCTTGATGGTCAAAGCCATTCAATCTTTTGTTCCCTAGAAGCCGTGACCTTTGACACTGGTTCGGGTTCTCGCCAGAAATGTGTGTGACGTCATATAAAGGTCGCGACCATCTTTTCCACCGAAGGTCACATTGGCAATCGCAGTCCCTGTCGAAATAAGACCCAGTTTTTCGCCTGTCGGGGACATAATCCAAATTCCGCCTGGGCCGGTGGCGAAGAGCGTTCCATCTTCAGCCACCGCCATGCCATCCGGATTGCCTTTCAGGCCTGATTTCAGTTCCTTAAAGCCTTCCGCTATCACGCGGGCATTAGAAATATTTCCAGTTGGGGAAACATCATAGGCTGTCCAATTCGCCGTCTCAGGATCGGAATTTGCGACATAGAGTGTACGCTCATCCGGCGATAAAATAATGCCATTAGGCCGTTTAATGTTTTTATCGATAAGCTTCAATGAACCATTTGGATAGAGCGCAAAAACTCCGCTGAAATCCAACTCTTTTACCGGACTATCATCTTGCTCTTTCAGCCCATAGGGTGGGTCGGTGAAATAGATAATGCCGGAACTGTGAAGCGTCGCATCATTTGGGCTATTTAGCTTTTTGCCTTCAAAATTATCAGCCAACACAGTCCGGGCTTTGGTTTTTATGTTCTGCCGCCAGAGCGTTCGGTTGCCATGATCAGGCACAATCAAATGCTCCGCATCTTGGAGAATAAGACCATTCGCACCCGGGGTAGAGGTATGCTCAGACTTTGGCGGCACGGCGCCTGATGGGCGCATATATTCGGTAAGACCTTCGCCGTCCTTATATTTCCAAATCGTATTTTTTGGAACGTCGGTAAACAAAAGGGCGTCAAGATTTTCCACCCAGACCGGACCTTCTGACCATCTAAAATCCCCACCCAATTTTTCTATTTTGGCCTTGGGGTCAATCAATCCGCTATGCGTTGTCGAAATTGTGCCAATGGTTTCGAAAAGCTCCGCGTCGGATTTTTGCGGTTTGCTTTGAAGCGCCGCCTCCCCGCAGCCTGACAAACAAACTGTAGAAACACATATGAGGAGTGTGCGCATGGAAATCTCCGAATTTTAATTATTTAGCACCATGGCAGCTGCACCATATAGCGGCACGAAATTCGCCTGTATCAAACGAACGGGAATATCTTTCACATACCAGCTTCCTGGGCCGCGGTCTTTGAACCGCGAAGTAAAATCGGACCCGGAGATGAATTTGGCAATATGTCGGGAGACGCCCCCGCCAATCACAACACCGCCTGAAGCGCCTTGGGTCACGGCGACATTTCCGGCAAATCCACCTAACATTGAACAGAAATGCGTAACGGTTTTGCGGGCAATGGACCCGGCATCCAATTCAGCTGCCCCCACAATTTCAGCTGCGGATAAATTATGGTTGGGACTGTCCGTGATAGCACAAATCGCCGTGTGTAATCTGACAAGTCCCGGCCCGGAAATCAGGGCCTCCGCGGACACGAAAGACAAACGAGACGACCAATAAGCCAAAACTTCGCGTTCCATTTCATCTCCGGGCGCAAAAGCTGTGTGCCCGCCTTCGGTTGGAATAATGCGGACAGGTTTACCCGGCAGTATACAAGACAGCCCCATACCCGTACCCGGGCCAAGCACAGCAACGGGTTTGTTGTAATCGACTTTTCCTTCTATCAAGACGTCAAACCCGTCGTCAGGGATAACCGTCGCCCCATTTGCCATGGCAACAAAATCATTCAACACGACAGCTGTGTCTAAGCCGAATTTCTTTCTGAGTTCGTCTTCTGACACAATCCAGTTCAGATTGGTCATTCGAATTTCATCGTCAAATTTTGGTCCTGCAAACGCGAAAGCGCCCTGCTTTGCTTTAATTTTATAGGTGTCGAGATAGGTCTCTACGACGTCGTTAAAATGCTTATATTCTGCAACGGCATATCGTTCAGAGTGATGAAGTTCGATACCGCCGGAGGCCGTGCGCTCGGCGAGGGCCAAGCGGCAATTTGTGCCGCCGACATCACCGACCAACGTTAAACCTTTGGATGGAACAACCAAACCGTCCTGCGTAGAATTATGATGATCTGGCATCAGGTGAACCATGGCATATCACCGATTGTAGATGCGCCGCTTTCCGCATCCGTTGCAATGGCCCGCTGAACGGCAAACATGTTCATTCCTAATGCGGCCAATTGAGGTTGTGGCGGTTGAGAGGCGGATGTTCGCGTCGACAGATCCACACCGACGACTTCGACCGTATTATTTTCCGGATCAACCCGCATCATATCCCCGGTCTGAACACGCGCAATCGGGCCATCCATCAGCGCTTCAGGATGTAAATGTATAGCTGCCGGAACCTTACCGGATGCGCCAGACATTCGGCCATCCGTCACCATCGCGACTTTAAATCCTTTGTCCTGTTGCAATCCCAAAATCGGGGTCAATTTGTGCAACTCCGGCATGCCGTTTGCCCGAGGACCTTGGAACCGCAAAACGACAACAAAATCGCGTTCCAACTCTCCGGCTTTATGCATTTTGATTAGATCATTCTGATCATCAATCACAATCGCCGGAGCTTCGACCTTCCAGTTTTCTTCCTTCACGGCAGAAATTTTCATGACAGCACGGCCCAAATTCCCTTCCAGAAGGGCAAGACCGCCATCTTTGCGGATAGGCTTATCAACCGTTGTTAAAATTTCAGTATCCAAGCTCTCTTTCGGACCATTGCGCCAAATCACGGCATCCTGTTCGAGATGCATATTTTTCACAGGTTCTTTTGTATAAGCGTGCAAACCATCGCCGCCTGCAATCGTGGTGACATCTGCTTGCATAAGGCCTGCATCCAAAAGCTCACCGATCAGATAAGCCATGCCGCCGGCCGCATGGAAATGGTTCACATCCATGATGCCATTCGGATAGATTTTACAAATGAGTGGCACGGCTTGACTGATGGCGGCATAATCATCCCAGTTGATGATAATACCGGCTGCGCGTGCAATCGCTGCCATATGAATTGTCAAATTTGTGGACCCACCGGTTGCCATCAAACCGACCAAGCCATTCACAATGCTCTTCTCGGAAATCACCTTACAGGCCGGGGTGAAAGCTGCATCCTTACCTTGTGCCATATTCGTAATCTGCGTCGCGCGGCGGACAGCTTGTGCCGTCAGTGCGTCACGCAAAGGCGTATTCGGATGCACAAAGCTGGAGCCGGGTAATTGCATACCCATGACTTCCATCAACATTTGGTTCGTGTTGGCCGTCCCGTAAAATGTACAGGTCCCGGGCGCATGATAGCTGGCAGCTTCCGCGGCCAGAAGGTCAGCACGCGTGGCTTCTCCCGCGGCAAAAGCCTGTCTTACGCGTGCTTTTTCAGGATTAGGCAGTCCGGATGGCATCGGGCCTGCCGGTGCAAAAATTTGCGGTATCCAGCCAAAGCGAAGCGCGGCAATCATCAGCCCCGGCACGATTTTATCACACACGCCCAAATGGATGGCCGCATCAAACATATCATGAGACAATGCAATAGCTGCGCCCTGGGCGATATTATCGCGCGAAAACAATGACAGCTCCATGCCGTCCCGCCCTTGGGTGACGCCGTCACACATGGCCGGAACGCCACCAGCCACTTGTGCCGTTGCGCCATTGCGGCGTGCAGCATGCCGGATCAGTTCAGGGAAGCGTTCAAATGGTGCATGCGCAGAGAGCATGTCGTTATAGGCTGTAACAATCCCGATATTGGCCCATTTCGCGCCCAGCAACTCAGTCTTTTCCAGAACAGCACACCCGGCAGAGGCATGTGCAACATTGCCTTCTGAGAGACGGCGGCGACGCGGTCCCTCGCGCATTTGCGCTTCGCATGCGGCGAGATAGCCAGCACGGCTTTGCTTGGAGCGTTCGGTAATCCGCGCTGTCACGTCTTTGATGACTGAGTGGGTCATGAGGCCGGGCTCGCGAATACATGTAAGTTTTGACCTGCCCGCAAGAGCGCTTGAACGGGGGCGTCAGACAGTGGTTTGGACGGCGCCGCATCAAAAACACGGCGCTTTTCTGCACCAGGTATGAATAGAGCAACAAAATGAGAGTCGATAACAGCGCGTAGTGTTAGCGTGATACGATGAGGATAATCGCCTGCTACCGGCGCGCCCGTTGCATCCACGGCGCATAAAAAATCTTGATTATCTAGCGCGAGAGCATGTGCCAATCCGTCTGAATTTGGAAACCAAGACGCTGTATGCGCATCAGACCCCATACCCATGACACAGACGTCAAAAGGACTATCAACACCCTTAAACCGGGCTTCGGCGGATTTAAGACCTTTTTGAACGGATGCGTGGGGTGTTTTCAGACCAAAAAATTTAGCCGAGGCTGCATTATTTTGAAAGAGAGCTGCGCGAATGAAATCTTCATTCGAGCCGTTCTGGCCCGGATCCACCCAACGCTCATCGACCAAACCGATTGTGATTTTAGACCACTCCAAATCCGTTTTTGACAAATTTTCATAGAGCGGTTTAGGTGAACTGCCACCACTGACCATCAGGCTGGCATGCCCCCGGGTTTTTAGGGCTTGTCGTAAAACAGCTTCAATCGCCGCGGAAGCTTTTGCGACCATGTTACCATGATCATATATGACGGGTGTACCCATCATTTAATTTCAGACCAATCATGGCCTTGCTTAGCCAACATTCGATCTGCCGCGTCCGGACCATTAGACCCTGCCGGATAATAAGAAACTTTTTGATCGACTTCTTTCCAAGCGTTCAAAATTCCATCACACCATATCCAAGCCGCCTCGACTTCATCACGGCGCATAAACAGCGATAAATTCCCCCGAACCACGTCCATCAAGAGCCGCTCATATGCATCGGGATATCTGACAGTAAAATTATCTGCATAAGCCAGATTAAGCGGCAGGGTTTTTAAGCGCAACCCGCCGGCGCCCGGCTCTTTAATTTCCATCCAGAGATTCACGGCCTCATCCGGCTGCAATCGAATGACGAGCTTATTGGGATTGACAGGAATGCCCTGTCCGAAAATTGAATGTGGTACGGGTTTAAACTGAACAATGATTTCTGACCGTCGTGCGCTCATACGCTTTCCGGTACGGATATAAATCGGCACGCCTGCCCAACGCCAATTATTCACTTCCGCATGAATTGCAACATAGGTTTCAGCATCGCTTTCTTCAAAGTCGACATCGGTCAAATAATCAGGCGCAGACTCACCGTCCACTTTACCTTTTACATATTGGCCGCGAACCGTTGTCTCTTCAACATTTTCAGCAGTAATCGGTGCCAAGGCGCGTAAGACTTTGATTTTTTCCAGTCGTAAATCATCGGCATCCGTCGAGCCGGGCGCTTCCATCATTGTCAGGCAAAGCAGTTGAAGGAGATGATTTTGTACCATATCCCGCAAGGCGCCGGATTTATCGTAATAGGCTCCTCGGCCGCCTGCGCCGATGCTCTCAGCTACAGTAATTTCAATGTGTTCGATGGAATCGCGATTCCAAAGAGGCTCTAAAAGGACATTCCCAAACCGTAGAACCAACAGGTTTTGAACTGTTTCTTTCCCAAGGAAATGATCAATCCGATAAATACGTTTTTCCGAAAAAACCTTTCCGACAGCTTCATTGATATCGTCTGCAGAGTTGAAATCATGGCCCAGCGGCTTTTCAAGCACGACACGGCTTTGCTTATGGGCGAGGCCTGCGGATTTTAAGCCTTGGCAGATATTAGAGAAAAGCGCCGGCGGCATCGCCAAATAGAACACACGAATGAGCTTTTGAGACTTGTCCAGCTTTTCGCCCAATCCCGCCCAATCTTTATCCGTTGTCACATCCACAGCCGCGTAGTCGACGAGTTTGCAAAATGCGTCCCATTTTTTTTCGGAAAACGTCTCGTCCTTAACGAAGGTTTGATAGGCGTCCTTGATCATTATGAGATATTCATCGCGCGTGAGTTTAGACCGCGACGCGCCAATTATTTTGGAGTCTTTCGGAATCTGTCCATCACAAAAGCGGTGATAAAGCGACGGGATGAGCTTGCGCCGGGCTAGATCGCCCGTGCCGCCAAAAACGACAATCTCAAAAGGCTCGACCGGAACGAATGTTGACCCCGCTTCATGTGCAGATTCAGATGTTTTGGTGTTTGAATTGGCCACCGTTTTTCCCTTTAGACAGACGGAACGTAAATTCCCTCAAGTAAGCCGTCTCATGCGACCTTGATTTTGATATGTCTAGTTATGACAGCGCTGTCAACAACAGAAGAAATGTTCGTTTTCGAAAATAGGTGTAAAATTGTGCTATGGTCGGTTTATTTGAGGTCGGAGACAGAGTCCCGGAGCATGATTTCGAAGTCTAAGATTTGGCCTTTCTCCGCTTTTTCATCGGAACGTCTGACAAGTTCTTTCGCGGCCTGATGGCCCATTTTATAGATAGGCTGACGAACAGTAGTGAGCGCCGGCCAAATGACCCGCGCGAGAGGCGTATCATCAAAACCACAGACAGATAATGTGTCCGGCACGTTCAATCCCATTTGCCCTGCGACGGAAATGACGGCGGCTGCCATATCGTCATTAGATGCAAAAATAGCTGTCGGTCTCTCAGATTCAGGAAGCGTAAGGACCTTTCGGGCAGCAGCAGCCCCTGACTCAAATGAGAAATCACCCTGAACAATGAAATTATCCGGGACGGTTATCCCTGCCTCGGACATGGCACGCAGGTAACCGGCATGCCGCAGAGATGTGGCCGCGTGATCAATATGCCCCAAGACAAAAGCAATTTTCTGATGCCCTTGGTCCAGTAAATGTTGGGTCATCTGATAAGACGCAGTTTCATCATCCATGCCTACAAAAGGTTGCTTGCCGCCATTTTTAGGCGCCACGCGGACGCATTTGATATTCAACTCTGCCAACACATCGAGAACCGCATCATTATCGCTCAAGGGCGGGGTCAATATGACCCCATCGACAGGCAGTCGGTCGAGAACAGTTCTAACCTGCCTGACAGCTTCATCATGGTCACCCGCACCGCTGAATGAGAGCGGCTCTACAACCAGATGGTATCCTGCATCCCGACAAGCATCGATTGCCCCGCGCTGGATGTGCGAGATATAGTTTGGCGATGGATTGTCGTAAATGAGCGCAATCAAATAGGACTTTGACGTGGCGAGCCCGCGCGCAGCCAGATTAGGTGAATAGCGCAATTCATCCGCAATTGCTTTGACGCGCTCTCGTGTCTTCTCGGCAACATTTGGTTCATTATTCAGAACCCTTGAAACCGTCTTCATGGAGACACCAGCGCGTTTCGCGACGTCTGTAATCGTGGCTTTCATACTCGTCTTTCCCCTATCAAGACCAAGACCTGGCTGCAATTTCAGCAGCCAGCTGGTCCACCCTTACATTTCTTATGGTCTGATTGCCATTTGGTCGCAAGAAACGCGAGATGATAATTTCCTCAACTTTAATGAATGATAATAATCCTATTTGAGGCAAACCGCCTGTCCTTCATTGGCCACCAAACGTATATCAGAGAGACTGAATTTCGCAGCGCCTTCCGTTTCAATAACAACCGGAGACCGAACATATTCCATGCTTGAAGCAGCCCCCATACAGGACAGCTTTACAGATACATCCGTCCATTCGCCCGGTTTTGCCGATTGCAAAACCGTCGAAAGTTTATTGTCGACTGAACATCCGTCCCCACAGTCTAAGCCTACGCTTACAGATTGATTTTCCGCACCTGCCTCAGGACGAACACGCAGATATAACGCCATATCGCCGGTATTTTGGCGGCGCAAATCGATTGGGGTCCCGCGAATTTCGAAACGTCCGGTATCTTTGAATTCAAGCGTCCGAATGTTTTCCTGAACGCCGTCATCGGCTGAAATGATTGTTACATCTCCGCCCGGACTTACGGCGCGAGATGTCTTGACCGTTAATTTGCCCGAGGCGTCACCAATAATCATCTCCCATGGGAAGACAGCTTTACCAGCTTTGAAAAATTCACTCTCATTTTTCTGTGATAGCTCAATACCGGCATCTTCCGACAAAGCATCTAAATTGCCGTCATCAGCATATGTGAGACCAAACCCATAGGCAAAGAGCGGATCATAATTCTCATCGTCATAATTCAGCGGAGTTTGAATTGCCGTCCGCGGCCATGAATAGGATAGCGTCCCTTTGAAATCGACGGCAGCACCCACATCATCTTTTCCGAATAGAACATCCATAGCATATCCGCCTTCAGAACCCGGCAGCCATGCCGCAACAAATGCATTTGACGCATTGATTTCGCGGTTCATCCACATCGGACGACCGGACAAGAAAATTGCGACAGTCGGAATCCCGTCAGCTTGAAATTTCTTCAAAAGGTTCAGATCGGTGTCATCGCCCGGCTTATAGGCCAGCGTGTCAATATCGCCCTTAAACTCGGCATAGGGGTCTTCACCAAAGACAACAACCGCAACAGTCGGCGTTCCCGTATAAACACCCTCATCATCGGCTTGGATGACTTGACCACCGCCTGTTTTTAGGTGGCGTTTAATACCGTCCAGCATGGAAGAGCCGCCCGGGAAATCTGAATTAGAATTCCCTGTACCCTGCCAAGACAAGGTCCACCCACCGGATTGCTTCCCGATATTATCAACCCCGTCACCCGCAACGACAATTGTCGCATCATTTGAAAGCGGCAAAACACCATCATTTTTCAGCAGCACGAGCGATTCACGCACAGCCTGACGGGCAACAGCTTTAGAAGCCGGGTCTTGCAACAGATCATACTGCCCGGCCACGCCGCGTGATGACGGTTTCCCAGCCTCAAATAGCCCCGAACGTAATTTCACGCGCAAGATACGGCGCACGGCATCATCCAAACGCGCCAAGTCAATTTCGCCATCTTCGGCTTGTTTTAGCGTCGTATCGAAAAGACCACGCCAACTATCGGGCGCCATAAACATATCGAGACCTGCGTGGAGAGCTTCCGGGCAATCCGTATTGGTACAGCTGTCGAGTTGCCCATGGGCATTCCAGTCTCCAACGATAAATCCATCAAAGCCCATTTGCCCTTTCAACACATCCGTTAACAGGCCTTTATGACCTGTGAGTTTGCGCCCCTGCCATGACGAGAAACTCGCCATAACGGATTGCACGCCTGCCTCTAAAGCAGGCGGATAGCCCGCCCCGTGAATATCGCGGATTTCTTCTTCGGTCTCAATTGAATCGCCTTGATCCCGGCCCTGATTTGTACCGCCATCGGCGAGGAAATGTTTCGCCGTTGCAATGACATGATCGCCTGTCAGCCAATCCTCTGCGCCGACATCACCCTGAATACCTCGGATTAGCTCACCCGCATAAGACGCCGTGATTTCCGGATTTTCGGAATAACCCTCATATGTCCGGCCCCAGCGATCATCACGCACCACGGCGATGGTCGGTGCAAAAGTCCATTCCTGCGCGCCGACACGAATTTCTTGCGCTGTGATGGCACCAATTTTACCGAGCAGTTCCGGGTTTCGCGTTGCGCCCAAACCGACATTGTGCGGAAAAACCGTCGCGCCAGGGATGTTATTATGACCATGAACCGCATCCGTTCCCCAAATCATCGGAATAAAGAGACTGTCGCCATAGGCTTCCTTAGAGGCTTCATAGAACTCATCTGCTAGCTCCACCCATGCCGATGCGGGTGAACGGTTATCGCCGTTCGGCGCAGAATTACCGCCGTTCAAGATTGAGCCCAGCGGATAGGTCTTCAAATCATTCGGCGAAATCGATCCAATATCAGCCTGAATGATTTGACCGACTTTTTGACGCAATGTCATTTGCGCCATAATGTCCGTAATGCGGGCCTCCATTGCAGCATCTAAACCCACAGGGCTTTCAACTTTTGGCCAAATGGATGGATCGACTGTCCCGGGCGCACGCACCTCAGGGGTTGTAGTGTTTTTACTCGGCGTTTCTTTATCTCCGCCACAGGCGACGAGTCCGGCACAAAGGGCAAAGATCGATACGGATTTCAAAGAAAAATTACGGATCATGAGAGGTCCTCAATTCGAAAGACGGAACGCCGCGCATATAGCGTAACGCTCCAATGGAATGTTCTAAAATACGGTCCTGAAAATCTATCCTCAGGATTTGAAAGCGCCCTAAGCGCCAATGTGATGGTATCGAAAACGGCAGAGCTTTTAACTGGTCCGGCGCAATGTGGATTGCCGTCAGTCGTTAGCTAAAAAAATGTCGCAGAAAATTATCGTCGAACCGAAATTTCGACCGGAACAGCGTAATTAATAAAGTGGCTAAAGACCCAAAAGGGCGAGAAGCAACATAACAATCGCAATCAGCACTTGTTTCGCAATAGAAATCATAAGTGCTTCCTAGCGTGAAATTCCGGTTTTGACCAGACCCATTTTCGCGTTTTCTATTATTACTTAATATATGGCAAAAGCGCCTCCCCCCAGACGGCATAGCCCGCCTCGTTTAAATGAAGGCCATCATAGGTTAGCTCTGCGCGAAGCGTTCCATCGGCCTGAGCAAATATTGAGGTTAAATCAACATAAGTCGCATTGTGTTTTTCGGTCAGCGCGGCCTGCATCGCATTGACCTGCGCAATTTTATCCAGCTTATCTGCCTCGCGTGGGAGGACCGATTGCACGTAGATTTCCGCCTGCGGCTCCTGTTCGCGGAGGCCCGAAAGCAGTGCGTCAAAATGCTGTTTCATCTCGTCCAAGGGAACCCCCAAGGAAATATCATTCGTCCCGATTTTGATAAAAATCTGCTCTGGTGCGGAAGGCTTAATGAGAGGTAAGCGCAAGACCGCGCCTTCTGTCACGTCCCATGATACGCCGTGATTTCCGACAGGCCCCTCAAAGGGATAAATTTCTTTATCCGCTTGCCACATCCAAGCTTC
>JAHDFA010000011.1 GCA_020628495.1 Hellea sp.
CAATCACCCTAAGACATCACACCCTTGCGAACTGAACACTCAGAGACAACATGACACACCGCATCGATCAGACTTTCGCCTCCCGTAAAGCCAAGGGACAAGCCGCTTTTGTGGCCTATATGATGGCCGGTGATCCGGACCGTGAAACGTCCCAAGCTTTTTTAAATGCCCTTCCCGATGCGGGCGTGGATATTATCGAACTTGGCATCCCGTTCACGGACCCCATGGCGGATGGCCCCGTCATTGAAGAAGCCGGCATTCGCGCGCGCAAATCCGGCACGACACTGACATCCGTTTTGGAGATGGCGACGGAATTTCGCAAAACGAATGAGACAACGCCGATCATTGTGATGGGTTATGCCAATCCGCTGCATCATATGGGCTATGCGGATTTTGCGGCGGCTGCAAAAGCTGCAGGCGTGGACGGCGCGATTATTGTCGACCTTCCACCGGAAGAAGACAGCGAATTACGTGCGGCATTTGAAACGCATGATCTCGCGCTTATTCGTTTGGCCACGCCGACAACGGATGCAGACCGTCTTCCAAAGGTTGTCGCGGGCACAAAGGGCTTTGTCTATTATGTGTCCATGACCGGCATTACGGGTGCGAGCTTTGCCCAAGCCGGTTCTGTCACAGAACAGGTTGCGCGTGTTCGTGCGGCGGCTGACCTGCCGGTTGTTGTCGGCTTTGGCGTTAAAACACCGGAACGCGCGCGCGAAGTGGCCAAAGATGCAGACGGCGTTGTCGTTGGGACGGCAATAGTGAAGACATTACATGAAGACGGTCCGGATGCCGCGTTACAGCTCATTCGAACGCTTGCAGACGCAACCCACGGCTAATTACTTGCTTTGCGCGGCCTCATAATCCGGCAGTGTTCCGTCACGAATGGCGATGAGATAGCTATAGACGGGTTGGTAAGGCGTCGATAATTTTCCTGCCTTGTCCAAGCTTTCCGCGAGCGCGATAGCTTGGTCGAGTTCAGGTTTATCGGTCGCTTCAACCCCCGGTTCTTTAAGCCCCACTAAGCGCTGCAATGCAACAAGTTGAGAAAGTGCGACGACATCCGGCTCCGTTTCAGTCGGCGTAATGTCAGCAGAATCTTCATAAGCCTTAAGATATGCCTTGCGTGCGGCCTCAACATCTTCTTGCGCGTTGAAATGATCTCCGCGCGTTAGATAAAGTGAATTTCTGGCATGACGGGGATCATGAGCGTCTGGACGCGATGCGATTTCCTGATCAAGAAAATTTTCGGCGCGGGCCATGATGTCTTCGTTCAAATTTTGATCGATCTCTATATCGTCCCGATTGAAGAACCCAATGGCACTCGTCAATAATCCGGAATACCGAGTCCAAGGTGAGTTTTTCGACTCATCGGGCTGGCCCCGCAACGTCTCCTCCAACCTTGTCATTGTTTTATCAAACGATCCCGACAGGTCGATCTCATCGCCAATTGACGCCAGTAAGATCGCATTATTCAATTCAACTTGGACAACATTGAGCGCAAGTCTAGCGTCATCCGGACGACGATCCGCCGCTAACCGTGTCAGTTCGAGTGAGCGTTCAGCCGCCGAGCGCACAATATCCTTATTACCCGCCAAAACAGCATAGCCCGCATATTGCGCATATTTATTGGCAAGATCCGCCTGCCCGCGCTTATCACCTGACTCCGCGACCTCGCGATATATGTCCAACTGTTCTCGGGATAGGCGCATCACCTCCTCCCAATCTTTATTCGCATATTCGACATAGATCGGCGTATCGTAAGTAGAGGCCAATCGGCGTTTAAGTTTCGCTCTGTCTTCTGAAGACACAAGCGGAATGATTTTTTTCAAACCTTCCAAAGATTTTTCAGCGTATTGCTTGGCCGATACATTATCCGCCACATATAGACTCGCACTCGCCAGCGCTTGTTCAGAAACGGCTTGCAGATAAATTGGATGAATTTCCGCGTCTTGGTGATTTTCAAATCGCGATGGTAAAGGCGTGGTTTCTATATCCAAAGCGTTGGCCTCTAAGGCCAATTTCAAACTTTCGATCCCTTCGGGCATATCCGTTACATTTGACGCCGTGATAAGTATACTCAGGCTTGATCGGGCTGCCATAACTTTTTCGGCCGTCGTCGTCGCCAGAAGCTCCGCAGTCTTCGCCGACCTTTGCGCACTTGCAAAGTCGCCTGTTCGGGCCTGAACCTGCGACATGAGTGTCACAGCCCGAAAATCCGATGGGTCGAGTGCAATCGCTTTTTTGACAGCGGCTAAAGATCGTTCAGAGTCGAAACCATAGGCCAGCTCTGCAACCAATCGCCAATCCGCACCCGTCTTGGCCTCAGTTTCAAGAATGTCCAAGCCTTCTTCCCGCGTATGGCGCTCTGCCATCAAAGCAATTGCCTTTTTTTGGCGATCCGTCCCACTCTCGACAATATCTTTCAGGCCTTCCGTGTCGCTTTGGCCATTTTCACCATAAAGTAATTCCGCCAAACGCTCCGCATCCGCGACGTCAATATCGCCGCGTTTTACCATCTCCATCAACACATCTTGAGACGTCGCGCCCACTGGCAATTGACTTGAGTTATTTCCTGAAAAAACCTGAACAAGTCCCACGACACCGCCAAGCGTCGCAAGTGCACCAACGCCTGTCCACAAAACTTTTACGGTTTTCGAGGCACGTTCTTTTAATGGGACATTTGTTGGTCTTAACTTCACGGACTCGACTGGTGTTTTTGTATCTATATTTTCCATAATTTCATTTACAATAACCTATAAAAACCAAAAAGCACAATGAGGCTTCTATGCAGTCTCTTGACTTGATAAAGATTAGAAATTGGGTCAGATAGCGGGCTTATGAATTGGCTTCAAAAACTTACGCCACCGGGCGTTAAATCCATCTTCACGAAGAAGGATACACCCGATAATCTCTGGGTGAAATGTCCTAAATCCAATGAGATGATTTTTGCTGCGGATTTGCCCGGATTGCTGCATGTCACGCCTGCGGGGCACCATATGCGCATCGGTCCAAAGCTGCGCATGCAATATACGTTTGATGGCGGCGAGTTTGAAACAGTCGAGATTCCTGCAGTCGCGAAAGATCCGCTAAAATTTAAAGACGATCAGAAATATACGGACCGTCTTAAAAAAGCGCGGGCGAAGACCGGCGATGATGACGCCATGTCAATTGGCGTCGGGAAAATCCGCGGTATCAAGACGGTCGTGCTGGTTCAAAATTTCGCCTTTATGGGCGGATCGCTTGGCATGGCGGCGGGCGAAGGTTTCATTCAAGCGGCGGAATATGCGGTTGCCAATAAGCTGCCCATGGTGGCGTTCACCGCAGCAGGCGGCGCCCGCATGCAGGAGGGCGCGTTGTCTCTGATGCAAATGCCCCGCACGACGATTGCAGTGCAAGAAATGCGCGAGAATAACCTCCCCTATATCGTTGTGCTTTGCGACCCGACGACGGGCGGCGTGACGGCCAGTTATGCCATGCTTGGCGATATTCAGTTGGCGGAACCCGGCGCACTCATCTGTTTTGCCGGACCGCGCGTCATTGAAGAAACCATTCGCGAAAAACTTCCCGAAGGTTTCCAGCGTGCAGAATATCTGGAAGAGCACGGTATGATTGACCGCGTTGTGCCGCGACGCGATATGCGCAAAGTTCTGGGTGATATTCTGGCCGTCCTGACCCAGCAAACCGCCGAACATATTGTGGAGCCCGAACCTGTCTAAGCTCGACACGGTATTAGCGCAGCTTACCGCGCTGCATCCCAAGAAGATTGACCTCGGCCTCGGACGTATTGAACGTGTCTTAGAGGCTTTGGACAATCCACATTTACGCTTGCCGCCCTCCATTCACATTGCGGGCACAAATGGCAAAGGCTCAACAACAGCCTTTTTGCGTGCCATGATCGAAGCCGACGACAAAACCGCCCATATCTATACTTCGCCCCATCTTGTCAGATTTAATGAACGCATTACACTTGCCTCCGAGGAAATCAAAGACGAGGTTCTTCTAGGCGTCCTGCAGCGAGTTATGGATGCAAATGGGGGAGAGCCGCTTTCTTTTTTCGAGGCGACAACGGCCGCTGCATTCCTCGCCTTTTCAGAACATTCTGCGAATTACGCCCTTATTGAAGTGGGTCTGGGCGGGCGTTATGACGCGACCAATGTTTTTGATCCGGTCGCAAGTATCATCACACCCGTTAATTACGATCATGCCGAATTTCTTGGTCGGGACTTGGCCGGTATCGCGCGGGAAAAAGCCGGAATCATCAAAAATCATGTGCCCGTCTTTGCCGGACGGCAAGACGACCTTGTTAACGCAGTTCTCAGAAATGAGGCCGCCAAACATCGCGCGCCAATCAAATTTTTGAGCGAGGATTTTCGGGCCTATCGCGATCAAGACCGCATGGTGTTTGACGCCGATGATGTGTTGATGGACTTGCCGCGTCCAGCCCTGATTGGCGCACATCAAATTGATAATGCTGGCGTCGCCATTGCGACAGCTCGTTCAGTAGGTCTATCTGACAAAGCCATTTCCAAAGCCATGAAAACTGTCACTTGGCCTGCGCGACTGCAGAATCTGACGACGGGGCCGTTCGCAGATATGATGTCAGAGTCAGGAGGTGAGCTTTGGCTGGATGGCGGGCATAATCCTCATGCTGCTGCGGCGTTGGCAAATGTCATGGCAGAGCTGCAAGACAAAACTGAACGCGTCCTTATTCTGGTTATGGGCATTTTAGGCAATAAAGATGCGGGCAAATTTCTGGATGCCTTTACGGGCTTGGCGAGTTGCGTCATCGCCGTCGATATTCCGGGCTCTCCAGCTCTAGCGCCTGAAACACTTAGAGAACTAGCGGAAAACCGAGGCATGATTGGCCAAGTCGGGAAGAACCTGACCGATGCAGTTCAACGGGCCATCAATACCGGCGAGGCTCTGTCACGCCAAGACGCATCCGAGCCAATCGTGCCGCCGCGCGTTTTGATTTGCGGTTCTTTATATCTAGCCGGACAGGTGCTCGCAGCTTAAGCGACGCTGGTGCCTCGAACGGGGTAGTCATGTTTTACGACGAACTCCAATCCTTGAATAATATCGTCCAGCGGTGGACGCCCGAATGGCGTGTTTTGAATATATTCCGCGTAGAGAGACCCGTCAGGTTTAATCACGAATAATCCGGGTTCGGAAAACAGATCCGGCTCTTCCGAACCTTTGTGCTTGTCGGAGATAAACAGACCCCACGCTTTTGCTGTTAAGAGTCCCATATCATATGCGACGGGGATATTCTTTAGGTCCCAATCGGTCACAGCTTTGACTGCACGCTCCTCGCCGTCCATTGATATTGCGAGAATACTATATCCCTTTGTTTTTAATTCCGACACCCTGGGGTCAATCTCTTGCAATTGTGCTTTACATTTTGGGCAATGTAGCCCGCGATAAGCGACGATAATTGTAAACTTTTCCGGCGACGATGTCTCATGCAGGTCAAATTGACCGCCGCCAACCAGAGGTAAGTCCAATTCAGGAACGCGGCTTTTCGGATTGATGAGTTCGGGCATAATAAATATTCTCTACTTTTTATGACGTAATTTGGGGTATTATGGGCTCATCAATCTCAGACTCCACTTGCAACATGCTGTTTTTCGCGTGTTGAAGCAGCGCCTCACAGTCTTTTCCATCTAATAAAGCGATAAGACCTTGGAGCTGTGAGCGTTTGGATTCCAGTGGAATATCAGCGGCCAAAACCGCGTCAATATCCGGCTTCGATATTGTAGCCTTGATTTCGCTGAGAGTTGATTGCGACGCCGAAAGCTCGGAGTCTAATTTATCTAACTTCGTCATTCAGAAATCCTATAAATTGTCAGGGTCGACAGCTATATCAAGATGGTTTGTGACATCCGGGTCAGCACTGCCGCGGCCTCCGGAGTTTAGCTTGGCCAAACCTCTGTCGATTTCGAGAATAAGGTCGTTCAGCCCATCCTCAACATCCACGGAGTCGCGGGCAACCATTTCCTGACGAAGTTCTTGTAATTGCGCGATGCGTTGTTCCACCGAAAACTGGCTGGATAAATAAATATCTTGGATTTCTGCCGAAGTCGTGGGATTTGACAATCCGGGCATATGGCCGTCTGCGTTAATCGCACTATCAGTCGCAAGAATATTCAAATCGGAATCGGGCATAGCGTTATCTCCTTCTCGCCTTGCAATGCGTGCCAAGGCCGGACGTTCCAAAAACCCAAAAAAAAAGGCGGCCACATGGGCCGCCTTTTTAAAAAATGAAATAGAAACTATGCGTGTTCGTCCAGCCATTCCGTTAATTTTGTCTTGTTCATCTCGCCAACTTTTGTCGCAACAACCTGACCGTCCTTAAAAATCATGAGAGTCGGAATGCCGCGCACATGAAATTTTCCGGGGGTGTCCGGATTTTCCTGAATGTCCATTTTTGCAATTTTGACACGGCCTCCAAATTCTTCGGAAACTTCCTCCAGTGCCGGCCCCATTTTTTTACACGGACCACACCATTCTGCCCAAAAGTCGAGTAAAACGGGGGTGTCAGATTGAAGAACATCCTCTGTAAATGTAGCATCTGTGACGGCTTGCGTAGCCATAGAACTCTCCTGAGTGGAATCGTTGTTTCTGTTAGGAAATAGGAAGCGCAGCAACTTTCTGCAAGGCATCATCTAGTAACGCATTCGGGAGAGTCATCAAATTAGGCCCATCCGTCCACAACAAAGCACAGTTGATGACCCGCCCGGGATATATTTCGCGGGCGAGTTCCCGGTACGCCGCCATTTGCCCTAGATAAAGGTCTGCAACATCCTCGGGGTTGGTTGGTGGCGGTCGATTAGATTTGTAATCCACAATTGTGACAGTGGTGTCCGTTACACATAGGCGGTCGATTTGCGCATTGAGATAAAGCCCGTCCGGCAAGCCTTTGGCAGATCCGGCTAAGCTCACCTCGGCCCTTGAGCCCGGCGCAAATATTTCAGCAAATTCAGTATCATCCAGAACGGCAAAGACCTCTTTGATAATCTGGCCGCTCATATCATACGGTAAGTCTTTATAGCCGGAGAGCATCTTCTCGGCGACGTCTCGTCGGCGATCCATATCAATTTCTGGCAAAACCTCTAGGAGTTTGTGAATCAAATTGCCTCGCCGGAAGACATTGGCGTCAGTTGCCTCGCTCGGCGACCGAACGGCCATCTCAACGGGTGGATTGGAGAGAAGGTGAGACGGCGTCACGCGGCGACGGCGACCCTCTATGGGCGGGTTACGTGTCACCCAATCCGGTAATGATGTTGAGTCTAATTCATGACTGACGTCATCGCCTGAGCAAGGCTGCGGAAGCATACCATATTGCAGACCCGGTAATGGCTTTCCATTCGCATGAGCAAGAACAGGCGAGTCGAACGGTTTGGCACCCAATGCCTCCATGGCTCGTTTGACCCAGTCATACCAACAGCCAGGCTTTAGTTTGGCATTTGCTCTGCCGACATGAGGGCCACAAACAATCAAGCGGGATTCTGCCCGGGTCATCGCCACATAGAGCAAACGAAGTTGTTCCTGTTCCATCCGGGATTTCGCTGCCGCTTTGACAGTTTCAACATAAGGCACTTCCGCTTTGTTCCAAACATGGCCACCCTCTTTTTCAGGCAGTAGAACTTCCCGCAAGGTTGGAATATTTGTCGTATCCGGCAAAATCACAATCGGCGCTTCCAGACCTTTTGCACCGTGAACGGTCATGACGCGGACCTCTGACAAACTGCTATCCTGTTCGCGTTTAATCTCGACATCCCCTTGCGCAAAAGCGTGGAGAAAACTCTGCAAATTGGGAGCAGTTCGGCTTTGATGTTCCAGCGCACGCGCTAAAAAAGCCTCCAATGCGTCACGCGCTTCCAGTGACAGGCGTTTGTAGAAACGCTCGCGTATGGCGGTGCCGGATGCATCTTTATAGTCTAAAACGCGTGCATAAAATTCATATGGCGTAAGGGTGCGCGATAATTTGATGAATTCACACATCGTCTCATATGTGTCAGGCGCGCGGCCTTTGAGCGCGTCCCAAAGTGAGCCGGGCCGGTCTATCGCCACATCCATTAAGGCCGCATCATCAAACCCGAAAAGCGGTGACTTTAACGTTTCCGCCAAAGAGAGATCGTCTGACGGCAAAAGGCAGGCGCGAGACAAAGCAATCAAGTCTTTGACGATTGTCGTCTCTGACAAAACAATTCGATCCGCCCCGGCAATCGGAATTTCATGCCGCTTGAGCTGGCGGATGACAGAGTCAAAAAGCGGTCCGCGACGACGCACAAGTATTAAGACATCCTCCGGCCTTATGGGTCGAGTCTTCTTTAACTCCCGATCAAAGACGGGATCTGCATTTTTGATCCAGCCTTTCACAACGCCCGCAATGGTCTTGGACAGGACTTCAATCTGATGCCCCTCGCCCGCGGCATCGACGGGCGTCGTGTCCCAAGGTTCTTTCTCTTCAGGTGTCTCAGGCGGCGGCGTGATGGGCCAAAGTTCGACGAGTCCATGGTCATCCCGAAAAGCGACGTGCCGGACTTCGTCACTGGCCGGCGGGAAATCGTCGGCGTCAAACATGGCTTTCATCCCGCCGCAATCAAATAAGATCGCATCGACGACGTTCAATACTTCCTGCGTGGATCGGAATGACATCGCCATACGGATATCCGTCGTGGCATATTCAGAACGACGCCGAATTTCTTTCAGAAACTGTTCCGGCTTTGCGCCTTGAAAGCCGTAAATAGATTGCTTTTCATCGCCGACGGCAAAAAGCGTACGCGGCTTTTTCGGGTCTTCATCAGGGTGGGGTTGAAAAAACGGGTCCGCCAAAATATTGATGATGTCCCATTGTTCAGGCGATGTATCCTGTGCCTCATCCAGCAGGATATGTTTAATTCCGCCGTCCAATTTATACCGTACCCAATCGGCGGCTTCGGAGTTTTGCAGCAGCTTTCTCACGAGTAGAATTTGGTCGGAATAATCAAGCCCGCGCGCTTTGCGCTTTGCCTGTGCATAAAGGTCCGCATATCGAAGCGAGAGATGAAATACAGATTCCGTCAGCGCAAAAATATAAGCGGCGCGAATGGCTTCGATCGTTTCCATGATGTCCAGAGAATGAGTATCAATCCAGTCTTTTGCGATGTCATTGGTTTTCGCGTCGTAAAGTTTCGCACGCTCTTTTCCGGCAAGCGTATAGTAAAAATTGCCCAGAGCTCTCACTGCAGCCTGTGCATCCGGCGCGCAAAGCGCTTCATCAATATGCGCAGCCCGCTTCACATCATTCGCACCGCCCGTTTTCAACGCCGCAGATACGGCTTGCATCCGCGTCCGATTTAACCGCTGCCACATCGTCTCAGCAATCTCGGAAGACTCTCGCGCATTTCCGAGTTTCAGATGTCCCGCCAAACCCTCAAGGCCGACGGCCCGCCAGGTGGATATTTTTTGCGGGCTGAACGCCATCCATTGAAATAGTTCGTCCAGCGAACTATCTGCGCGTTCCAACGTCAGATTTTTGAGCGCCGTGGCAAGCTCGCCATTTGGTGTCTCCATGGCTTCGCGTAAGATTTGGGTTTCCACCTCACCCCGCAATTCCGCGATTTCAACATCATCCAGCGGATCAAATCCAGGCAGGATGCCGGCCTCAATCGGAAAGCGGGAGAGGATGCGCTCGCAAAAAGCGTGGATTGTCTGGACCTTCAAGCCTTCTGGAGTCTCCAGCGCCTTAGCGAACAGCTCTCTGGCTTTCTTTAATTCAATAGGCTGCTCCAAATCCTCCAAAGGCCGTCCGAAAAGCTCTGTCAGCTCACCGCTCAGCTTTTCGTCATCTAATACCGACCAAGTGCCGAGTTTCGAAAACAGCCGTTCCTGCATTTCGGAGGCTGCCGCCTTTGTGTAGGTCAGGCAAAGAATATCTTCAGGTTTTGTATCTCTCAGCAAAATACGAGATACACGGTCCACCAAAACGCGGGTTTTACCTGAACCCGCATTGGCGGCTGCCAGCCGTGTCCCCGAAGGATCTGCCGCCATGCGCTGAGCATGCGTCGCCCATTCCACAGGAGTCATGCTGGAGACAAGCTCAATCATTTTTGTCGCTTCCGTCCATCCCGGCCCATTCATCGCGGCGGGCGAGATCATCAAAATCCGACCAGCTATTCGTGAATTTGGACCGCACCTGTGACCGATAGGGCGTTGCCGGGTCATCATATTGGTCAATGAGTTTCGTCAACGTTTCGACGGACTCCTCTACCAATTGATCAATCGGTTTCTCTTTTCCTATAGGCTTATAGACAAAATCGTCATTCGACCCTTTCACCCGCATATAGCCGAGGCGGGACGTCGCTGCGGGTTTGTGACCTTTCAGACCGCCGGCGCGTAAAATAAAAGCGGCCAGCGGCAATTGCGGGTCAAAGCCTGCTGCGACTTCTTTATCTCCCGCAGGACTTCCGGTTTTAAAATCGACAAAACCATAACCGTCCATGCCGCGTTCGACATAATCCATTTTCCCGCGCACGGTAAAATCGCGTCCGGGAATGGCGGCTTCGCCCCACACTTCGAGACCTTTTTGTTCATAACCGTCGGCCAAGCGAGCATTCATCTCCGTCCGCAAGCCTTCCGCGACGGATTGGAACCGCGCACGCTCTTTTGCAATGACTTCTTCGGCATATCCGTAAATCCGAAAAGCCTCATTCAAAGCAGTAATCAGAGCCTCATCATTTTCAGGCGTGAAAGGTGCGTGATTGTCAGTCAGGAAATTCTCAATTCCCAAATGGATGGCAGAGCCAAATTCAGACGCGCCGTTTTGGTGGCCCAAATCTTTAAGACGTTTCAGCCCAAGGACATGTTTCCCGTAAATCGAATAGGGATCCCGGATAAAGGTCTTTACCTCTGTGATGGAAAGGCTACGACCTTTGTCTGTCATCCAGCGCTTATCCGCGGGCGGGGCCGGTTCCGGCGCTTCGGCAGGGGTGACATTATCTGCGGCAACGAAATCCATCTTTTGCGCAATAGCCAAATAGTGATTGGCTGTGCCCAATCGCGCTTCTGCGCCGTCTTCGCCGACTGCGCCTTGGAGCAATGTTTTCAATCGCCAGACCCAGCGTGAGGCTACAGTCGGTCCGGTCTCTGACCGTTTGGAGCGAGTCATATAAACGACCGGATTTGAAGCAAGTTCGAAAAAGTCATGCGCAGCCAGACCATATCGGCGCTCCGGCAGAGATAATTTCATATCGCGGCGCATACCTCTGGACAAGAATGGACCAGGGGACGGGGCGGCAGGCCATACGCCTTCATTCAGACCGCCAAGCACGATGACATCCGCCTCAAGCATACGGGCTTCGAGCGGCCCTAATATCGACAAACGCGGATGTGTGCCACCGCGCGGGCGCACCACGATTCCTGTCATAAGCTGCCGCATTAGCCGGCGAAATCCAGCAGCATTCACGGCCGGTAAATTATCACCATAGACAATGATATGCTCCAGCAGCTTCGCCGCCCGTTCCCCCGCCTCGCCGCGCCAGAGATTGTGACTGCCATGATTTTCTGGACCCATTGCGATTTGTTCAGATGCCGCGATAAGCGCCGACGCCCAGACAGGCGCTGCAGCTTGTCCATCAAGTTCAATTAGCGGCTCCAGCGCGGCGTTCATGTCGATTTCAACCGCGCCCAATTCGCGCTCTTCTGTGCCGGGCCGAATTTCCACACGGTAGGCCGTCCGCTCTATCTTATGCCATGCCGCCAACACGTCTTCGGGTTCCCGCCCTAGTCCAGTCAGTTTATGCCCAAAGATAACGGCTTTTTCCAAAGGCCCTTCAGGATTTTGCGATACGGACAGCACAGCATCCAGAAACACACCAATCTCGGTTTCCGCCAAAGGTTCGCCTTGAGACATGTCTACCTCGACACCCCAGCGGGCCAAACGCGCCCGCACGCGCCGCGCCAAGGCCTGATCGGGTGTTACAAGAGCCGCGGTCTTTGCCGGGGTCTCCAACGTTTCACGCAGAATGAGCGCAATGGCCAAGGCTTCTTCGGCATCGGACCGCGCTTCGATGAGAGACAAGCCTTTGACCGCGTCATCAAAAATTACGCGACCATAATCCGTTTCCAGCTTCCCAATCCGAGAGAGCCAGTCAGACGTGCGTGAGGCCGGGACAAGGGCTTCTTCAAGAACACGCGTGCGGGCAAGCCTGATTTTATTTGACGAGCTCTGCCCCGCGATATCAGCGGTAAAATCGCGGACATCCCCGCGATCCATGTTGAAGCCATTAATGAGTAATTTCATCGCATACTGAGGATGCTGCTCGTCAATGCTGTTCCAAGTTTCGTCATTATCCGTGGACTGGAAGCCCGGCAATACGACCATGCCTTTGGGTAGCCTGGCCACTAATTGCATCAAACGGCGCGTGGCGCGCAGGCTTCCTGTCGAGCCAGCAATGACAACAGGGTAGTCAGGTGGATTATCCGTCCAATGCGACACAAGCGCATCCAGCAATTTGACTTTGCGCGACTGCGGCTCCTCCATATCCAATTCAGCCAAGCGGTCGGGCCAATAATCCTGAATAATTTTATAAAGGGTCGCGGCGTCTTGAAAATGTTTGGCGGCTTCGCCCATCAGGCGCGCCCAAGCCTCCGTCTCAGTTAGCTTTGCTTCTTCCAACGCGGCATCGTCCAAAATGGCCAGCAAAGGATCTGCCATGACCAAAGCGGTCGCCGCGTCCAGAGGCAGGTCCAATGCGCGCTCATGATAAGCGGCAACAATCCGCGCCATTTCGAACCGGCGCAGCGTGCCGTCTATGGCAGGGCGAACTTTGCCAACCAGCTCGCCGGGTTCAAATGGCGGTTCCTCCGGATCAATATCGGCCAAAGGACGCAGCCGTGGCAGCAGCGCTGCCTGTATGCCATCTTCCATGGCAGAAGCGACGAAGGCCTCTCCCAATCCGCGAACAGCGCGGCGAGTGGGCAGGAGGATTAATCCGGATTGCAGCTCATCACCAAAATGCCGTCTCAGGCCGATTGCCAGCGTTTGCAAAAACGGAAGGCCCGAGGGCATGCTATAAACATGCGGGACACTCATCCTATTAATTTCGCTTCCGCCTCATCGCGCGCCTTCGGATCACCCACATGCATCCAAAAGCCGTCCAACGGATAACCGTAAATTGTTCCGGCCTTTATCGTTTCGTCCCAAATTCGATTGCGTGAAAATGGCTCTAATGGTTGTTTCGCCAACCTGTCCAATTTTGCAATTTGGACTCCCGCATAGACATAAGGAGCTTCTGCAAGCTGCCCCCGTCTGTACAAATGGCCGTCATATCCAAAAATGAAATCTCCCTTACCATGATAACCCAGCGTCCTATCAATTGGCGCAAGAAGTAATAAGTCATCCATGTAATCAGGGTCCCACATTTTCGACATTGCACCCAATCTGTAAGGTCTGTCTTCCGTCCAAATCGCATCAATATTACAAATGAAGACCGGGTCCGTTCCTAGAAGAGGTAAAGCTTTGACAACCCCGCCTCCTGTCTCAAGAAGTTCTTTTCGTTCATCCGAGATAATAATTTCGATGCCCGATTTCCGAGCTCTCAAATGCGCTTCAAGATGGTCCGCATGGGCATGAACATTAACCACTGCGCGTTCAACCTCAGCCTCTTCCAATCGGTCCAACATATGGTCGATGAGCGGTTTTCCGCCCACTTCGACCATTGCCTTTGCGCGGTCATTTGTCAGCGGACGCATACGCGTACCGTGGCCGGCTGCGAGCACCATGGCCGTTTTAATCACGATAGCTCTCCCGGAAGGTATGTTTCGAACCAGTCACGAAGTGGCTGAAAATCGGCGCCTAGCAAATTATTTACGAAATGTGCGTGCACGCGTGGAATGAAGTCGCGATAGGACGGCTTTCCGTCTCGCTCCGCCAGCCTGACAAAAATGCCTAAAATTTTCGCATTTCGCTGCGCCCCCAGAACCGCATAGGCTTTTCTAAAAGCAGCTTCATCGGCGAGTTTGGCCTGCTCACAAAACTGCGAAATCAACGGGTCTATCAAGTCAGATGAGACGTCCCGGCGGGCATCTTCCAGAAAACTGACGAGATCATAGGCAGGATGAACGAACAGCCCGTCTTGAAAATCAATTAAACCCACCTTGGCAACAGACTCTCGTTCCGGGAGCCAGAACAGATTTTCTGCATGGAAATCTCTGAGTGCCAAGCCCGGCGCATGAGAGCCGAGCACGGTTAACAAAGCGCGCCATATCGCGTTCCATTCAACCCGCGCTTCTACAGAAATCTCTGCGCCTTTATCGACCGCATACCAATCCAAAAACAAATGGGTCTCAGTCAAAAGCGCCGTTTCATCGTAATATCGAACACGCCAGTTTGCCCCTTCGAACGACATTTTTGCCGGGAAAGAACTGCGATAAATTTCGGCGAGACATTCCACTGCGGACTCGTAAAGCGGAACTTCCAGAGCAGGGTTATCATCAATAACTTTCGCATAAACGCTTCGCCCGAAATCTTCGAGCAGCAATAGACCCGCATCTAAATCCGCCGCCAAAATCTTTGGCGCAGAGAAACCGCGAATGACGAGCTCATTAGACAAGCAAGCAAAAGCGGCAGGTTCGGGACCCGCCAATCGCGCCAATGCATTATAGCCGAGCGCTTCGCGATCTGCGGTGCTCGCGCCTTCAGGTTCAGCGGGTGCCTCCGCCCCACGTGCTGCATCCATCAGGACCGCCACGTCGTCGCCGCGCGTCAGGCGGAAATATTGTCGGGAAGATGCATCGCCCGGAAAGCTATCCACGACCGCATCACCCCAGCCCGCATCTTTAATAAATGCCCGTCTTTCCGCCTCTCGATCAGACATCGCGTTCGTCCCAGCCCGTTAAAGCTACGCGGCGACCTTCGCCTTCAAATTTTATCTCAATTTGCAAGGCGTCTTTCGGCATCAAGTTTCCTAAACGGTCAGGCCATTCCAGCAGGCACACATCCTCGCCCATCGCGTCTATCAGGCCGAGCTCATAGGCCTCATCCGGATGTTCTAATCGGTACAAATCGCAATGCCAGAGGGTGAAACCGGGAACATCATAAGTCTGTACCAAAGTATAGGTTGGCGACGGCACAGTTTCATGCGGCAGGACGCTCTGCACCAAGCCGCGCGCCAGCGTCGTTTTGCCTGCGCCAAGCCCGCCAATAAGGGCAATTGTATCGCCCGCGCGCAGGGCCCGTCCCAAACGTGCACCCAAGGCCAACATTTCATCTTCATTTATGACGGTAAGGTATTCCACGACTACAGGTCTAGCGCCTTGCAATCATGGTGCAAGCGCTTAGATATTTTGACAACACATCGAACTTGAATGAGAGCTTTTCATGCCCAAAATCATCTTTATCGACCACGCCGGAGACCGCCGCGAGGTTGAGGCCAAAAACGGAACCTCCGTCATGGAAGCTGCCGTCCAAAATATGATTCCCGGTATTGATGCGGATTGCGGCGGTGCCTGCGCCTGCGCGACATGCCATGTCTACATCGATGAAGCGCATTTGGCGAAGCTGAAAGAGAAAGACGACATGGAAGATTCTATGCTCGATTTCGCGGAAGCCGTACAGGACAACTCCCGTCTTAGCTGTCAGATTTTGATGAATGATGAGCTCGACGGAATAGAAGTTACGACGCCGGAAAGTCAGTAAGTCTGTGACGAGGTCTGTCGGAACACTAATTTCACAGACCTTCCGGCTTCTGACATTTCGAAACGTAAAAATTGATTTAGTTTCTTCTCCTAAAACCTATGCGCTTTGGGCAATTATTCTGGCTTGCGTTATTCAAGCTTTGTCGCGGCGTTGCTCGCTCCGCTCGCGATTATCTTATTTGCCTTAGTCGCATTGAACCTAGAAAATGCGATTTTTGAGATAATGGCTGGAATCGAACGGGAAAGAACACCGACGGAAGTTATTTCTGATTCGAGATTTACGGCCGTAAATGTACTTTTTTTCTTCAGTATAATTACCGTTCCCATATGGGTCATTTGTTACGCAGTTGGTCTATATAGAAAATTTATAAAATTGGCTGAGGTCGCCTAACTTCTTCCGCTATCACTCAAACAATTCCGGGTGGCCTGCGTCGACGGCGGCTTCTTTGGGGAGGTAGCATGTCACGTGAGTGCCCTCGCCTTCGTAACTTTCAAGTTCGACCCATCCGCCGTGACGTTCGACGAAACGCTGCACAAGAGCGAGGCCGAGCCCTGCGCCGCCGCGCGAGCTTTCAAAACTTTCAAAGACCTGACTTTGCTTATCTGAAGGAATACCAACTCCGTCATCTTTCACCCAGATTTGTACGCCGCCGCCGGGTGCACGTTTCCCGCCAAGCAAGATAAGCCCTCCTGGCTTTGTGAAACGCAGCGCATTGGACAGCAGATTATAAACGACCTGTTTGATGCGGGTTTCATCCGCGCGGATGATGCCAATATCCGGCGGACAATCCAGCTCCATCGAAATTTTCGTGTCATCCGCTTTGGTCGCAACATAGTCGAGCGCATGTGAAAGCACGTCATAGACATCAACATCGCCCAAATCGAGATCGAGGACATTGGCCTCAATCGCGGCAATATCCAAAATATCGTCGATGATTTTTGCAAGATCCTCCGACGCACTCTGGATAGCAAAAACATATTCGCTTTGCTTGTCATTCATCTCGCCCGCACCGCCATTTTGCAGGAAGTCCGCATAGCCGGAAATCGTTGTTAGAGGCGTTCGAAGTTGGTAGCTAACATGACCGACAAATTCGGATTTCATCCTGTCAGCTTCTTCGAGCGCTTCAGCGCGCTCAATCAGCGCGGCTTCGGTTTTACGGGCGGACGTTACATCATCCCAAGCCACTAAAGTCGCCCCGTCCGGCAAGGGTTTAGAGAGCCATGTCAGCATTTTATCGTCGGAGCGACGAATTTCACCTTCGACCTGCCGCCTGACTTCGGGATTGGGATCCGTCGCACGGGCTTTTAAATCATGCCAGAATTGCCGGTCGTGATAGAGCGGCAGGCACAAATCGATAAGCGCCGAGAAACGCGGCGAGTCTTTTAAGTCCTCTTCCGACAAGCTCCACATACGGGCAAAGGCATTATTGTGAATTTTCAACCGCCCATCCGTTCCAAACACGGCAATACCTTCTGAAAGCTTGTCCAGTGTGGCGCGCTGCACATTAATCAGCGTTCCCAAACGGCCTTCCAAATCAATCCGATCCGTCATGTCAGAAAACATGAGGGCAATACCACCTTGCGGATCGCGCATGCGGACGAGACGCAAAGTGCGCCCATCTTGCAAATGCCAGAGCGCGGGCGGCATTTCAGCAGGCCATTCCGTATAAAGACGTAATTCCTCCGCCTTCCAGCTGCCGTGATCGGGTTGCGCTGGAACCTGTCCGCGTTCACGCATATGGTCCAGCCATTCGCCGTGGCTGGGGCGGTCCCGTGACCAAGTTTCATCCAGACCAAACATGTGGCGGAAGGCTTCATTCTCAAAGCTGGCCTTTTTATCGCTGCCAAAAATCACAACGGCTTCGTCCATCGAGTTTAGTAATTTATCATGTGCGGCGACTTGCTGCTCTAATTTCAGACGTAAATCCTCGGCCTCATTTGCGTCCAAAGCGATGCCGGCTAAGCCGCCATTAATGGGGAAGAGCGAGATGGAGGTCGCCCGCCGCTCTCCGCCTAATACAATATGCCGTGTTGCTTCACGCGGCGATTGTTCAGACAGAACCGTGCGCGCATCCTCGTTGGATTGGTGATCCAAATGGATTTGATTTTTCGTGACATCCCGAACATCGGATGCTCCCACGGCATCTACATAGGCCGTATTCACCCAATTAATTCGCCCGGCACTATTCATTCGCCAGAGCGGAAACGGTGCGCGGCTCATCATTTCGATAAAGGCGATTGGGTCGGTTTCGGACGTGATGCGAGAATTTTCGAAACGGGAAATCGCAGCTTTTTCGTCTTCGCCGCGGATAGACGCATCTTCAAGCCAAAGCACGACCTGCCGTCCAGCAACGCGCCCGTCGGCCTCAATAATATTCCCTTCCGGTAGGATAATCGAAATTGAAAACGGCTCGCCTTTTGTTCTTAAATTATGAATATAGCTGCGTAACGGTAAAGAGTCTGCCCGCTCTGAAATCGTATTCAAATCTGCAACACCGTCCAAAACCCGCATAGCTAGCTGGCTGGACCGCCCTGGATCCGCAAAGCGCATAATCGAGGCCAAAGCCGCCGGACTGCCCAAGACTTTTGGATTACCCCAGCCTGTGTCGCTCGTAACGGTATTTTCCTCCCACACCAAAATCAGACCGGGATATGCGCCCATTATGGCGTCATAAGAGCCTAAACGCCGATCCAAATCGGTGGCTTTCGTTTTCCAGCGCGATGCGGCGGCGCCCTCTCGCAAAGACAGGCGCAATGCGAACATGACGGCGACAAAGGCCACAATCACAGCGCCCAATCCCACCCATGTCATGATGTCGGCACCTGCAAACATGGACGATTTCCCCTTAAAGGCTCAAGCTGAGCCTCACTCTATGCATCAATGAGTCGGGGTCTATAGAATCACAGGCGGTTGCGAAAGGAGCGATTGTAGTCGAATTCGGAAATTTTAAAGCGGCATCAATGCCAAATTAAAGGAAGGGCGTATCGTCTTCCAGTTTTAACTGGGCGACAATGTCTTTGACGTCCTGAGATTTATCGAGATTCAGCACAAGAACCGCGCCGTCTTTGACTATGATGGCAAGATTTTCAACGCCAACAGCCGCCACCAGCGGGCCGTCTGTTTCGATTATACAATCGCGCGTTTGCGACAGGCGAATATCTCCTGACAAGGACAATCCCTGCGGATTGGCCTTCAAATCTTTCAAGGCCTTGAAAGAGCCGATGTCATGCCAACCGAGCTGGCAGGGAATCACGCCCGCTTTTCGCGTGTGCTCCATGACGGCCTTGTCAACGGGCACGCTCTGGCACTCGGCAAAAAATTCCGGGTCCAATGACCAGATGTCGTCCGTAAGCATAGCATTTTCATAGGCCGCGCGGGCGGGGCCGGACACCCGGGGTGAATAAGCCTCCATTTCTTCCAACAGCGTCTGCGCATGGAATAGGAATATCCCGGAATTCCAATAATACTCACCTGATTCCAAATAGCTTTCAGCAACGTCTTGTGGCGGTTTTTCGACAAAACTATCGACTACGAACGCCCCCGGGCTCATGGTCTCGCCCTTACGGATATAACCAAAGCCGGTCGCTGCATATTCGGGCGTAATTCCAAAGGTCATGAGGTGACCATGCGCCGCAACAGGTGCGCAGGCGGCAACGGCGCGGCGGAAGGCGTCCGCTTTTTCTATATGGTGGTCAGCCGGGACGACGAGAACTAAGGCATCCTTTTCTAAAGACAGTGCATGCAATGCAGCGATAACCGCTGGCCCGGCAGTATTTCGGGCGAAAGGTTCAATCAGGAAACCGCCAATCTCGATATCAATATCCTGCATTTGCTTGCGGATCATAGGTTCATGGTCCGCCGCACAAATAAAAACCGGCGCATGATACATATCGCAGGTAAACCGCAAAACTGTTTCCTGAATCATTGTTTTTTCTGTAACCAGAGGCAGCATTTGTTTCGGCGCAGCCATGCGCGAAGACGGCCATAATCGACTGCCTGCCCCACCGGATAAAATGACCGGCACGATTTTCCCCACCTCGCGCATGGGTTGTGATTTATAGCAGAGGGTTGAACATCTGCTTACGCCTCATGGTAAATTAAATGTTAAATCGCGCTTATCCGCCAAGGCTGGCTTGTCCTGCCCTATATCTTAAAAGTATTCGGCAATCAGATAAGGATGCAGCCGGAGGTCGAAATTGCCAAGCCTCAACAGCCTCAATCGACGCCTTGTCAAAAGTTCCGCTTGGCACGGACCGCTCTACACGCACATTCCGGGTTTCCCCATCCGCCGCCACATCCAATCGTATTATGGTCCACCCCTGCCGCCCGTTTCGAAAAGCGCTTTTCGGATAATCAGGCATATCAAATTTGACAGCCGCCAACGCCTCTCCGCCAATGCAATCATCGGGGTCAGAATAGCCTTTCACCCATGGATCAGGCGGATATGCCGACCGCGGCGTGAATACGGAAGTTGAACCACAGGCCGACAGCCCAGCCGCGATGCATAGCCAATACGCCTTCATTCCCCTTCACCAAAACCGTTTTCCACCAATTTGGTCAGAGCCTCGACAACAACCCCGGCTTCGGGTCCTTCGGCGCTGACGGTAATATCTTCGCCGCAGGCAGAACCTAATAAGAGAAGCTCCATCACGCTATCGGCTTCCACGCTTTCTGCGCAGACATCATTGTGACTTCTGACGCGCACATCCGCATTATAACGCATCACACACTCCATGAATTTATTAGATGCCCGCGCGTGGAGGCCCCGCTTATTCACGAGAGTCAATCTGGCAGACGCCGATGACATAAAAACCTAGCTTTCGCCTGCAAGGATTTTGGATGCAATCGCGATATAGCGCTGCCCGGCCTCTTTGGCCTTCAAGCTGGCCTCTTCCAAGGTCGCAGACTCGCGTGCTTCGGCTAATTTAATCAGCATGGGCAGGTTGACCCCCGCCAAAACCTCGACTTTACCGTCGCGCAACATGGAAATCGCGAGATTAGACGGCGTGCCACCAAACATGTCCGTTAATAATATGACACCGGCGCGATTGTCCACCCGCTCAACAGCAGAGCGAATATCAGCGCGGCGACGCTCCATATCGTCATCAGGTCCGATGCAAATGGTTTCCATTGCATCCTGCGGTCCGACGACATGTTCCGTCGCGCGGCGGAGTTCGATGGCCAATTGGCCGTGTGTAACAATGACAAGACCGATCAAATCGACAAACCTCTATCTGTGAAGTCAGACTTGCACCCTAATCAAAATTTGTCGGCGCTGTGAAGCGTTAATTGAGGCAGATTGTCGGAATTAACATATGCCCTTCAGCCCGTAGTCGGGACCAGATTAGCCTCGGTCTCGTCGCGATGTTTTTTCAAATATTTCATGAAGGGCGTGCCGCCTGTTCCGACATCGGTATCATTCCCCGCGGCCTTGCGGCTTTGCTTGTTGATATAGCTTGCAGCATATTCCAGATGACGGCTTCGAAAGTCAGCAACAGCCTGCACATTGGCATTATAGGCTCGAGATAAATCCGCATTCGCCGTTTTGATAACGAATTCGCGCAATCTGCTTTCCTGCCTTACATCATCTATAAAACGGCGATGTCCCGGCGGACGATAAATATGCAGCTCGTCCAGATAGGTCTTCATAGGGTCTGCGGCATGTCCAATCCCCAAAAGCGCATCCATAGACGGCACAATGGAAGACTGAGACCCTGTCTGCCCGCGATAGCTTTGCCGCGCGCCATTATGCGCCTTTACACCTTCATATAATACGCCGTCCGGTAAAGCAGGGTTATCTTTCCATCCATGGATATAAGGCCGAACACGTTCAAAATAAGCATAAGGATCGCAGCGTTCGGGCATGCGATCAAAAATATCTTTCAAGTCCGACCAGACCAATGCAATTTCGTTCAATACATCCGTGAGCTTTGAAACATCGCCCGCTTCCGTCGCATCAATCACGTCTTTCATCCGTGCCAAAGCTGCGCCTGCCCGGGCCTCTATTGCGACATGGACAAGAATGAACCAGTTTTCATCCTGTCCGCCCAAAAAGTTTTGAATGACATAAATATTGGATAAATCGATTGGCCCGTCCGGGTCATGCAATCCCCAATTATCGAGGACATATCCGCTATAAGGCAAAAGGGGTTGCTGCCCCAAACGCTCTGCCAAAGCGCAGATTGGCCGAGCCAAACTTTCCGGCAAAACCGACGCAGCGTCAGCCTCGCCCCAGATATAGGCTTGAACCATAAAGCTGTAATGTACCATGGCCGCACGCGCCTGAGCATCAGACAGCTTTTGCAATTCCGTCTCTTCAATGAGCGGCAAATCCCGCTCTAAGAGTGCCCTCACCCGTCCTGTTGTGAGCATTTGCGGCAAATGCATGGCGACCTCTGCCGCGCGTGCCCAATCGCCGGATAGGCGCACGTCGGGCGCGCTGTAGCTGCATAAAAACCCGCGGGTTTCGCTAATGTCGTAATGGTCAAGTGTCTGAATCGGCATAGGGACCTCCTTTGTGAGGCTCATTATCCGAACTCAGTCTCAATTTTCTTGCATATTATGTTCAAAAACATCTAATTTAACAACATATGCCACGACTCGACTCATTTAACGCAGGAATATTGCAACACCTTCAACAAGACGGGCGGATGAGTAATATTGATTTGGCCAAAAAGGTGGGGCTGTCCCCTTCCGCTTGCCTACGACGTGTTCAGGATTTGGAGCGGCGGGGTATTCTGAAAGGCTATCGCGCAATTGTTGATCCGAAAGCCTTGGGTCAGGACGTGGTGATTTTTGTCATGGTCGGACTGAGCGGGCATCTTCGGAAAGATTCACTAGCCTTTGAGGCCGCAATGGACCGCGCACCGGAAGTCCGCGAATGCCATAATATTACGGGCAGTGTGGAATATATCCTCCGCGTCGAAGTGGCTGACCTTGCGGCTTACAAGGCGTTCCATGCCGACCGATTGGGCACATTATCCATGGTGGGCAGTATCACATCCCATATCGTGTTGGGGGCGTCTAAAGACCGTCTGGGCTAAAATTGGACCTAGGCCTCATTTGAAGGACGCTGACGCGGGACATTCACCGTAAAGCGCGCACCCAAAATATTGCCATCCGTATCAACACGATTTTCAGCCTGAATTGTCCCGCGATGAGCCGTGATAATTTGTCGGCAAATGGCGAGGCCCAGGCCCGAATGGCTGCCAAAGCTAGCGCCTTTTGGGCGCTGGGTGTAAAATCGCTCAAAGACGGTTTCCAGATTATCAGGCGGGATACCCGGTCCTTGGTCATCAACAGTGAAAATCACGCGGCGATCCGCTTTTTGTGCCGTCACTGTAACTTCGCCGTCTTCCGGAGAGAAAGTCAGCGCATTATCGATCAGGTTTCGCAAAACTTGCGCAAAAGGCGATTCATAGGCCCGAATATAGATCGGCGAATTAGGATCAATTGTGCTGGCATTCACGACATCAGGGCCATCCTTGCTTCGGGTTTGCTGGTAAAAATCGACGATATTTTCGGCAATTTCTGCGACATCCAAAGTCTTGGCCGTCTCCCGCGCTAGATTGGCATCAACTTTTGACGCCTTCGAGATATCTGAAATCAGGCGGTCCATACGCGACACATCCTGTTGGATGATGTCTATAAGTTTCTCGCGCTGGTCTTTTGTTTTGGCAACGCGCAACGTATCAGAAGCAGAGCGCAGGCTGGTCAGCGGGTTCTTAATTTCATGCGCCACATCGGCCGCAAAATTCGCAATATCGTCAATGCGGTTATAGAGGCCTTCAGTCATATCCCGCAGAACCAATGACAAATCGCCAATTTCATCGCGGCGGCTGGAGAGGTCCGGGATAGCGTCACGCTTTTTCGCGCTACGCGTCACGACTTCCGCAGCACGTGCCAAACGTCGCATGGGCAGGCTGACAAAAAGAGTCAGTGCCAGTGATGACAAAAACATGGCCAAAAAGGCCAGTCCAATAATGGGCGCTAAAGCCTGTCTTTCCGCATTTACGATCGAGCCGACATCATTGCTTTCAACAGTCACAACGCCCAGCACTTGCTGGACGCGCTGCACGGGAAGAGACACTGTCACAATGAGATTGTCATCGGCGTCAAAACGCGGGCCATAGCTGACCTCTCCGTCCAATCCGGCGCGCACTTCCGATTTTAAGTCTCTGCGAAGGCTGTCACGTCTGGCTTTCCGCCACGGCAAGTTATGCAGCTTGTCATCGATCCATCCCCTAATATTTTCGCGCCAAATATCTTGTTTGGGGCGGACCGGCATTTCTTCCAGAATGGGATCAAGAATTTCCGTGGTGATTGTATCATCCAAGGTTTTCGTATCAGCGACTAATTCACCGGATTTGTTGTGCAGACGCACGCGCCAGCCTTCCTGCACATTCACGCCGCGCAAGACTTGCCGCGCACCTTCTACGTCCAATTCAGCCGTGCCGTCATAGCCGGTGGCCTGTTCACCGATAACCGTTGTAATTGTGGAGGCCAAAGACCGGATATTATCAACTTTAGCATTGATGAGTCCGGCCTCAAACCTGTTCATCGCCAACGCCCCCGTCACAAGAATGATGAGGCCAATAAGGTTGGAAAAGAATATGTTACGGGTCAGGCGCGATGTCCAAAGCGAACGCCGTGCGCCGCGTCGCCGGTTAATGCGGCGACGCTTGGGCTTCATATCGGATGGGACAGTCTCAGACATACCTCACCCTGCTATCAGGTCAGACCTTTCAGGTCTCGCCTGAATTTACGTTCTGGTTAAGCCTCTTTATATTTATAGCCGACGCCATAAAGCGTCTCAATGCCATCGAAACTCTTATCCGTTTTACGGAATTTTTTGCGCAAGCGTTTGATGTGGCTGTCGATCGTGCGGTCATCGACATAGATCTGGTCGTCATAGGCCGCATCCATCAACTGGTCGCGGGATTTCACATAACCCGGGCGTTTGGCCAGCGACTCCAAAATCAAAAACTCGGTGACGGTCAAGCGCACGGCGGTCCCGTCCCAAGAACAGGCATGACGGTTTGGATCGAGCAAAAGCTTGCCGCGGCGAATAACTTTATCATCACCTTCCTGCGGTTCGGGCAGTTCAATATTCGTCAATTTGGCCCGGCGCAGGACAGCTTTAATCCGCTCGCCCAGCAAGCGCTGACTGAAAGGTTTGGTGATATAATCATCCGCGCCCATATTGAATCCAATCGCTTCGTCAAACTCATCATCTTTGGACGTCAGGAAAATAACAGGTAGGTTAGAGGTTTGACGCAGACGGCGGAGTAGTTCTAATCCGTCCATGCGCGGCATTTTCACATCGAAAACGGCCAGGTCAGGCGGCGAGCTTTTCAGCGCTTCCAAGGCACTGACGCCGTCATGGAATTTGCGAACCTCATAACCTTCGCTTTCCAAGAACATGGACACGGATGTCAGGATGTTTTCATCATCATCGACAAGATAAATTTTAGGCATAGTTCGCTCCCCAGCGCGGTCCGCGACACGTCGCGGTGAATATTCTTTAGCTCTAACTAGGCTCATCGTCTGCATGGCTCAACCCTTCTCCTGTTGCTTGGCTCAGTTTGAGAATTAGAGATGAGTTAAGTCGGAGTGATGACCGGAATGGGGCAATCCTGTGACAAATTGATTTTTTGAAGGCGGTATTGTGCCGACCCAAAACGCCTAAACATCTTGCCGTGAGGCGAGCCGCTCCCTAGATAGGGCCAAACTACATAGAGCCCCACTTATGAGCCTTCTCGCCTCCTTGATACAATTTTTCGTCCAGCCTTTGCTGAGTCTGATCCTGTTGATCTTTTTTGTCTATGTCATTTTGAGTTGGCTTTTCACTTTGAATATCGTCAGCCCACACAATCCTACAGCGCGACAAGTCTACGGCATTCTCGCAAGTGTTGTCGAACCTATCGTCGCGCCGTTCCGTAGGATTATACCGCCGCTTGGAAATTTTGACATGGGCTTTTTCTTCGCCGCCATGCTTCTTTATTGGATAAGTCGTTATCTAATTCCCGGCATTGTTCTCCCGGCTCTAAACTAATCTTGGCTAGCCTTTCGGACGGTCCAGCAGGCTGTCCAAACGGTCTGCCAAATCCTGACCTTTAACGGGCGCTGCACCGGATTCATTCGGCTGATTATTGGCAATAGCTAGATTCTCTTCCTCTTCCTCAACCGCTTCGGCAATATCCGCCACGCCGGGCAGACGCAAAGGCGCGCGGCTGTCGAAACGCGGATGGATTAATTCACCCGTATCTCCGAATGAGAAAACCAGACGACGCCAATCCTGCGGCGTGTAATCAAAGCTCTCTCCGCTAGGGTCAAGGTCGGACCAATCGGCTTCACGCGGCGCAGTTGCAGCGCGTTGCAGCCAAAGACGGGCATCCGTTGGGTTGTTCAAACGTTCTTCCGATTGCGCGGCCAACACACACAAGCGGGAAGACGGCGCTTCTTCCTGTCGTAAAAGCGGGCTAAGGATGGCCCAAGCCTGCACCGCATCCCCGCGCCGCAAATGGTCTTCGGCCAGAAGGATTTTTGTTTCGTGATGATCAGGCGCCTGTTTGACCAGAGCCGCTAAACGCTTGTCACGTGTTTTATCGTCTGCCCCGTCCAGCAAATCGAGAAATGACAATGCCAGCGCCGGATGTGCGGCCTGAGACCAACTTTTCTCAATCAATTTCGACGCGGCTTTCGGATCGCCTTCCAGCTTATATAGCTTGGCCGCGAGGGCGGTCGCGGGCGCAAATTCGGGTGCCAATGTGGCCGCTTTGACGGCTAGTTCCAATCCTTCCCTATTACGCCCTTCATCATGCAGGCGATCAGCTTCGGCCGTATTCAGAACAGCGCGGCGGCGGCGGGCGATATTTTTCTCAACATGTTTGCGTTGTTCCCCGGTGCCTAAGGTTTCCTCTGCATCTATCCATTGATGATTGGCGACTTCGGCTTTGAACAATGTGTCGAAGGCCCAGCGGGCATCCGGGTTAGCAATATAGGCTTCGCGGGATTGTTCAATCGCGCCGGGTAAATCGCCCGTTGCCAGCATATTTTGCGCCAGACCGCGCTGACCCGTGGCGCGGGTCTTGTCGCTTTCCAGCATGGCCTGATAATGTTCCACCGCAACGTCGCGGTCGCCTGAGGCTTCCGCGGAAAGCGCGGAAATTACCCGACCTAACTCCGTGGACCCGATGAGATTGCGGGCGACTTCTGCCTTTTTACGCGCTTTTTTGACGTCGCCTTCCGCGCCCGCCAGGAGAGCTTCTTCCATCGCGTCCAATGCACGGTTGCGGCGGCGCAATCCAACGCCGGATTTGACGCGGCGCGGCAAACGCCAGAGCCAGAGGAAAAGCGACCATATTCCGATAAGGCCGAGCGTCCCGACCACAGCGGCAACAATGACGGCCTGCCAAGAGAATTGGATTTCACCAAATGCCAATATGCCTGATGTCGCCGAAGAGTTCAGGGTCAGATAGGCATCCCCACCGACCCAAAATAACAATAAGAGCAAGGCGACCAGAAAGCCGAGAATTGTAATCACATATTTGGTCATAAACTGGCTTTCACACTGTCATACCATGCCTGCCCGGCAGCGCGCACGGGTGAAGGCAAACGTTCAAATTTTTTGGCCGCAGCGGCCAAGCGACCCTCGCTTATATCCGCTTCAATCCCCTCAATCAGGGTCAGCGGATCGTCATTATCTTTAACGCGAATATGGCGGGAAAGTGTCTTCTTCAACAGCCCGCCCTCCATATTCGCTTCGACGGCGTCCATCATCTGCGTTTTTGGAAAGGCCAAAATGGAGACACGCTCAATCGTCGGAGCGGGAGCTGGACGGTTTTCCAGCGCGGACAGGCGTGTGTTTATGTCAGAAATTGATTTTGTCACTATTTCAGACACAGCTTTATTGTCAGGCTGCACAGTCTTCACCGTCTCAATCTCGGCTTCCAAAGACGCGAGGCGGTCCAAAAGCTCGTCCGGAACAGCAGTCTCAACAGGTGCCGCCGATTCGGTTTCCAAGGCTGCAATCCGCTCTTCCAAAGTCGAGACATCAGGCCACTCAAAGCCGTCCTCTTGCGCCGCTTGCAATGCGGACAAAGCGCTCGGGTCAATTTCCGGGGACGGGGCATTTTCCAACGCAGCAATACGTTTTTTAATGTCGGATAAATCGACGGGTTCTGCCTCAGTGACCGGACGACTCTTTAGAGTCTCAACCTGTCTCTCCGCCGCAGTGACACGGTTAGCCAGACGATCCAGTGTGGCCTCCAAAGGCGACAAATCTACCTGCGGCTGGGCTTTAGCTTGCGGGGAAAAATGCTTTAACCCCGCATAGACGCCATAGCCACCACCCGCAGCGCCAATCAAACTTGCGATCAAACCTGTTAAAATGAATGCCTTCCAAGGCGATTTTGGGCGCGGTTCTTCAATATCCGGCTCCTCAATGGGCTCTGCCGGATCTTCCGCGGGCTCAGGGTTTTCCTCGATCATGTCTTCATAATCCATAAGACCAACTTAGGTTGCTTGCCCCCCTGACTTCAAGGGTTTGCGTCTAAGCTAAATTCGCAGCCATAATCAGTTCATCTTCCCGCGGACGGGACGCGATAAGAACGGATTTCAGAGACAATCCAGCCAGCTCATCGGCAGCGGCTTGGCTGATACAAATGGCGGACAGGCCTGATAATGTGCCCCCTTTCGCCAATTCAGCGAAAACCTGTGCGGCCAGCGGCGAATATAGCGCGACAATATCAGCCCGTATTTCGGGCCAGACAGGCCTTGGTATGGAGCGGTAAACTTTCACCCGACGGGCAGGATACCCATCGGCCAGCAAATCCTCAATGATAGACCCGCGGACATGCCAACCCGAAACATGGGTGATAGTTCGCTTTCTATCCATATTTGCCCGCACCCAAGCTGTCACATCGGCAGACGTCCCGTCGACGGAAATGACGTCTGAAAAACCGGCCTGTCTGGCGTGAGCAGCGGTTGCATCCCCTACGCAAATGGCGCGTTGACCGCCACACAAGACATGGTCGACGCCATTTTTTGACGTGAAAATCACCACGTCAGTTTTTGGAAGTGGCTTATGCGCCACAAGCTGAATTTTCAAAAGCGGTTCCACCAAGGTCTCAAACCCTGCGGCGCGCCAGTTTTCAGCGCTTTCATCTGCGGCGGGGCGCGTTCTGGTGACCCAGAGTTTAGTCATCAAAGGTAATGCGTCCGCCGACTTCTAAGCGGACGGCCTCTCCCATTTTGAAACCCAAATCATAGGCGTCAATGGCCTTGACGACTTTGCCGGATGCTTCATGCCCGACGCGCAATGAGCCGTCTTTCGCCAATATCTCTCCGCGCAGCGTGAGCGTCTCACCATCAAATCGACCCAGCGCAGCAATCGGTGTCCGGCAATTGCCGTCCAAGGCGCGCAGAAACGCCCGCTCTGCCGTAATTTCGAGTTCCGCTGCGCGGTCATTGAGGGGGCTAATGATGGCCTGTAAATCTTCGCGGTCACGGCGAATTTCGATCCCAATCGCGCCTTGGGCCGGTGCAGGCAACATCACATCCGTTTCAACCGCCTCCGTAATGCGCTCAACTTGTTCCAAACGGCGCAGACCCGCACAGGCCAACATAGTGGCGTCACAAACACCCTCTTCCAATTTTCGCAAACGCGTTCCGACATTTCCGCGTAAGAGACAAAATTCCAAATCGGGTCTTATAGCCGCGAGTTGGGCGCGGCGGCGCAAGCTGGCCGAGCCAATCAATGCGCCTTTGGGAAGGTCGGCAATCGATTTATGTTTTACGGATATAAAGGCATCGCGCACATCAGCCCGGGGGAGAATGGCGCTGACTACCAAATCTTCATGCCCCACAGTTGGGACATCCTTCATCGAGTGCACGGCCAAGTCGATAGACCCGTCCAGCAGCGCCAATTCCAATTCGCGCGTGAATAAGCCCTTCCCGCCAAAATCCTTTAGCTCACCTTTAATCGTGTCCCCGCTCGTTTTCAGAATTTTTATAATGACCTCTTGCGGGGTGCGCCCCGAAGCCTCGCAAATGAGGCGTTGCACCAAATTGGCTTGATAAAGGGCCAAAGGCGAGCCGCGTGTGCCAATAATGAGCGGGGGTGATTGCATAATGTCGCGTCAGTCCTTAGGTCAGCGACATGGCCAATGCCCTGAAATCCGCCGCAAAACAAGATAGCCCGCTCACCGTTTTAGGCTTGGAATCCTCCTGCGATGAAACGGCGGCCAGCGTCTTGCGCTATTACCCGGATGGACAGGTTGATTTGCTGTCAAATATCGTCGCCAGCCAAGACGAAGAACACCGTCCCTTTGGCGGCGTTGTGCCTGAAATCGCGGCCCGCGCGCATATGCGTAAAATCGAGTCGATCATCTCAAAGGCCTTGAAAACCTCTGGGCAGAACTGGGATGAAATAGACGGCATTGCCGCGACGGCCGGACCGGGGTTGATTGGCGGCGTGATTACCGGATTGATGGGGGCAAAAGGTCTGGCCATGGCGCTGGGCAAGCCACTGATGGCTGTAAACCATTTGGAAGGTCATGCGCTCTCCCCGCGCCTGACGGAATCCTGCCCCTTTCCCTATTTATTGCTTTTAGTTTCAGGCGGGCATTCACAACTACTCTCCGTCAAAGGTCTCGGTGATTATGACCGCCTTGGCAGCACGGTTGATGACGCGGCGGGTGAGGCCTTTGACAAAACCGCGAAAGTGATGGGGTTAGGATTTCCCGGCGGGCCGAAAGTTCAGCAATGGGCCGAACGCGGCAATCCAGAGGCCATAAAACTGCCTCGCCCAATGAAGGGTCGCGACCATGCGGATTTTTCTTTCGCCGGGTTGAAAACGGCCGTCGCCCGCGCTTGGGACGTCAGTGATAAATCCGACACAGCCAAAGCCAACCTCGCCGCCAGCTTCCAACGTGCTATGACGGAGACCATGTTGGACCGGGTCGGCCAAGCCATGACGCTTTACCGCCAGAGGACAGGCGAAGCGGGTCAAGCGCGTCTCGTCGTGGCGGGCGGAGTGGCCGCCAATACGGAGCTACGCGCCGGATTAAAAAGCCTCGCCCAATCGCGCGCGTTCGATTTCATTGCGCCGCCTCTTAAATTTTGCGGCGACAATGCCGCTATGATCGCGCTGGCGGGAGCAGAACGTTTAGCGGCCGGATTGATCGACACCTATGATGCACCTGCTCGTCCGCGTTGGCCGCTGGACAGCGATGCAGCCAACGCAGCCCCAAAATCCGGCTATGGCAAGAAAGGTCCAAAATCATGACGCATTTTCTGATTTACACCGAAGACAAAGCCGACAGTTTGGATGTCCGCATGGGCGCACGGGAAGATCATTTGAACTGGGCACTCAATCATCCGACGGTGAAACTCATCTCCGCAGGTCCGTGGCTGGACGACGCAGGCGATATGCGCGGCAGCTTGCTGATTGTCAGCGCGGATAGTCTGCAGACCGTCGAGACTTGGCTGGAAGAGGATCCTTATAACAAAGCCGGATTGACCGGATTTAAACGTGTGAGACGGTTTAATTGGCTGCTCGGCGCGCCGGAATAACTCAATTTAGATTAAAACGATTTGGAAGTGCAGTCTGTTTCAACCTTAGGGCCTTTAATCATTAGACATGGCACAGCTGAAATTGACCTCAACACAACTTTAAAGTTCTGAAATATCTAGAAAATTTTCTTATCTTAGCTATATTTTGTGGGTCGCCATATTTCAGCCTCATTCATTTCGTCGAGTATATTCCATCGGGGAAGATCAAGACAATACCGTCAAGGGGAGGCCAAAATGGCTGAATCAATATTAAAAAATAAACTGTTGAGCGTGAGTGCAGCTAGTATTCTATCACTTACTCTAATGACATCATCAGCTTACGCAGCTGACTTATTCACATTTAAAGGCAGTGTAATTACTTCATCGAATTCCAAAAATTTGAATTCACGTAATGTAAAAATAAACCCAAGCTTCATGAGTCAGACCGAGCTGAACTTTGAGCTAAACGGTATTAATTATACGGCCAAACGAAACCATATAAGCCGTCAAAAAGGCACATCTGTCTGGACAGGACGCATACAAGGAGCCGATGGCGGCGAACTCCTCATTACATCGCACAAAGGTATGTATTCCGGTACAATATCTCTCCAAAATGGGACCTATCGCATTTCTGGCGATATGAGTGAGACGCAATCACTTTCGAAACTCAATCTTGATAATCTACCGAATGAAGACATTGGCGGTCTACCTGATGGCGAAGGACAAACTCAATTCCAACCGCTCCAAGACAATATTTCCAATGAAGCCGTTCAACAAGATATATTAATGGTTTATACGCAGGCCGCTTGTGACGCCGCAGCTAACAGTACCAATGCGAGCTGTAACCAATTGGAGGCAGATATCGTCACCTCCATTTCACAAATGAACCAAGCCTATGCAGAGAGCGAAATTGATATTTTCATGAATATCACAAGCATGCGCTTCGTAAACTATGCAGATACTGGCGTCGCCACAGGCACGGCCTTATCTGCCTTACGAAGCAGTAGTGATGGTATTATGGACGAGGTTCATGGTTGGCGAGAAGAGGATGGAGCTGACCTAGTCGCATTGATCATGGATGGTACAGGTTGTGGCATTGCCTATTCACCAGCAGCACCGTCATCAGCTTTTAGCGTCACAGATGAAAGCTGCATGCTAGGCAATCGTACATTAGCGCATGAGATTGGGCATAATCAGGGCGCTTTACACGATAGAGATCAACATTCCGGTGGTACGGTCGGCGCTTATAATTATGGTTTCAAACGTTGCGCAGACGGAAGCGACGAAGATTTTGGCGCACCCTATTTCCGAACTATCATGTCATATGGCTGTACAGGTGCTTCCCGTGTTGGGCGGTATTCCAATCCGAATGTTTTATTTAATGGTGTGCCACAAGGAACGGACCCCAACACAAATCCAGATCGCGGGACATTCAATGCGCGAACATTGAATGAATCGGCTGCTTATGTAGCAAGCTTCCGCCAAGGTGCGACTATAACGACACCAATCGCTCCATCGGGATTAAATAGCGTGAGTAATAGCGCCTCTACGATCTCACTGTCATGGAGTGACAACTCAGATAATGAGACCCGTTTCACGGTAGAGCGCTCAACTGACGGCGCAAGTTTCACAGAAATCGCCAATCTCGGCTCTGGCACAATTAGCTATACTGACTCTGGATTAGACGCAGAAACAACCTATTACTATCGCGTAAGAGCCAGCAATAGTGCCGGCGCCTCCGACTACTCAAATGTAAGCTCAGCTACAACAGATAGCTTGCCGAACCAAATTGAGGATGTCGCAATTAGTCAGACGCTTGGATCCGGTACAGTTACTGGCAGTTATCCAAACACACATACCAATGACGGATCTGTTCAGCGTATCACCGAGGTCAGTTCAGGCGGTCCGAAAAGACGTCGCTCACAATCATATTCTCATAGCTATAATTTTAATGTCACTGGCGGTGCGGGCGGCGTCACAATGAAAGCGAATGCCTATGTATCAGGGACAGAAGGCGCTCTGTTCGAATATAGTGCGAATGGCGGCGCAAGTTGGACTGAAATGTTCGTTGTTAACAGTCAGTCCCAGAGCAATGAACAGAGTTTTGTTTTTCCGTCATCGACAAGCGGAAATATCGTAGTTCGCGTCACAGACGCCGAGCAGGTACAGGGTGAAACCACCGATTCTATTTCTATCGATTCACTGATCATCACATCAAATACAATCCCCGCTACGCCGCCCAATGCGCCGTCTAACCTATCGGTTGGAACTGTAACTGCAAATTCCGTAGCCTTGAGTTTTACGGATAATTCTTCGGACGAGCTAGGATTTGAAGTCTGGCGGAGTCAAACAGCAGGAAGTTGTGGGACAAATCTTGTTGGGACAACATCTGCGGATGAGACATCGTTTGTAGACAACTCAGCAGCCCCATCGACAATTTATTTTTATACTGTTAGTTCGTTTAATTCCGGCGGATCCAGCGTAACTTGCACAGACGAAGTTACGGCCACGACACTGGTCGGAAGTCCAATATCCGCCTCTGGCACTGGATATAAAGTCAAAGGCCAACAAACCGTAGATATCACTTGGAGCGGCACATCAGGTTCGAATGTTGATATCATCAGAGATGGTAGGATTATTACCACCACAAATAATGATGGCAGCTTCACGGATAATATTGGCGTGAAGGGCGGTGGTAGCTATCAATACGCTGTGTGTGAAAGTGGCAGTGCTAGCCTTTGCTCTGAAACATTTAACATCATATTTTAATCGACTGTCTGAAGGCTTGCCCGGCCTTCAGGCCAAAGTTCAAAAATGTAACTCCTCCTCCACATAGCGTTCAAAATTTGATCCTATGAGGAGGAGCCAGCATCCAATCATATCCCACATCCGCCTATGCACAAATGCGCTTTGACAAATCGCGTCTCATGTTCATGAGTAGAGGTTCACC